>JBEKTC010000080.1:0-14349 GCA_049516475.1 Candidatus Korobacteraceae bacterium | reverse complement strand
CGCGGCTATTGGGAAGATCAGGGTTACGACTGGTACGGAGGACTGTGAAGCATGGCGACGAGTGCGGCCATAGTCGACAGCAACGAGAGCAAGAAGCCGGACACGATTACCGTTGCCTATGAGCATCCGTGGGTTGTTCGCGTGGCCCATTGGCTGAATGCGGTCGCCGTGTTCGTGCTTATCACCAGCGGGCTGCGCATATTTCGCGCTTTTCCCAGCTTCGGGCCGAAGATTCCGCAGCAGAACTTTTGGGTCCCGCCGCCCGGAATCACCCTGGGAGGCTGGCTCGCCGGCGCCATCCAGTGGCACTTCACTTTCATGTGGATCTTCGTCGGCAGCGGCCTCATGTATGTCGTCTATCAGGTCGTGACTGGCCACTGGCGTCAGGTGCTGTTTATGCCGCGCGACATTAAAGGCGTGTGGCCAATGGCGCGGCATTACTTCCTGTTCGGCAAGAAGCCGCCGGTCGAAGCCGCGTACAACCCGCTGCAAAAGCTCGCCTACACTGCAACTATTTTCTTCGGCGCAGTGTCGTTCCTGAGCGGCCTGGTGATGTACAAGCCTGTGCAGTTCTGGTGGTTGACGTGGATGCTGGGCGGCTTTCGTCTGGCGCGCATCTGGCACTTTGTCGCGATGTGCGGATTTGTGGCCTTCATCCCGGGACACCTCATCATGGTGCTGCTGCATGGCTGGAACAACTTCTATTCCATGATGACGGGCTGGAAACGCGACCCTGAATATCTCGATTGAGCGCTGTTCATCCTGCAGAATCGCCGGCGAATTCAGTTGCGATCCAAGAAAGAAGCCCCGCCGTTTGGCGGGGCCTCGGAAAACAGCAGGCTTTCAATCAGGCCAGATCAGAATCCAGTAAGCGGCTTTCTCGGGGAGCCGAGACCGGTGCACTCGTCCCAGCCCAGCTTGGCCGGCGCACCGTTGTTGCCTACCGTCACGTCGTAGAAAATAATGTGATAGAGCCCTGGATTCTTGTAATAGAGGTAGGTCTTCTGGAGTTCAGTCCCAGTACGTTCCAAGAAGCTGCCAGCTGCGTTGGTAATGCCGGCCAGCGTAGGAGAGGAGACGCTGGTGCCACCCACCTGACACCAGCCGCCGCATCCCGTGGTGGAATACATCGCGACTCCGGAGCTGGGATCGGCGTCAGCCGCCCAATCGGGAGTGCCACGGTGCGTTCCGACAAGATTGCTGATGAGGAACTGGTACTGCGTCGCAGGCTCCATGGTGCTGATGCCACCGCCGCTACCGTCCCAGCAGTGCTCAACTCCTTGGAATTGGCCGCTGCTGCGAATGACGGTCGTGCCGCCGGCAGAGACTACATTCGGCGATACGCTGGGGTAATCCGGACCCAGGCCCGAGTCGCCAGCCGAGGCGAAGTAGACGACCGTCGTCGTGTTCATGTACTGGTCATAACTCAATTCGCCGTCGAATTCTCCGCCGTAGCCAAAGCTGTTGGAGACTTCGCCGCCGCCAGCCGCTGCTACAGCCTGCCCAGCAAGGTACTCGGCCGCGCTGGTGCCGCCCGCAAATGGATCACTGCAAAACTGCGCCACAATGATCTGCGCCTGGGGCGCCATGGCATGGGAGTACTGGGTGTCCAGCGCCGTCTCTACGTCCCAGCCGCTTCCGTCGCTGCTCGGGCAAGAGCCGCAGTCACAGATAAATTGCAGGGTCTGGGCCGGCAACCCATATTCGGTGTTAAAGGTGTTGAAATCGGCTTGTAGTGTACTGTTGTGGCCGTAGTCCACAACGGCGATGGCATGCGCCCCACCACTGGCAACCGGAGAGCCGCTTCTGGGACATCCCGTGGTCGGCGGCGTCACGCCGTAGATGCAGGCGATGGAGCCAGGGGTCTCAGCACCTGCTGGCGGGCTGTTTTCGTGGTTGACGTCGGGCTTGACAATATATAGTTTCGTCCGCGCTTTAACTCCAGGAACCAAGCCAAGGGTGCTGGGCGGAGCGATAATGTTGCCTTTGACCTGCGAGTCCTGGGACTGAGCAAAGCCACAGATTGCCATCGCTAGGATTACCATTGCGGCAAGCACTAGCAAGAAACCTCTCTTCATTTGTATCTCCTTATTATCATCTGCTTCTGGGATTTACGTTTTAGCTCCCCACAGTCCCACCGCTATCTGGGCATCGCGGGACTTCGGGGTCTGCTTTTCATTGGCCAAGAAGGTTGCGAACTCAAGGGCTTTACTCGCCTGTGTGCCGGGAACGTCGGAGCGGAGATCAGCACTATAGAAAGCCGATCCGTTGACGAACAGAGCACAATATCAGGCGCGACGAGCATCAAATGAGTTCAGAGTCGAACGGAATTGCGCACCCCAAGCGACATGCGTGGTTGAAACCCCAATTGGGAAACCAGGAGGGGCAGGAGAATCAACACAGGTTTGACTGCTTATGGTACGCCTCAACATACTTAACATTGTCGCCTAAGTCAACAGCAAACAAGCTGATTGTTGTAAAAACTTTGTTCCCATTCCGATTGGCGAACCGCTTACAAAGGACCCATGCCACGTAAGTGGAGCCTTTTCGACTGGATTTCGAAAAATGACCGCTATTGACGAACTACTACCGCCTAAGTATTACTGCATGGTAAATGCACCGCAGTTTCTGGAGAGCATGCAGCAGGTTCGCTTACTGTTGTCACTCCTCCCGATTCGCCTGACCTCACTCTGGCGAAAGGCGAGAACCGAACAGCGAACAGCGTCTTCATGCCCGGTCGGCGCGCCGCGGTGAAGGTCACCTCTGGCTTTCTCGCTTGACCCGCCAAGGCTTTTCTGTAAAAGTAAGCCACACGTCTCACGTGGGGACATGCCATGACGTCCGGCCTTCCTATCGTGGAGTTCGATCGCTCCAAACTGATGATACGCATTGAGGTCACGCTTAACGCCGATCCCACGGCCATCAGTCCGGTCGTGGAAGGCATCATGGAGATGGCGCGCGGGCTGGAGTGCTCCGCCGGCAAAGAGTTCGAGATCGAGACCGCGCTCCGCGAGGCCCTGGCCAACGCTATTATTCACGGCTGCAAGAACGATCCCACCAAGAAAGTCCAGTGCTGTGTAGGATGCGACGAAGAGCGCGGCATGCTGATCGTCGTGCGCGATCCCGGCTCCGGTTTCGATCCCTTCGCCCTTCCCGATCCCTGCAACGGCGAAAACGTTTACTCCAATCACGGGCGCGGCATCTACCTGATCAATCAGCTCATGGATGAGGTGAAGTTCGAGCGTAACGGCACCGAAATCCACATGCGGAAGTACTGAATCCATCACAACCCTGACGCGATGGCATTAAACCTCCCACATTGTGGGATTCCATATTGGTTGCACTAACTGGCCACTGCCTTACGGCGTGATCTCGAAGACCACTCCCTTGCCATACGTGCCGCCCGCACTCGCCGTGCTGTAGACATTCCCGCTGGCGTCGAGAATGACGTTGTCAGACGGCTCGGCCCCGGCATTGCCACTAAAGCCAGTCAGTGTCCATTGGCCGTCCGAGGGGGTTAACTGAAAGACCTCTGGGCCGCCTTCGTAGATTGTCCCGTAGAGCCTGCCGGCGGGATCCATGGTCAACTTGGCAAAGGAGCCTTGATACGCGTCGGAGACGGTATAAAGCGGATTGAACGTCCAGGCGCCGTCGCTGGGCGTCAACTCGTACACTACAGGCTCCCCGGCATTGATGGCAGATGTAACGCCATAGAGATTGCCGGCCTGGTCGAAGATCAAGCCGCCATAAGGTTCGCCAGAAAAGGCGGTGAAGGCGTAAATGACACTCTCGGTCCAGCCGCCTTCTGAGGGGCTCAACTTGTAGACCACGCCATAAAGGTTGGCCCCGCCGTATTCCCCAGCGCCGTAAAGGTTTCCTGCGGCGTCAAAAATCAGGCCGGCGAAGGGATATGCGCCGTCATTTCCTCCCTGGAAGCGGTAAAGAATGCTTTCCGTCCAGCCGCCATTGGAGGGCGTAAGCTGGTAAACCACGCCGCAGCTCTGATAACAACTCGACCCGGTACCGCCGTACGGAGTGGTTCCGTAGATATTGCCCTGCCGGTCGAAAACCAGGTCGGCCAGTTGGGGCTGCTCGCCGTCACTGCCTCCCTGGAAGGAATACAAAACGGTTTCCCTCCATGGGCAGAGGAAGGATCTGCAGGCAGAGGGTGGAGGACTCAGCTTGAAGACCGTGCCCTGGTTAGCAGTGCCTCCATACGTGGTTGTGCCGTAGAGATTGCCGTCCGGGCCGATGATCACTCTGGCTTGCGGAGAGGCTCCATCGGGCCCAGTGAACTGGTAGAGCGGATATAAGACCCAGCCGGAAGCCTCATGCTTCAGCTTGAACACGATGCCGCAGCCGCCAGAGGAGCCGCAACTGCCGCCGGTGTATCCTCCGTACCCGGCTGTGCCGTAGAGATTTCCTGCTTGATCCATGGTCAAGCCCGCGTATGGGTTAGCTCCGTCCGAGCCTCCAGTAAAGCTGTGCAATGTGGTGAAGGTTTGGGCCTGCGCAGTGATCGCTGTTGCCAGCAATATGATAAGACCGGCCACTCCGGCCAGCCGAGCGCATCCAGAACCCCGATGTTGCTGCGAGTGCGTCATAGCAATTCTCCTTCGCGAACTACTGTTTCGATCAACCCACCATGACTCGTCTGTGTCCCACAATGTGGGCTATTTCCATCGTCGGCATAGCTGACAACCGACAACTGCTTACGGCATGAGCTCCCACACCGTGCCATCATCTGGAGACGGATAAGGACCCTCCGAGCATGTGCTGTACAGATTTCCCGCGGCGTCGAGCACAATTTTTCCTTCGGGAAAGAAGCCCTGGCTCCCATCTCCGAAACCGAAGCTATACAGCGTGCGGTAGCTCCAGCCTCCGTTCGAGGGCGTCAGTTGGTATAAGGTGCCACCGCCGTAGGGTCCGCCCCCACCTGAGGTCCCATCTATATTCCCGGCTGCATCGATGGTCAGCGGCCCAGGACCATCGGCTTCACCGTTGTAATAATCAAAGGTGTACTGCACGCTGAAGTTCCAGCCGCCGCCTTGCGCTGGGGTCAATTCGAAGACTGTGCCGTTACCCCCATCTATCCCTTGACCGCCGGCGGCGGCAGCGCCAAACAGGTTCCCGTGGCCGTCAGAGATCAATCCGGACTCGGGAAGGTAGCCGTCTGAGCCGCCAGTGAAGAAGTAGAGAATTGTTTCGGCGCCCGAGGGCGTCAGCCGAAAAACCACTCCGCATGGTTCGTCGTAAGGGCATTGCAATCCCCCTCCGCCGGTGGTGCCGTAGATGTTGCCGGCCTGGTCCAGCACCAGTGCGCTGCCGGGCCCTGCTCCATCGTTGGGACTACCTTGAAATGAGTACAACGTGCTCTTGCTCCAGCTCCCGTTGCGGTTGGGGGTGAGCTTGAAGATGGTGCCGCAGCCGCCGTAAGAACCGTAGCTGCATGGTCCGGTGCCACCCGTTATGGTCGAGCCATAGATGTTGCCGGCCTGATCGAAAACGAGCTCGGCTTCCGGCCAGGCCCCGTCGGCAAATGAGGCAAAGCTATAGAGGATGGTCGCTCTCCACTGGCAAAGAAAGCTCGCGCAAAAAGTTGGCGGAGGCTGCAGTTTGAACACGGTGCCGCAACCTCTGCTGCCGATGTCGCAAGAGCCGGTCCCGCCCATGACCGTGGTGCCGTACAGGGCGCCATCCGGCCCAACGATGACGCGGGCCATGGGATTCGCTCCGTCGGGAACACCGGTGAATTTATAGATCGGCGTTTCGATCCAGCCCGAGCCGCTGCGTGCGATCTTAAAAACCGTGCCGCAACTTCCGTCACAATTGGCGAGATTACCGCCGTACTCGGTCGTGCCATACAGGGTTGCCCCGCTTGCGGTTAAGCCCGGGCCGGGGTCCGCGCCGTCGGGCGAGCCGTTGAACGTATGCAAGACGTTTAAGGTCTGAGCCTGCGCCGCCGGAGCGGCGGTCACAGCTATCGCGAACATCAGTCCTAAGAAGAGCGCGGAGGTTACCGGTCGCGAGTTGATGTCGAAAATAGAAGCTGCATTTGACCATTGATTTGCCATCTGACTCTCCTTGTCGTTCCAGAATTGCCTGGATCGCGCGCAAGAAGCATGCGCACCCGGGCCGCCATAGGCCGCCTGCCTTCCCGGCGTTGGAGCTACTGTTGCGCTCTCTTATACGGAGAGTCAACTTAATTTCACATTACGGTCTAATCATCTGATGACAGGTGGTTTAGCTGGATGTGCTCCGCGCGGTACGATGACGATAAAGGCGGCTGGTTACTGGGGATTCACCCAAAGCAAACGAAGACAAAGGGCCGCCCAGATCGGCGGCCCCTCAGGATTATCTGGCAGATGAATCTTACGATTGCTCTTCGATCACCTTCCTGATCCGCTCGAAGGCCCAGTCGATCTCCTTCCGCGTGATGACCAGCGGCGGGGCAATGCGGATCACGTGGTCGTGGGTTTCTTTGCAGAGAATGCCCAGTTCCTTGAGCGCCTCGCAGTATGGCCTAGCCGAAACGTCCAGCTCGATGCCGATCCACAGGCCCTTGCCGCGGACTTCGCGCAGGTGAGGACTGCGGAGCGTCCGCAGCTTGCTGAGGAAGTAATCGCCCAGTTCGGCGGAGCGCTGCACGAGTTTCTCATCGATGAGGACGTGTAGTGCGGCGCGAGCGACGGCGCAGCCCAGCGGATTGCCGCCGAAGGTGCTGCCGTGATCGCCCGGATGGAAGACGCCGAGGATATCCTTGGACGAAAGCACCGCCGAGACGGGATAGAAGCCGCCTGACAACGCCTTGCCGACGATCACCATATCCGGCCCGATGCCTTCATGCATGTAGGCGAAGAGCTTGCCGGTGCGTCCCAGTCCGGATTGAATCTCATCGACTATCAAAAGCACATTGTTGTGGCGACAGATCTCGGCTGCGTCGCGCAGGAAGCCGTCGGGCGGAATGACGATACCGGCTTCGCCCTGAATCGGTTCCACCAGGAATGCGCAGGTGTTGGGCGTGATGACGTCGCGCAGGGCCACGGCATCGCCGAATGGAATGATCTTGAAGCCAGGTGTGAACGGGCCGAAGCCGTCGCGGTACTGCTCGTCCGTGGAGAAGCTGATGACGGTAACCGTGCGGCCATGAAAATTATTGGCGCAGACCACGATCTCGGCCTGGCCATCGGGAATGCCTTTGACCTTGTAGCCCCACTTGCGCGCCGCCTTCACGGCGGTCTCCACAGCCTCGGCGCCGGAGTTCATCGGCAGCGCCGTCTCATAGCCGGTCAGCTCGTGCAGTTGCTGGTAGAACAACGGCAGTTGGTCATTGCGAAAGGCGCGCGAGGTCAGGGTGACCTTCTGCGCCTGCTCGAACATTGCCTTCAGAATTTCAGGATGGCAATGTCCCTGGTTGACGGCGGAATACGACGCCAGGCAATCCAGATAGCGATTGCCTTCAACGTCATAAACCCACACGCCCTCAGCGCGCTCGATGACGACGTCGAGGGGATGGTAGTTGTGAGCGCCATAAAGTTCTTCGAGTTCGATGAAATCTTTGGTCAGCAATTGATCGATAACGGGCATAGGTCCTCGTGTGAGAGCAGCTAGTAACTAGTAACTAGTTACTTCCTTACTCCAACAGCATCGTTAACAACGCCATTCGCACGTACAACCCATTCGCGGCCTGGCGGAAATAGAGCGCGCGCGGGTCGTCATCCACCGTCTTGTCCAATTCGACCGTTCGCGGCAGCGGATGCATGATCATTGCGTCCGGCTTCATGCGCTGCAGCACCGACGAGTTGATGGCATAGCGCTGCGAGCCGGCTACGCGCGGAAGCCGGTCGGGACGAATGCGCGTCTGATAGATAACGTCCACTTCGCCGACCACGCGATCGATGTCCGACTCCAGTTCGTAGCGGACGCCGTGCCGGTCGAGATACTGCAGGATGTCGCTACGCATCTGCTGCTCAGGCGGGCTGACAAAAAATATCTTGACCCGTTCGAACTTCGCCAGCAGATAGGCCAGCGATCGCGCCGTGCGGCCGCGGTCAAGCTCGCCGATAAAGGCCACACTCAGGCCGTCGAGTGGTCGCTCGCGGTAAATCGTGTACAAGTCGAGCAAAGCCTGTGTGGGATGTTGGCCGCCGTCGCCATCGCCTGCATTGATGATGGGAACGGGCGAAACCTTGGCAGCGCGCTCTGCACCGCCCGGCTCATGATGGCGAATGACGATTACGTCGCAGTAGCTGCCGATGATGCGGATGGAATCCTCCACCTGCTCCGCCTCGATCTCCGATGAGAAGGCGCGAGCATGTTCGGTGGAGAGCACGCGTCCGCCCAGCCGGTGCATGGCAGCTTCGAAAGAGAAGCGCGTGCGCGTAGACGGCTGGTAGAACAGGCTGGCGAGGATTCGGTTCTGGTAATCCAGTGTTCCGCCGCGAGCCACCACGTGTTCCATCCCCCGCGAGCGGTCGAACAGCTCCATCAGCAACGGAACCGTAAACTGCTGCGACTCGACAACGTGCCTCAATGTCATATGGGAGCGTTCCAGCTTGTCCTCTCGCAGTTTGGGCGGTACGTGCAGAATGGGCATGGCCTACCGGAGAACCGGCTCCTCCAATTCTTGTGCGGCAGTCGCGCGTGTGGGCTCGGCGTCGCCAACAATACGCGTACCGGCTCGGCCGGCCACCGCTTCGCAGAGAAGTTCGAAGGACGTGATCACAGCTTCCATGCCGCCGTTGCGCAGGAAATGAATCACCGACTCGATCTTCGGGCCCATGTTTCCCGGCGGAAAATGCCCCGCACGCTGGTATTGCTGCAACTGCGACACGGTGACGAAGGTCAGCGGCGTCTGGCCGGGCTTCCTGTAATTCAGGTAAACGTAGTCGGTGTCGGTGGAAATGGCGAAGAGATCGACGTGAAGCTGAGCCGCCAGCAGCGCCGACGCCCGGTCCTTGTCGATGACAGCCTCTAACCCTCGCAGTTGTCCGCCGACGCGCATCACCGGAATGCCACCGCCGCCGGTAGAAATCACCACCACCCTGCGCGCCACCAGCGAGCGGATGACGTTCAACTCCACAATCTCCAGCGGCTCCGGCGAGGGCACCACACGGCGATAGCCGCGCGCCGCGTCTTCCACAATGTGCCAGCCGAGCAGACGCTTCCGTTCTTCGGCGTCGGCGCGCGAGTAGAACGGGCCAATGGGCTTGGAGGGCTGTAGCATGGCGGGATCGTCCGGCGAGACCACGGTCTGCGTGACCAGGCTGACAACCGGAAAATCGATGCCGGCCTCGGCCAGTTCATTCCGCAGAGACTGCTCCAGCAAGTATCCAACTTCGCCCTGGCTGGCTGCGCCGCAAACGTCGAGCGTCTGGCTGTACACCACATCGGAGGCGCGTTCGGAGCGCAGCAACTGTGCTCCCACTTGCGGCCCGTTGCCGTGGGTGATCACCAGACGATAGCCGAGACGAATGAGCCCGACCATCGCCCGCGCGGTGCGGCGTGCGTTCGCCAGTTGCTCGACGATTGTCCCCTTCTCACCGGCTCGGATGAGAGAGTTGCCTCCAACCGCGACTAGCGCAGTCTTCGACATAGGTTTCCTTAGTGACCCTGTTCGCTGGGTAGAGCCGGACTTCAGGCCGGCGTCGGACCCGTCCTATATTCCAGTCTGGCTGAGGTGGTCATTTTTCAAATGACCACCTCAGCTCCAACGACATTTGGCCGCCGGACGCGGCGCTGAAGCGCCGCTCTACCCTTACCTCACCAACTCCAGCATCGGCTCGCGCGTCACTTCGCGTTCTTTCATGTACGCGCCTTTCATGAGTTCCAGCATGATTGCCTTCTGCGCGTGCAGCCGGTTCTCGGCTTGCTGGAAGACGAAGGAACACGGCGAGTCGATCACCTCGTCGGTAACCTCGTCGCCCCGGTGCGCCGGCAGACAGTGCAGGAAAATAGCATCCGCCTTGGTGCGCGCTATCAAGTCTGAATTGACCTGATAGGGAGCGAAGATCTGCTTCCGCGCTTCCATCTCGGATTCCTGCCCCATGCTTGTCCAAACGTCGGTGTAAATTACGTCGGCAGCGAAGGCGGCGATCTCAGGATCGTGAGTGATGGTGAGATTCGCGTTGGTTTCCGCGCAGCGCTTCCGTGTCCAGGTGATGGCCTCGTTGTCGGGCTCGTATCCGGGCGGAGTCGCGATCCACACGTCCGCGCCCAGTTGCGCTCCCAGGAACAGCAAGGAGCGAGCGACGTTGTTGCCATCGCCGATATACGCGATCTTCAGGCCGGAGATGCGGCCCTTCACTTCCAATATGGTCAGGTAATCCGCCATGGCCTGGCACGGATGGCTGTAATCGGTGAGTCCATTGATCACCGGAATGCTCGCACACCGTGCCATTTCCAGGACGATTTCATGATCGAAGGTGCGAATTATGATCGCGTCGACCATGCGCTCCAGGTTCTTGGCCACATCATGTACCGACTCACGCTTGCCGAGACTGATTTCGGCGGGCGAGAGATACAGCGGATGTCCGCCCAGTTGCTCGATGCCAACATCGAAGCTGACGCGGGTGCGCAACGATGGCTTTTCGAAGATCATGGCCAGCGTCTTGCCCTTCAGCGCCGTCTGGTAGTCATTAGGGCGGGCCTTCAACTGCGTAGCGACGTGCAAGAAGTGCCGGATCTGCTGCGGCGTGAAGTCGCGAATCGAGAGAAAGTCCTTGCCGAGCATGGTCACCTCCCTGCGCCGGCCAATGCGGGCTGGTGCACCTGGGTGAACTCCTCCATCATGGCGCTGATTGCAGGCTTGCCCATTTCCTCCACTTCATAGCGCACGCACACATAGGGCTTGTCGAGCCGGATGGCACGGGCCAAATCGATAGGCGTGGCAACCACCACCAGATCGCAGGGCACGCGCTTGATGGTTTCTTCCAGCTCATGCCGCTGAGTGTCGCTGTAACCCATGGCCGGCAGCACCCGCCACAGGTGGGGAAACTTCTGGAAGGTCTTCTGGATGGACCCCACGGCATAGGGCCGCGGATCGACCAGCGCTGCGGCGTGATAGCGGTTGGCCGCGACGACGCCTGCGCCGTAGGGCATCTCGCCGTGGGTGAGGGTTGGACCATCCTCAACCACCAGCACAGTCTTGCCGTTCACCAGTTCGGGATCGTCAACCGTCACCCGGGAGGCGGTTTCAATGACCCGCGCCTTGGGATTATGCAGAGCGATGTTGCGGCGAACCGTCTTGATGCCGTCGGGATCGGCGGTGTCAACCTTATTAATGATCAGCACGTCGGCACTGCGGAAGTTGACTTCGCCCGGATAGTAGCCAAGTTCGTGGCCGGCGCGATGCGGATCGAGCACCACGATGGCAAGATCGGGACGATAGAACGGCGTGTCGTTGTTGCCGCCGTCCCACAGGATCACATCTCCTTCCAGCTCCGCCTGGCGCAGGATGTCCTGGTAGTCCACTCCGGCATAGACAGTGGTGCCTTCGACGATGTGGGGCTCGTACTCTTCGCGCTCTTCAATGGTGCATTTGTTGCGATCGAGGTCGGCCAGCGATGCGTAGCGCTGGGCACGTTGTTCGTTGAGGTCGCCGTAGGGCATGGGATGACGGACTACCACCGGATGCCAGCCCCGCTTGCGCAGCTCGACGGCGATGCGGCGCGATACCGGGCTCTTTCCGCAGCCCGTGCGGACCGCACATACCGATACCACCGGCACTTTCGCAGTGAGTTGCGTGCGCGCGGCAGCCAGCAGTTGGAAGTTGGCGCCGGCGGCCACCGCCCGCGAGGCCAAATGCATCAGCGTCGGATAGGCAATATCGCTGTAGGCAAAGACCACGGCATCCACGTGCTGGTCGCGGATGATCTGCTCCATCTTGTCTTCTTCCAGGATGGGAATGCCGTCGGGGTAGAGATTGCCGGCCAACTCCGCGGGATAGCGGCGTCCGGCGATGTCAGGAATTTGAGTGGCAGTGAAGGCTACGACTTGGAATTCGGGGTTGTTGCGAAAAACTACGTTGAAATCATGAAAATCTCGTCCTGCAGCTCCAAGGATGAGCACCCGTTTCATATTGTCGTGAAAGCGTCATTAGACCCATGAAGTGGGGACACTTTTCTCCTTGTCCACATGGTGCACCCAGGGCGAAAGCTGCGCAGTGAGCCCGGTCACGTGGGTGTGAGACATGGGATTCCGAGGTGTCCGGGCAAGATCCTAGGCCACGGCCAACCCTTTGGGCGGTAGCAGGTTTCTTGGGGGCAGTCGCACGGTCATTGTCAATGGGAACGAGAGGGCCCGCGGTCATCGCTCATACACGTCGCGGCGGTGGGCGATCCGCGTCACATCGACTGTTCTCGCGGCATCGTTGATGGTATAGACCACCCGGTAATCACCAATCCGGATTCTCCAACGGTCCTTATAGCCATGAAGCTTTTTGCAGCCTGGAGGTCGCGGCTCATTTGCCAGTGCACGTATTCTTGGCAGGATGCGCTCGATGACGTCCGCCGTCAGGTCACGAAATTCCTTCTTCGCGGACGCCGCAAAGGTGATTGCATAAACCGTCACTTGATCTTGCCGAGCGAGCGGAGTTCGGCCTCAACCTCATCCAAGCTAAAACGCGGCTCTCCGGCCCGCGCGTCCGAGATGATGCCGTCCTCAATATCTTCGTAGAGCATGGCAAGCGCCGTCTCGATCACTTCATTGGGGTTGTGGTAGGCCCCGGAAGCAACGGCGAGATCAATCATCCGCTTTTGCTCGTCTGTCAGTTCAATGGTCATCGCTGCATTCTTCCTTGTGTTCGACAAGCGTATTTTATGCCCACCTCCCAGCGACGGCAATCGCCGCAGTTGAAGCAACCGGGCACCTCACCGTCCTAGGGGTTTGTGCTTGGTGCTAGAATGCAAGCATGCCAGCAAGCAAGCAAATTGCGGTACTCTCCGTGAGGCTGCCCGCAGCGAAGCTGCGCCGCATCAAGAGCCTGGCCGCGAGCCGTGGCGTGACCCTGCAAGAGGCCGTTGATCAGGCGCTTGAGGCCTGGGCTCTTCACCTGAAGCCCGCTCTTCCACTCCCACTCGACGCGTTAGAGGGAACTCTTGCCGGTGTTGATGTCGAGAGGATCATGCGAGAGGACCGCAAAGCCGAACTTGCCAAAGATCAAGCCAGGGCCAGATGAGAGACCTGGTCTTGGATGCGTGGGCTGTCATGGTCTGGCTAAAAGGCCAACAGCCCGCTGGGGACCGCGTGCGCGCCCTGTTGCAAGCCGCCGACCGCCGAGAATGCAGGCTGTCCATGAACATCGTCAATGTCGGCGAGGTCTTCTATCTTTCCGTGAAAGCTCGCAACCTGGCGTATGGGCAGCGGGTGCTGCAGACCTTGCAGCCGCGTGTGACAACCGTCTCGGCCCATGACGAGCTGGTCATGCTGGCGGCCACGCTAAAGGCGCGTCACGCCATTTCCTACGCCGACGGTTTTGCCGCAGCCACGGCAATGCTGCAGGGTGCGCCGCTGGTAACCGGCGATCCGGAGTTGCGAGTTATGGCTGCGAAAGAGAAGTCGTTGCAGTTGGAGTGGACCGGGCGATAGACGAACTGGCCCGGTGCAGTTGTGATGATAGGTTTCGCACGGTGGCGCGAAGCCGCTAGAATAAAGCCGTGAAAAATGAAAACGATCTCCGAGCCGATTCCAGAGTCGAGCGGTTGCTAAGAAATCGGAACTGGCAATATGCCGCCGAAGCGGCGATTGACTACCTCTTCCGCGGCATCCCTTGTCAGAATGCTTCTTGGCGGAAATCATCCACGTGGGCACAGGTACAGATGGTCTACGACGAGTTGCCGGGAGGCGGCACGGCACGGCATCCACAGCCGCCTCAGAAGGCGGTGGACAGCCATCTTGAAATCAGGGGCCACGCCGGACAACAGATCCGATCCTTTGCTGATTGGGAAAAGCATGCGCTCCCTCCTTATCGCAAAGAACAGCATTGGAAAGAGGGCCGCAGCGCATTCGAACTTGGATGGAGTTGGACCAGCAATGGAGAACCTGCGGGGCCAGCCGAATTGGTTCAACTCCTTGAGTCTCAGGAAGGCACAAGGCGCACGGTAATCAAGAGTGGGATCACGGAGCATGAAACGGCTCTGCCGTTCAGCAGTCGGGGAGCACGCTGTCACGACCTCTCATTGCAGGCCGAGAGGGATGGTTGTGTGGTAACCATTTGCATTGAAGCCAAAGCTGACGAGCCATTCGGTGGCACCGTGGCGGAAGAGCTTCGGAAGGCGAGACAGAGGTCCAGCGAAACACGATTTCCGGAACGTCTCGATTGGCTCACCCGCTCGTTGCTCGGCGTTCCCG
>JBEKTC010000079.1:0-21521 GCA_049516475.1 Candidatus Korobacteraceae bacterium | reverse complement strand
AGCACGGCGGCGGCGGCCTTTCCGTAGCCTTCGATCTGCCCACGCTGATGGGCTACGACTCCGACGATCCGGCGAGCGAGGGCGAGGTGGGCAAGTGTGGCGTCGCCATCGACTCCCTCGAAGATATGGAAATCCTCTTCGGTGGCATCAATCTCGAAAAGACGACCGTATCGATGACCATCAATTCACCCGCATCCGTTCTATGGGCAATGTATCTAGTGGTTGCGGAGAAACAAGGCGCGGACTGGAAAAAGATTTCGGGCACGATTCAAAACGACATCCTCAAGGAATACATTGCGCAGAAGGAATACATCTATCCTCCGGCGCCGTCCATGCGGCTGGTCATCGACACCTTTGAGTTTGGATCAAAATTCACGCCCCGTTTCAATACGATCTCGATCAGTGGCTATCACATCCGCGAAGCTGGCTCGACCGCGCTCCAGGAGTTGGCCTTCACTTTGTACGACGGCGTGGAATACGTCGAGTGGGCTAGGCGTCGCGGGCTCGACGTCGACGACTTCGGTCCGCGCCTCAGCTTCTTCTTCAACGCGCACAACGATTTTTTCGAGGAGATAGCCAAGTACCGCGCCGCACGGAAAATCTGGTATCGGCTGATGAAGGACCGCTTCGGCGCGAAGAACCAGCGCACCTGGCTGATGCGCTTCCACACCCAGACCGCAGGTGTCTCGCTCACCGCGCAGCAGCCGCTGAACAACATCGCGCGCGTGGCGATTCAGGCGCTGGCGGGCGTGCTGGGCGGAACGCAGTCGCTGCACACCGACAGCTACGACGAAGCACTGGCGCTGCCAACGGAAGAAGCCGTGCGCATCGCGCTGCGGACCCAGCAGATCATCGCCTACGAATCAGGCGTGGCGCAGACCGTCGACCCGCTCGCCGGCTCGTATTTTGTAGAGCGGCTCACGCTCGACATGGAGAATGGCGCCTTCGATTATTTCAATAAGCTCGACGCGATGGGCGGCATGGTTGCGGCCATCGAGAAGGGATATCCGCAGAAGGAGATTGCCGAGGCCAGTTATCAGTTCCAGCGCGCCACCGAAGCGAGGGAGAAAATCACAGTCGGCGCCAATGAGTTCGTGGTCGACGAGCCTTCACCGCACATTCTCTACATCGGCGAAGAAGTTGCGCAGGCGCAAAGCAAGAAGCTGAAAGCCCTGCGCGAGCGCCGATCGAGTGACGAAGTGCGCCGCCGTCTCGACGCGCTGAAGCAGGCTGCAGCGCAAGAGCCGAAGGCCGGCGAAAATGGCCAGATCTCGCCGGCGAACACGATGCCGTTCATCGTGGAAGCGGTGAAGGCGTACGCAACGGTCGGCGAAATCTGCGACGCGCTGCGCCAGGTCTACGGCGAGTATACGGAGACAGCGTTTGCGTGAGAAGCGAGCCGTCAGCCATCAGCCTATCAGTCAATTCCAATATGCCTCAGCCGTTCAGGCTCACTGAGTCGCAACTATCCCTAGAGGTTGAGCCCTGCTGCTTTGGCCAGCTTCGCTTGCCGCTCATCGAAGGTCCAGAATCGCTCAGCGCCAAGCTCCAACGCTGAGGCTACGTGCAGGGTATCTAAGGTTCGCAAGGCGACTCGGCTCGCGTATCGCTGCGTAAGCTGCACGCAGCGGTCAAAAACAGTATCGGCCAGATCCACCTCCATCCAGAACCTGGCTTCACGATCGCGCTGGAACTCCCGATACACCTTTTGAGCTTCATCAGCAGACATCTTGCGCAGGAAAAGGTGCTGTGCAACGGCGTGTGCCCACTCCGCCCGATGGAGCGGCGTAAGCCAAATACGAGCATGTTGCCGTACCAGCCGTTGCGCTTCCGCAAAATGCAAGTCGTGCAGGTAAATCGAGACGAAAAAACTCGAATCCGCGTAGATGCTCAATATCGCGCCCGTCTACGTTCCTTGATCAGCAGGTCCGCTCCCGGAAGCACCCTGTCCCCGAAAATCTTCTTGGCGCGCGCGGCAAAGTCGGGCATCTCAGCTGACGGCTGGTCGCCGTTGGCGGGAACGATGCGGCCGATCAAACGGTCCCGCTCGCGCAGCTCCACCGTCTTCCCGGCCCGCAGCCACGCTTTCAGCTGGCGGGTATCACGAAGTTGACGCATATTCACGGATGGCATGGGAATAATGTGTCACGCATTGTGTCACATTGTCAATCCGGCAGATGTCCGAACAAACCTCCTACTCGACCGGCAGCACGAACTGGAAGCTTTCACCGCCGAGGGCCACGGTCACGCGCACCAGCCGGCCTTTCTTGCCGTGGTTCGACGCGGCGGCGCTCTCGGAGAGCTTGCCCAGCGGAAAATAGAGCACGCCTGCCACATTGGCCCGCGGCGGAATGGTATTGGCCCGAAGCGAACATTGCTCCACGTAGTCAGGCGAATTTTGCCGCTGCAGTTGCGCCAGTACATCTGCGCCTTGGGCCTCGCGAGTGCGAAGCCGGCATACTACATCGCATTCCTCCGCATGGGTCGTCTCCTCGTCGGATTCCAAAGCACCGGGCGTGTCGGTATAGAGCATGCTGTTTGTTGTTCCTCCGCCGCTGTTGGCTCGCGCGGCCATGGCCCGCATCATCTGCAGGAACTGAGGACTCGTCATCTCGCTGGTGATTGGAGTGTCCGGTGAATCGCTGCCTGCCATGGCATTCACGCCAAATCGTGCCATGTTGTACGATTTGCGCATTCTCCGTGCGAGTTCCGCGCCCGGGATTGCAGCCACGGCGTGACCGGCGACAACGTCTTCCACCAGGATGTCTTCCGGCTTCACTGTGACCGACCGCTGGCTGGCGTTATACACCCGTACTTTCACCGCAAGGAACTTGTGGTTGATGACCGAATGGGCCGCGGCCACCACGGTGTGGTCGGTTTCGCGGGCGTACTGATAGACAATTCCATCGACGTAGAACGCTCCCTTCGCAGCTCCTGAATTCTGGGGAGCCGAGACTTCGGCTTCGTTCTGGGCAAAGAGAGAACAGGTGAACAATAGAACACACAGTAAATAGCGCATGAAGCCTCCGATCACGGCGCGCGGGGGGACCTGCATGGCAAATCGGCAAATGCGCGTTGAATCATAAGCGCCTGCGATTCTCCGATCGCTCGCCAAGAGCAGGCAAAACGCACCTGACCGGAAGCGGGGCACGCATGTCGCGCTGTAGGCCTCCCTCGACTCGCTTGCTTCCTCCCAAGCGACGTCACTGTGCTCAGGAAGTCGGAGGAAAAAAGCATTAAATGGGAACGTGCACAAACGGGAATGTTGGAACTTTTTCGCTCCTGAATGCTCGCCGTGCCGCCACTGCTGGAGTGCTACACTGGCTCGTGGTAAAGGCAATGCATAATTCTGGAGCTCCTAGTGAAGGCGATCCCACTGCTCCGGGAACGCTGTACCTGGTGGGAACACCCATCGGCAATCTGGAAGACATTACGCTGCGCGCTCTGCGCACCTTGAAGGAAGTGGACCTGATCGCCTGCGAGGACACGCGGCAAACTGCCAAGCTGCTGAATCATTACGGCATCGAGAAGCCCACGCTCAGCTACCACGAGCACAATGAACTGACCCGCGCGGCCGAAGTGGTGGTGCATCTGGAACGTGGCGATAACGTGGCCGTGGTCAGCGACGCAGGTATGCCCGGAGTCAGCGACCCGGGCTACAGGCTGGTGGCGCTTGCCATCCGTCATCATCTCCGCGTGGTGCCGATTCCGGGCGCATCAGCCTTACTCTCTGCCCTGGTCGCCAGTGGCCTGCCTACCGACTCTTTCCACTTCGGAGGCTTCCTGCCTGCCAAGGGCGGTGCCCGGCAAACAGCGCTGGAGGCTGTCCGCAATTCTCCCCGCACACAAATTTTCTACGAGGCCCCGCATCGCATTGTGGAGAGCGTTCGCGATGTGGTGGACACGCTCGGCCCGGAGCGTCACATTGTGATGGCGCGCGAGGTCACCAAGCTGCATGAGGAATTCCTGCGCGGCCGCGCCGAGGACGTCCTGGCGCAACTGGAAAAGCGGACCGAGATCCGGGGTGAAATCACGCTGCTGATCGGAAAAGCGGAAGAGATATCGCACGCGCCAACTTCCAGCGATACGGTCGCGAAGCGCGTCAAGGAATTGGTGGGCCTGGAAAAGCTCGAGGAAAAGGCGGCGCTGAAACAGGTAGCCAAGGAGTTCGGGCTCTCGAAAAGCGAGGCCTATCGCAAGTTGCAAAGAGCCAAGCTTTAGCACGGCGCCGATTCGGCAACCGCACAGCGTTCCAAAACCATAGCGGGCAAATAGGAAGTGGTTGGGCCGCAACGACCTATGCCGGTTGCGGCGGTCTCCCGATACGAGCCTAAGCCTTCCGGGCCACCGAACCACTCACCGCATGGCAGTCAGTTAATGGAGTTCGAGGGCAAGGCGACTCTGACTCGCTGATTGACTGAGCTCGCGGCCGCAGCAGCAACTCGCGCGGGCGGCGGATCGAGGACGACTGTGGCCGTGGCCTGGGCCAGAATCCGGTGATGCACGACGAAAAGGGCCAGCTCCAAACGGTCCGAGACCCCAATTTTGTCGAAGATGTTGCGCAGAGCATTCTTGACGACCTGCTCGCTGGTGTACAGCTGGGCGGCGATCTCACGGTTCTTATAGCCTTGCACGATGGCCGCGATGATTCGCAATTCTCTGTCTGAGAGCCGCTTCCGTACCCGCGCTCCCACCAGGTCATCGTTGACCTCAACTTCGGCGGAATTCGGAGTCTGCAAGAACGACTGCCCTTGCGCGAGCCGCCGCACAGCTTCCACCACCATACAGCCGCTGGCCGAACGATAAATTACACCCTGCACACCCATGCGCATGAAGACGGAAGCGTCTTCGCTGTTATCGCAGATCACCAGCACGGCAATTTGCCGCCTCTGTGCAATCTCCTGAACCGCGGGGAGGAAGGACAGGAAACCCGTCGATAAGATGACTACGGCTGGCCGCAGTTTCTCCAAGGCATTGAGTATCTGCTCGGGTGCGGGCGGTTGCCCGACGATCCGGAGGTCTTCTTCCACAGCCAGGAGCTTGGCAACCCCCGCGCGAAAGATTGCCTGATTGTCGGCGATGATAACGTTAATCATGATGGACGCTAGGAAGCTTTCTTATTACTTTACTTAATTGTTGGCAATTGCTTCCGTGGTTCCCGACCGGCACAAGACGTCCCGGCGAAAGTACTGGCCTTAACACTGCCTGACCAGTAGTAGGACGGTTTTATACCACGGAAAGACAAATACCAATAGCTCTTTAGTGTGGGCACCCGGAGAAATGTCACATACTTGGCCGACCCTGGCCAAGAACCGGACAATCGATCAGATGGGACGGGAAAAGGTCGGACTTCAGAGGCGGGTGAACGTTCCCGCCTTTCCATAAATGGATAGGTCTCAGCAGCAAACTGCCCGTTAAGGAACCTGCAAACACGAGGAGGTTTCCAGCTTGATTCCGGCTTCTCGTAATCCATCCTCCGCAACTTGTATGATCGAAGCTTGGCAACAATCCTGACATCCTCGCGCATTGAGACGCGGCCCAACTGGGCTGAAGTTTCCCTGTCTGCCTTGCGCCACAATTTTCGCGTCGTGCAAAAGCACGTCGGCGATGACGTCACCATCTGCGCCGTCGTGAAGTGCAATGCCTACGGCCACGGCGTGGAAGAGTGTGCGCCCGCGTTGGAGCAGGCCGGCGCCAAGTGGTTCGGTGTCACGTCGACCGACGAAGGCGTTGTGCTGCGCGAGTGCGGCGTTCAAGGACGAATCCTGGTATTGTGCGGACTTTATCCCGGCGAGGAAGAAGAAGCGATTCGCCATTCCCTGACCCCAGCCGTCTTCCGTTTACAGCAGGCAGAAGATCTCGCTCGTTCAGCCGCACGCCTCGGTCTCACGCAAAGCCTAGCCATCCACCTCAAAATCGATACCGGCATGGCGCGCCTGGGTCTGCCGCTTTCGGAGCTGGAGTCGTTTGCCGAAGCCGTGAAGCGCCTGCCGCAGATTGAATTAGAGGGCGTCTTCAGTCATCTGGCCTCTTCCGAAGTCTTGGATGATGACGACACGGCACGCCAGATTGATCGATATGAAGCTGCATTGCGCACGCTGGCAAATCATGGACTGCATCCTCCGCTGCGCCATCTGGCCAATAGCGGCGCAGTCGCCTCTCGGACAAACACCTGGCACAATTTCGTGCGGCCTGGGCTGCTGCTCTATGGATATGAGTACGCGCCGTCTCGCCACGACGGTGCCCCGGTAGCCGATGTTCCCGCCCTGCCGCTCAAGCCGGTGCTTTCCTGGAAGACCCATATTTTGGGATTGCGCGATGTGCCCGCCAGACAGCCGCTGGGATATGGCGGCGCCTACGTCACTTCCGCGCCTGCTCGCATTGCCGCGGTGTCGGTGGGATATGGCGACGGATTGTCGCGGAAAATTTCCGTCCGCAGCGGACACGATCCAGCCTTGTGTCACATTCATCCCTCGGTCGGTCACGGCGAAGTGCTGATTCGCGGACAACGTGCGCCGATCGTTGGCCGCGTCTCGATGGATTTGACGCTGATCGATGTAACCCGAATCGCCGGAGCCGCAAGCGGCGATGAAGTGGTCCTGATTGGCCGCAGCGGCCAGGAGCTGATCAGCGCATGGGACATGGCCCGCTGCTCCGACACCGTGGTCTATGAGACGCTGTGCAATCTCTCCAAACGCGTGCCCCGGCGACATGCGGAGTAGCAGACATTCAGCCTAACAAACCATCCAGGCTGATTCCTGCAAGCGATTACCTGCTTTATCTAGCTATTGCTCTGGCTTGGTGTTCGGCATATTGGCGTACGCAAAGTACTGGCCGGTGCATGGCGGTTGATACCGTTCTCGGAATAACTTGCGATAACGCTGTTTACAACAGTAATTGGAACACGCTGGACGGAGCCTCCTTGCCGGAGCAACAGTTCTACCCGTTCGATCAACCAAGACATTGTGTTTCTCATTGAGCTGCCGTCACCACCTGCTGCGGCATAAGTCACTGACAAACGCTTGTCGCAAGCGTGAAATATTGGTGGGTATCTGGGCTGAAGGAGAGCTATTCATGCGTGGCAAGAGCCTTTCCATCGGATTGAGGGCAGCCCTCGCGATCTTTGCCGTGACCCTGACGACCTGCGAAGGAGGGGCTTACGAGAACGGGACGGCGTTCGGGTTAACGCCCACAGCGGGCGGAGGCTGGATGGAGCAGGTGCTGTTTAGCTTCGGCCACGGCTACGGTGCTTGTCCCGTGGCTGGCCTGATCTTCGACGCCGCTGGCAATCTCTATGGCGCGGCCACCGGAAGGTGCGATAAATCCCTACCCCACAAGTAATCCGATCGGATGGTTCCGCCTCGCATTGTTTACGATAATCGTTCCTGCATCATTCCTGCCTGCGTCGGGCATTCGGTCTATACTTTCATTCGCTGTCGGAGAGGAGCACCAATGAAGAAATATTTGGTTGCCGTATTCTGCTGCGTCGCCATGGCTGCGATGCTCGCCTATGCGCAAAACCCGGACGAAGGCTATCAGACGGCCACGGTTGTATCCATCGAAAAAGTCGCGGTCAGCGCCCAGCATCCGGAAAATGGAGACCAGTACAAGATCTTCATGCGCATGGCCGGTACGGTCTACGGTTGCCGGGCCAACGCTCCTGCTGCGGTTTTCATCGACTGGAGCCCGGGCAAAGAATATCCTGCCAAACTAAACGACAAGGTATTGCTGGTGAAAGGTCCAGGTGGCCTGGTGGAATTGAACATCTTCAAGAAAACGCCAAGGTAGATTTTGCTGACTGGCAACGACCCGACAACTGCTTCACTCATCCATCTCGTAGGCCATTCGCATCCAGCGCTTAGCTTCGTCGTCGAAATCCTCGACGCTGGTGATTTCGATCCTGTGGGTGATTCGGTCTTTCTTGGCGAATCCCCCCGTGTCGATCAACCGCTTCGGCGTTTTGGTGTCACGCAACGCCAGCCCAAGGTCGATGCGCGTGCGCGTTGTCGGCTTGATCTGCGCGATGACGTGCTTGCGATAAATAGGGACGATTGTCTGGCAAGGCGAGATTCCAATATCGTCGCCGAGTGTCTTGGCGTAGCTCAGAACCTCGTCATAGATTGGCCGCAAGTGTTCCTTCGGTCCGGCGTACATCTTGTCGACAAAATCTTCGGCGTGCCTCAGATACTCACCGGCATCCTCGAATGCGTCGCTCTTGCCTACCGATTTGCCAGCGATCCAGGAAGCATAGTTCGTGCCGAGACCATGCTCCTTCTTCAGCCAGGCGGAGCGCTCTTTCTCTGCGGACGGACCGTTCTTCTTGACGTGTCGCACCCACTCGTCGAGCGAGCGCCCGGTCTTCTCCTTCATCTCCGAGATTACGGAGTTCGCCATTTGAACGCTGGGATGCAGATCGTACTTCCATCGTTTGTGCGGGCCTGACATCGGCATGGTGTACTCCTTCCTGATTGCCACAGAGGTATGGGGATCAATCCCGACAACTGACCACCGACAACTGCTTCTTCACGCCAACTTGTAAAAGCTCAGCGCCGCGTCTCCTTGATCCAGGCGCCGATACCGCACCAGCGCTCCGAAGCGCTCGTCGAGATCAAACTTCTTTTCATGCTCGGCAATAACCACGCTGGAGGGCTGCAGCAATCGCGATTGCGACAGATAGCCCAGCGTCTGCTCATACGTGCCCCGCATCCGGTACGGCGGATCCAGAAAACAATAATCGCAAACCACGCCCGTCGTCTCCAGCAGCGGCAGCGCCTTCGCGACCTCGCACCCGTGCAGTTCGTAACCGCTCTCGATTCCGAGCGCGGCAAGATTTTCGCGCAGCAGCCGGGCGTGCTTTTTCGCAGACTCCACAAAGTACACCTCGCGCGCGCCGCGGCTAAGCGCTTCCATTCCAACCGCGCCCGTTCCGGCATACAGATCGAGCCAGACGCTTTCTGTCAGGCTGCGCGCGGCCCCGAGGATATCGAACAAAGTTTCGCGCAGACGATCGCTGGTGGGACGCAAATCGAGGCCCGGCAACGATCGCAAGGGGCGGCTGCGGTATTGTCCGGCTATAACGCGCACCAGACAGTTTGCCACATGACACATAATCCGGACCTCTTCATTGAGGTCTTTCAAGAAGGTTACAGGCGAGGTTTGTCAGACGCGATTCAGATTTGTATCAGGGGCAGGATTCAGATTTGTGTCAGGGCACGACTTCAAGTCGTGCCGTCACGGCGATCAAAGATACGGCTTTTTAGCCGCTGAGCCCAGGACTGAAGCCACTCTTGTTCCGCATCTGTTTCGCCGGGCTGAAGCCCGTCGCTTCCACCGTACGGTTTTGCTGATAGCTGATAGCCGACTGCTGATAGCTATAGAATGAACCTGGAGGCTGTTCTTAGCGATGAGAAGCTGGTCGATACCGGCGGGACGTTTGTTCGGAGTGGATATCCGCATCCACCTCACTTTCCTGTTTCTGCTGGTGTTTGTATGGTTCACACAATCGGTCGCGCTGGGCACTGCGGGCGCCATGCGCGGATTGGCGCTGGTCGCCATCATCTTCTTATGCGTCGTGCTGCATGAACTGGGGCACGCGCTCGTCGCCCAGCGCAGCGGCGTAGCTGTGCGCTCCATCATCCTGCTGCCCATCGGCGGGGTCACGCTAATGGAAGATATGGGCCAACGCACTCCCGATTCCGCGCGCGACATCCGCATCTCTATCGCCGGCCCGCTGGTGAACCTGGCCATTGCCGCGGTGTCGGGAGTAGTGATCCTTCTCTTTCTGCCGCAGGTCAATCTCTGGAGCCGGCCGCTAGTCAACGCCGCTAACCTGCCGCGCGCGCTGTTTTGGGGCAATGTATTTCTTGGCGGCTTCAACTTGCTGCCCGCCTATCCCATGGACGGCGGCCGCGTGCTGCGCGCGCTCTTCGCTGAACGCATGGAGTATGTCCGCGCCACCCGCCTGGCCGTGACTATCGGCCAGGGATTTGCCATGCTGTTCATCTTTCTCGGCGTGTGGAATCCCTGGCTGATGCTGATCGGCTTCTTCCTCTTCGTCGGTGCGCAGCTCGAAGACCGCTCGGTCGTCTTTCAGTCGGTGCTGGAAAGCGTGCGCATGGAAGACGTGATGCTGACCGGCTTCTCAACCCTGTCGCCGGCCGACACGCTGGAAGACGCGTTGCACAAAGCCGTGCACACGCTGCAAGATGACTTCCCTGTCGTTCGCGGCAGCGACATGGTGGGCATCATCAGCAAGCAACGTATTGTGGACGCGCTGCGCCGCGGCGGCAACGGCTATGTGCAGTCGGCCATGGTGCGCGCCTTCGACATTGCGCAGAGCACCGATTCGCTGGCTTCTGCCTTTCGCAAGCTCGGCCGGCAGGGCCTCAACATGATTCCCGTGGTCGATCAGCAGCGTCTGGTGGGGATCGTCACCATGCAAAACCTGATGCATAGTATGACGCTACTAGCCGAAACCAGACGGCTGAAACGACAGCAGGAGAGCGGGTAGAAGCTTCGAGTTTCGAGCCGCGAGCTACACAGTTTCAAGTTTGGTGCCCCGTTCTGTCATCCCGAGCGGAACGAAGCGGAGTCGAGGGACCCGCTTTTCTCCACTCGATTTGGCTAGGGCGGAGCCGTTTGCTGGAAACTGGAAACTCGAAACTTCGCCACCTACTCAGGCCGCCGAGCTCGCCACATTTCGGATGGCCAGCGACACCATCAGCCGGGTTATGCCCGAGATGAAGATGCTGATGCCGAACAGGGTCCCGACTACCCACTCAGAGTTAATCGGCCAGTGCTTCCAAATAAGCGCGCCGAGCAGGATGGTGATAATGCCATCGAAGAGCACCCACCCCCAACCATTGTGCGGCCGCATCCTGAACGCCAGCACCAGAGCGAAGATGCCATACACCAGCAGAAAACAGGCCAGCAGCAAGGTCAGCGCAAACAATGAGCCTACGGGATGCATTATCAGGTAAACACCCGCGATGATGTAGATGATTCCCAGAATGATCTCCAGGAACATGTGCGCGCCACCGTGAGTGCGAAAGCCGTAGATGATTTGCGCAAAACCGTTGAAGATGGCGGACCATCCCACAATCAGCGCGATGAACAGCCCGGAAACGCCGGGTTCCACCATGGCGATGAGACCTGCGATGATCATCAGAACGCCCAGGGCGACGGACCAGCCAGAGGCTTTCCTCATACCATTAAGAACTGCTTCAGCCATAATTCCTCCATTTGTGTTTGGGCGCAGGCGGACACAAATTGCCGGCGCTGAAGCTGAATAACTGCACTGCAACAATCCCAGCCCGAGAGCTCTCGATTTACTCCGTTTGGACAAGTCGATTCACTACGGAGGCCCCGAGAACACGGAGTCTTATTCTTCTGTTTCCTCCGTGCTCGCCGTGCGTCCGTGGTGAATCTCTATGTCTTCACCTGATAACCGTGTTCGATCATTGTGCGCGAGCGGCAAGTGATATTCAACCGTTTAATCGCTCGGGAACCGGTTCGATTATGTCGAAAAGCCGCATATCGACGGCGACCTTGTCACCGTGGCGAGATTTCTTGGCGAAGTTCGCTGCCGCATCAGCCATGAAGGCGTTGGCAAATCGGGCTCCCCATACTACGTCGTCTGAGGTGTACGACGTGCGCGTCTGAACGATGGTGGAAAAGGTTTCGTCGAACGCCTTCAGCAGGACCAGAATCTCCGCACTGGCCTTGCGCAGCGAGTCCAGGCTCTCGCCGTGCAGCGGGCTCTGTTGGTCGATGGGATGCACCACGGTCCAGGTCAAAGGAAGGAAAACCACGCCGTCGCGTTCCAGCGTGAGGGGATAGTAGCGCCGGGTATGCACCCCATCCACCTGCTCAAAGCGGCTCAAGATCACTTTGGCGCTGATTTCGATCAATTCGTTGGAGCGGGCGTTGGCCACGCGAAATTCCAGTGCACTGACGCCCTGGTATGGGGCAACGACTGCATGGCTGCTGAACACAATATTCGCCGTGGGACGGGAAAAGCGAGCGAACACCAGCCCGGTTGCAATGGCAAAGCCCATCAAGCCAGCAAGCGCCTCGACCGTAACCACCAGGTTGGCGCCGATGCCGATGGGGACGACGTTCCCGTATCCGATAGTGGAGATGGTCTCCACACTGAAAAAGAACGCGCGCAGAAACGGAGGCAGGTCCATTCCGGGCGCAGTGGTGATCAGAGACTTGGGACCGCACGCCAAATAAGCAAGCGCGAAAATCGCATTCGCCAGAAGGTAGGCGCCAATTCCAAGAAGGGCGAATTGTCCCCAGGGCATGGTCAGCAAAGCGTGATAGAGATTCAGCGAGGCCCGGACGCCCAGGCCGCGGCGTTCCACATTGAAGCTGCCATCGCGATTCAGCAGGCGCTGATGGCTCTCGCGCGAAACGACTGCCCCGAAACCAAGATCGCGCAGGTCCTGCTGGGTGAGTGGTTGTGGTGGCGAAACCATGGGTGTTCGATGCCGCCGCTCAGGCGGCGTTGCAGAAGTATAACGGGTAACGCTGGGAAATTCCGCCGCCGAAAGGAAATGCTATTCACCGCAGATCGTCGAGCATGAGGGTTTCCAGCATCTTCAGTCTCTCAAAGACACGGTCATTGGTAACGAAACCTGAGACTTCAGCGCTCTTGGCTGTCGCGGCCTGCAAGGCATCCGCAGTTTTCAAATGATATCGGGCCCGAAGCAGGCAGGGCCGTAACGGAGCCGATCCAGGCCGAACAGGACTTTCTGCGTCTATTGCAACAAGCCGACCTTGAGGATCGGGGTGGTTTCAGCGGGATTCAGCGCCATCATCAAAGCACCGCTGCCGGTAAGCTGCATTTGGTCGGTAACGACGTTGCCCCAGATCAGCGTTCCACTGGTGGTTCCCCCGGGAATTTGGAAGATGGTCGCATAGCTTGTCGAGTGGAAGTACAGCGTGCCGGTATAGGCCAGTGTTCCCGATCCTTGCAGCTGTGGCGAGCCTGTGTCGGCATGGTCCATGAACATCAGCAGGCCGCGTATCGTACCCAGCGAATCCGTGGTGTCCCCCGTGCTGTCGTAGTAGCTGCCTTGCGCCGTGCACTGCGCCAGCATGATATTGGTATCCAGCGCGACGGGTAAGTTCAAATAAGAAGGCGGCGTGCTGCCATTGCATGTCAAATCGGTGGCCGGCGCCTTGTCGACCCTCGGAGAATCGGGAGCTCCCGATGCCCCGCTGATCACGGGCACGGCGCTCCCGTGAAAGTAGAACATGACCCCGTCGGTCTGATGCCAGGTCCAGGGACCTCCGCCACCGTTGCCATTGGCCCCGGCAGTCTGGGTCATAGGGCTGCAGTTGCCGGTTGTAGGCGTCGTGTTCACCACGCCTTGGGAGTTGGCGCAGGCCTTGGCCATGCGGATGCTGTCGCTGCCGCCGATCGCAAGATTGCCATCCATGTAATAAACACCCGGCAAGAAGGTAATCACGTCGTTGCCATTTTCGCTGATTCCGTTGGGATAGTATCCGGGAGCGTATTCATGGCAACCGCGACAATACCAGCTCTTGCTTCCATACTGACCCAGATTACAAGTCCACCAGGTGCTGTCGTTGTAGTTTCCATAGTCTGTGGGCGCCGTGTCGGGACATCCATCCATCTCGGGCGCGGCCAGATTGTAGTAATAAGTGCCATTGCCGTGGGCTACTTTGGTCAGTGGCGTGACACTTCTCATCCCGGCCGCCGCAGGCACGGCCGCATAGGGATCGGGTACTGGACTGGCAGGCCAGTCCCAGTGGCCAGTTGTTCCTCCATCAAAGCCCGCTGTTAATCCAGTATTGCCGTTGGTTCCATAGCAGCCGGTCGAGGGACCAGGAGCAGTATGCGGACCGCCGGAGGTTCCGACGTCGGCGCCGGTAAAGTTCGGCCCACCCTTGCTGGTATCGATGACACCGCTGGAGCTGCACGCGACGGCTGTGGCGCTGCTGGAGTTCACCACGATGCTGCGCGGCGGGCCGCCCACAATGGTCAGAGATGCGCCGCCGGAGTAAGCCAGCGACCCCGACATGCTGGGATGCAGCACCATGATGGGAGCACCTTGCATGATCGATGTCAGTCCGCAAGTGGAACTAGCCGCAACCAGTTGCGTCTGACTGGCCGTCAGCAGGGTGCTGAAGTACGTCTTCACCGGCAACGAGACCGAGACTTGCAGAAAAGGATACGGGGCCACGGAAGAAGGCGGAGCAGTCACGCCTGCAACCGAACTGGGGAAGGTCCAGGAGACGGTCGCCGCGCCGCTACTATACCCGTTGAACCCGTTTTTGTTGGCGTACCAGCACATGGTTGGACCATTCGCACTATAGGAACTGCAGTTGCCGGCGGTACCGAGAACGAAACCCATGTTAGGCATCGTCGCCCCACTGGCAATCTGATAGATATCCATAGCGCCGGCCTGGCAGGCGGCATCGGCAGCAGTTTGCATCTGCTGACGTTGAAACCAGATATTGGTGTAGTCCACCGCGAACGCCAACACCGCCAGCAGGAACAGGCTCAACATCAGGACGACAAGAATGCTCGCCTGGCCAGCTTCATGGCAACGGTGTTTCGGCCTGAGCACATTTTGGATCTCACCTGATGTCATGGCACACACCTCGTCAAAAAACAATCCGCCCTTCGGCGGTGGCCTGCATGGTTGGAGTAGTAAACCCCGGCAAACTCAGATACGGCACGTAGGGATAGTTGATAGTCACGACTACTCGACTGGATGGCGAGGATGTCCCATCGGGCCAACTGGGGGTCACCGTCATGCCGCTGATGTCATGAAAACAAACTTTGGCGTAGCCCTTAACTACGTTGGTGACATTGGCTCCAGTGCTGTCACTACAGCCGCTGCTGGGTCCGCTGCATACGCTGTTGTCTGTTCCATGCGCAATCGCATAACGAACTCCTTCACGGGCGGCATTATTCAGCACGCTGTAGGTGTAGATGGTCATGCAAAACTCGAAGATCAGGAACGTGAGCAGAAACAGCGTCCACACCGACAGCGCAAACTCAATCAGCATGGAACCGCTTTCCTCGCGAGCGAGCCGGACGGCGCGACATGTTTTGAAAGGGCGCAGCTTTAGCCATGCCCTGAGCTTGCCGAACGGGTGCGCCGTTGTCGGCCCTTTATTTTCGTCATCCCGAGCGGCCTTCAGGCTGCGAGGGATCTGATGTTTCGACTTTTTCGGCAGGCTGACAGCTGTTGTCATCAGTCGACCGCCCGCATCTCGGCTGCCCAATGTATGGTCAGCGGCGGCATGGTAAAGGTGAAGAAATTAACTGGAATCGGAAGGTTGACGGTGTAGACCACGTCGACACGCTGGGTCAGCATTCCGCTTGTCGATTCCGGATCCTGATCAGGGGTGAATGTCAACGAACCGGAAGGATAGGTACTGCAATTCGTGATATAGCCGTTGGAAGTCTGAGTTATGCCAATTTCTTTCGAGCAGACTTCCACCGTTGTCTTAGTAAGCATATTGGCCAGGCCCGACATGTCGCCACCCGCCAATCCGGCCACTCCTGCGGTGTCGGAGAGCGATCCTGAAGTTCCCGGCGAAGGCAGTTGTTGCTGAGCGGGCGATACGAAACCTTGTCCGGAATACTGGACTGCATTGCGCGAGGACGACACCAGGTTTGCCGCGACGATAAAGAAGTAGCCGATGTCGATAGCGAAGCAGAGCATCAGCACCAGGATCGGCACCACCATTGCAGTCTCGACCAAACTCGACCCTTGACTGTCCGTCGCCGAAACCTGCGATGCTGCTACCGAGTGGCCCATCGTCAAAGAAAGTGCTCCTGTAAAAATGCTACGGCGGAGTGAACGCACAGACCAAGGCTTATGTGAGCGAACAGGCAAAAGACTTTTCCCATTCGGCACGATGTCAGAATGGGCCATCCTGTTTATGAATTCCGCGCAAAGACGTAGATATTTATGGCAGTCGATGTCCGACCCGCGCTAGCCTGAGTCTGTGCAGGCAGAGCTAGCGACGACGGCGGAACTTGGAGCTTCCGCGTTAGTCATTCCGGCCGCGATCCCCAAGCTAACAACTAACCTATGGAAGAAGATCTTTTCCTTTCCGGTGCTGCTCGCTTTGGGCTTAGGGGCCGCGATCTTCTTGCTCGACAGCGGCAGCATCGCCGATCCCGATATCTGGTGGCACTTACGGAATGCGGAGGTATTGGTACACAGCCACTCGGTGGTCCATCACGACTTTTATTCCTTCACTGCGACGGGCTCCCGCTGGATCAATGAAGCCTGGCTTAGCGAGCTGCCGTACTACCTGGGATGGCGATGGCTTGGTATACGGGGCATCTATCTTGTAATGCTGGCCGAGGTTGAGCTGATACTGCTTGGCGTCTTTGAACTGGCGTACCTCAGCTCAAAGAATGTTAAAGCTGCATTTGTCGCTTCCTGGCTTGCGGTATGGCTGGCAACGGTTTCCTTCGGTCCGCGAACCTTGCTGGCAGGCTGGATGTGCCTGGTCGCTGAGCTTTTCATTCTGGCGCACTTCAGGCAGGGTAAAGACCGTGCCTGGCTGCTGCCGCCGCTCTTCGTTCTTTGGGCCAACCTGCATGGCTCCTGGCTGATCGGCATGGTATTGCTTGCCATCTTCTGCGGGGCTGGATTATTCCAGGGAAGATGGGGACGACTGGAGGCCACGCGATGGACTCCAGTTCAAATGCGCAAGCTGGCGCTGGCAGGTAGTTTGAGCGTCGCTGGACTCTTTCTTAATCCCTACACCTACCATCTGGTGTTCTACCCATTTAACTTCGCCTTTCAGCAGAAGCTGAATGTGAACCATGTTGACGAATGGATGAGCCTCGACTTCCACAGCGTCCGCGGCAAGATCATCTTCCTCATGCTGGCTGCGACGATTGTGCTGGCGCTGGTACGGAAGCGGCGCTGGGGACTTGACGAGCTTGCCTTCCTGCTCCTCGGCTTCTATGCGGCGATGACCTACAGCCGATTCCTGTTCCTCGCAGCCATCGTGTTGACCCCGATGCTGGCCAGGGCACTGGACTTCTTGCCGCCCTACCATCCCGAAATCGACAAGACCTGGCTCAATGCGATTCTCATGATAGTTCTCATAGGCGGCTGCATCTGGCGGTTTCCGTCACGCGATCAGCTGATGCGCGACACGATTCAGAACTATCCTGTGAAGGCCCTGAATTATCTGCAGCAGTTCCAGCCTCAGGGTCGCGTCTTTAATGATTGCCTGTGGGGCGGCTACCTTATCTGGAATATGCGCAATATTCCCGTCTTTATCGACTCACGGATCGATATTTACGAATACAACGGCGTCTTCGCCGACTACCTGGATGCGATGGGCGTCAAGAATACGCTGGAAATTTTAGACAAATATCACATCCGCTACGTCCTGTATCGACAGGAAAGCGGCGTCGCCTACTTGCTGCTGCACAACTCCGGATGGAAGACCCGATACCGGGATGGGACCACGGTGTTGTTGGAGCGGATCGGCCAAGTTCGGTAGTGAGGTCATGGTGTTGAGCGGCACAGCCTCATGCCCCACTGATTCTGGCGCCCAGAGCCTTTAGCGGAAAGCGCATGCCTTCGTACAGAATCTTGCGGCTGAACTTTGATTTGCCGGCCTCGCGTTCGTAGAAGACGATGGGGAACTCGCAGAAGATGGTGCCACTGCGATGCAAGTTGAATTTCATTTCCATCAGGAACGCGTAGCCCTCGGAGCGTATGGCCTCGAGGTTGATTTTGCGCAGGACATCGGTTTGGTAGCCGACAAAGCCGGCAGTCATGTCGCGCACCGGCACGCCGGTGAACAACCGTGCATAAAAATTCGCGCCAAAGCTGAGAAAGCGCCGCCGGATGTCCCAATTTTCGGCACCGCCGCCAACGACATATCGCGAGCCAATCACCACCGGGTTGGTCTTGAGCAGCTCAATCATGCGCGGCAAAAGCTCCGGCGGATGTGACAGGTCGGCGTCCGACTGGATCACGTAATCAGCCAGATTTTCCTGCAGAACTTTCTTGATGCCGTCGCGGCAGGCAGAGCCGTATCCGCCTTTGCTGGGCCTCGCCAGCAGATGAACATCGGGGTCGGTCGCCTGAAGGCGTCGAATCTCGTCGGCGGTGCGGTCGGGCGAGTTGTCGTCGACAAAGAGGATTGGCTCATTGCCCGCAGCCTTGCGGATTCGACAGACGAGCACTTCGATGTTGTCGTGTTCGTTGTAGGTTGGGATGATGAGCATGGGGCCGATTTCTAGTGTACCTTGCCAGTATGTCGAAGCGATCGGCGATTGCGTTATTGCGGCGCCATCGCGAGCCGCACTGCATCCGCCGATTCGATCACAATGGACTCCGGCTGTTGGGAAACCCAATCGAGCGGCGTAGCGAGCACGCGCAAGTCCGTGATTGCGGGACGCGACGACAAGCGCCACTGGCTTTCGTCCGCATCGAAGTAGCGCGCCAGATCTGGTCCTGACCAGGGATAGAACCACACTTCGGTCGAAACATTCGGTTGCACGATGAACCATTGCAAGTCGCGCGTGCCATTGGCGCGCGTGATCTCCAGTTGCAAGCGCTCCGGCTTGCGCAGCTTCCACCAGAACGGATAGTGAACGGTAATCCGCAGCCGGATAAAGTCGAAACCGCTGGGCCAGTTCGGAGCTCCGATAGCGGTAACAGAACTGCGCTCGGCGATGTCGTAACTTCGTGCCGGCAAGCCGAGAGGTTGCGCTTGCATGGCAATGCGGCTCGCGCGCGAATCGTCGCGTTGCAAGCCGACAACGCCGGGCGTCAACTGCTCTGCTGCGCGATAGCGGCGCACCATCCAAAACCACACTTCGGGAACGCGCGTGAAGTTCGGAATGCCATCCACGGGAACGCTGAGATAGTTGCGGGACCAGCGCACAATCTCGGCTTCCGACATGTGACTGTAGTCATCGTCGGGCAGGTACAGCGCTGCCGGAATGGATTTGCCTTCGAGGCCGGAGATCTCGAGCCGCGACAGATAGGGCCCGCTCGCGGTGTAAGCCTGCATCAATCCGCCGGCCACATTGCGCCGCGCGGCCAGACCGAACATGGTTTGATAAGGGAAGACGAAGATGGAATCGTTTGGGCCGCTGTGCTCGCTGAGGAAGTTGGCCGCAGCGGTCAGCATCGGCGGCGTCGGCGCCTCGACGTAACAGGCGCGGTCGAATTCGCCATAACCTGGAGGACAATCCGTCAGCGGATCTCGCAACTGTTCATAAAGACGGACGACGCTGGAGGGACGAAACACTGGATGCGAAAACAGCATGGATCCGGCAATCGCGACGAGCACGCCAATTGTCGCCGGGACTTTGCCCCGGAACGAGAACAAAATCACGCTGGCGAAGAAGATCATCGCGAACTCTCCGATAATCACATGGCCAACATCGGAGCGGACCAGCGCACTCTGCATCTGGGCCAATCCGAAGACAAATGCGCCTGCCAGAAAGGCCGTGCGTTCCGGAATGGCGGCCGCTGCCTTGCCTCGCGTCGCGAAGCGCAAGACGAAAATCGCCAGCCCGATCAGCAGCCCGCCGACAAAATGCGCCGTCCCTTCGTCGGTCATCGCGGCTGGCGTTGCCCAGCGATAAACCGCGACCTGCGCCAGCGAATCGTGCCAGAACTTGAAGTCAAGCGGGCTGGCCATGAAGCAGTTGACCACGACTGCGATGACCACGGCCGCGACAACAAAGCCCAGCAGCCCGGTGAGCAGCTTGCCGGCAAAGTGCTCGTGCCGAGTTTCCAGGGCAATCGCGCCAAAGCAGATGAACCACGCTGCGGTCGCATAAATGCCCGTGTCGCCTGCGACCAGAAACGCAATTCCGCACAGCAAAGCCCCGCCGATTCCGATGAACAGGCTGCGGACGCGGGCATCTTTAACGGCGTGCCAGCCACGCAAAAAGATGGCAAACAGCAGCACCGGAAATGTCGTTCGCAACGATGTTTCCCAGAAGGAAGAGAGCAGCAGCAGAAGCACGAAGCGCCTCCACGGCGGTTGCTCGGGGAGAAGCAGTCGCAATGCGACATAGGCGAAAACTATGGCGCACCACAGCGGAACCGTGTTCCACGTTGCATACAGTGCGCCAAATGATAGCGGCATGGAACGCGCCGGGATCGACGACAGCCACTGGAAGATGGGGCCGTGCGTGAATGCTACGTCGCGGCCGATGCAGATGCCGCGCAGCGCTTTGAATGTGCTATCCAGGTGCCAGTGGTCGTCGATCAGGCCGTAGTTCGGAACGAAAGTAACTGCGCGCTGCGTTAGCCACACCGTTGGGAACGATGCGAGTACAAGCAGGACGACCGCCAGCAAGTCCCAATACTTCCTCAGCCATAGGAATTGGCGCTGCGCTGCGGCAGAGACTCGCGATCGTTGTTGGCTTGGCGCAGCATGGAGCTTCTCCATAGACGAAAGACATTCTACCTTGCGATGACGCAATCGCGAGATCGCGCTGCGTCACAGGCATTTTGGCGATTGCGGAAATTCCTGTCATACTCGCAGCCAGAGCTCATTGTCGACAAGCCTGCGTGCTGAACTCGCGGCCGGAGGAAGGCAACCGGTGATGCGCTCGCCGCGATTCTCAGGAGGAATCGCACCACCAACCGAGACATGCCGATTTCAACCAGTAAAACTTTGCGCGACGCCGCACTTAACGACGCCAAACGCACGGACAGCGTGGCCGGCGCGCAGCACGTAACCCGCGTCTGGACCTTCGTTGTCGCGGCCCTGCTGGCGGTCTTCTACTTCGCCACCAGCATCTACATCGCGTCTCATCGCGTCTTCTGGTTCGACGAGCTGTTCACGTTACACATCGCGAGTTTGCCCAGCCTGACGGCAATCTGGAGCGCGCTCGGCAATGGCGTCGACGCGCTGCCTCCCACGTATTACATGTTGGTGCGGGCCTTCGATTCGCTCTTTGGACCGGGCGATGTCGCGGCACGCCTGCCTTCGGCGCTGGCGATGGTCATCGGTCTGTTGCTGATCTTCGATTGCGCGCGTCGCCTGACCGACGGACTGCATGGCTTGATTGCGCTTTCGGTCGCGACCTGTTCCTTCCTGCCTTATTACGGTTTTGAGGCGCGCTCGTATGCCATCTACTTCATGCTGGCAGCGCTGTCGTTTTGGGCGTGGACTTATAACGCAACGGGCGAACGCTGGCCGGCCGTTCTTTTCGGCGCGGCATTCTTCGCCGGCGTCTGCTTCCATTACTACTTCGCAATGGGTTTGGTTCCTTATCTGTTGTGGGAACTGCTTCGCTGGAAGCCCCGACGTCAGCCATCCGCAAAACTCATCGCCGGAATTGTCGGCTCCATCATTCCGGTTGTCCTGCTATCGCCACTGATCCTGTCGTTCTCGCGCAAGTTCTCCGGCGGCTATTGGAATCGGCCGTCGTTCAACGAGCTGCGTGCCATCTTCTCGCAATTGTTCCCTGACGGGTTGTTTCTGCTGGCACTGATTGCGGTTTGGATCGTGGTGACGGGCTCAGACAT
>JBEKTC010000078.1:0-15559 GCA_049516475.1 Candidatus Korobacteraceae bacterium | reverse complement strand
ATTCGCGATCTGCTCCTGCTCGCTGATCGCGCCGCCGAGTGGCGCGAGATCGCACTCCATCCCGCGGCCGCGATCCAGCAAAAGTGGCAAGCCGTATCCGAGCTTTCCGAGGGCATGGCCGACTTCACTCTCCTGCTCCGTCACTTCCGCAATAAGATCCTCCCCGACGGCACTCTGGATGACCGGGCCTCGTCGGAACTGGCGCGCATCCGGCGCGAGATCGAGAAACAGAAGCGGACCATCCAGGAGTCGTTGCGCGCCTATCTGCGGCGGCTTTCCGAAGGTGGCGCGGTCCAAGAAGAACTGGTCACCATTCGCGGCGAACGTTTCGTCATCCCCGTGAAAACCGAGCAACGCCGCCGCGTGCAGGGCGTCGCCCATGGCGCTTCGTCCAGTGGGCAGACGGTGTTCATCGAACCGCTGGAAACCATCGAGCAGAACAACGACCTGGTCCGCCTGCTGGAAGAAGAGCAGGCGGAAATCCATCGCATCCTTCTCGATATGACCGCCCGCCTGGGCGAACGCGCCGACGAACTGGCCCACGCGGTGAATGTCCTTTCGGAGATGGAACTCCAGTTTGCCAAAGCGCGCTTCGCCGAAGAATACAACTGCGTCGCAGTCAAGTTACTGGCGGAAACCGCGCTTGATCCGTCACAGCAGCAGGTATCGGATGTCACGCCATCACCGGTCGAACGTTCAGCGGACACAGCCCTTTGTGATGCTCTCATCCTGCGCAACGCGCGTCATCCTCTGCTGGAACGCACCCTGAAGAGTCGCGGGGTTGCGGTTGTCCCGCTCACCGTCGAGCTCGACAGCAAACATCGCCAGCTCATCATCAGCGGCCCCAACACTGGCGGCAAGACGGTAGCGCTGAAGACCGTCGGACTGCTGGCCCTGATGACGCAGTCGGGCATTCCGATTCCCGCCGACCGCGCCGAGCTGCCCATCTTTGACTCGGTGTTCGCCGACATCGGTGATTACCAGTCGATCGAGCAGAACCTGTCAACGTTTTCTGCGCACGTCACCAACATCGATTTCATCTCGCATCACGCCACCGCGCAATCGCTGGTGCTGCTCGACGAGTTGGGCTCGGCCACCGATCCCGAAGAAGGCGCAGCACTGGCGGTCGCCATCGCTGACTACTTCCGCCGTGTCTCTTGTCTCAGCATCGTCTCTACCCATCACACGGCGCTGAAGGTTTATGCCGCCAACACTCCCGGCGTACTGAACGCCGCCGTCGGATTCGATGAGAACACGTTCGCGCCCACATTCGAACTTCATGTCGGAGTGCCGGGCGCGTCGGCAGGTATCAACATCGCGCACAAGCTGGGACTGAACCCCCACATTGTGGGAGATGCCCGCCAGCGCATGAGTTCGCAGGCACAGGATGTCTCGCGCTTTCTGGACCGGCTGCACAGCGAACTGCGGCAGTTGGATTCCGAGCGCACCGAGCTTCGCGCCCGCGAGCAGGAGATGGCGCGCCAGCGCAACCATCTTGAACTGGAGGGCCGCAAGGAGCAGAAGGAAAAACTCCGCGAACTGGAGAAGAAGCTGGAAAGCGTGCTGCGCGACTTCGAGTATCGCGCCCGCGAAACCGTGAATGCCGTACAGGACCGCGCCCAGGCGCTCAAGCTTTCTAAGGACGCCGAGCGCCGCATCGCCAAGATGCGCCGCGAATTCCGCGAGCAATTCGACTCCACCGTCGTTGCCCACAGCACAGGCGCCGATACCGGAGACCCTGATGCGCAACAGCATGTAGTGAAACACGTTTCGGTTGGCGACACCGTGCGCCTCAAGTCGCTGGGCCGCGACGGGCAGGTCGTGCGCTATTTCGACGACGACACCTTCGAGGTCGCCGTCGGCCCGATGAAGATGAAGGTGGCACGCGACGATTTTGCCAGCGTGGTGGCTCATGCCGGCAGCAATCCCGTGGCGGCGGCGCGTGCGCGTGGCATCAACGTGTCTCTGGCGCGCGAAGACGAAAGCGTACCCACGGAGATCAACGTCATCGGCCAGACCGTGGACGAAGCCACGCAGGCGGTGGAGAAATTCGTTGATCGCGCGTTCCTGGCGGGCGCGATCCGGCTCCGTGTCGTCCACGGCAGTGGCATGGGAATTTTGCGCAAAGCGCTGCGGCAATATCTGAAAATTCATCCCCACGTCGCCAATGTCAGCGAGCCTCCGCAGAACGAGGGCGGCGGCGGCGCGACGGTGGTGGAGCTGAGAACGTAGGCGGCTGCATGGGAAATGAATCGGCAGTCATCATACCGATCCCTGAGGTTGAACCAATCGTCGCGTCACTGCGATTGCAATACGATCGGACCGCCAGTCTTGGTGTGCCGGCGCACGTCACTCTGCTTTATCCCTTTTGTCCGCCGCAGGCGATTGCCGGCGAAGTCGGCGTTCTGCGAAGCATCTGCATGCCGATTGAGGCCTTTTCTTTCTCCTTCACTGAAGTTCGGCGATTTCCAACGACCGTCTATTTGCACCCCGACAAATCGGAAGCATTTGCACAAATCACCAAGACCCTGATGAAGATGTGGCCTGATTGCCAACCTTACAACGGAGCTTTTTCCGAGATAGTTCCGCACTTAACGGTGGCCCATGGAGTGAACGGCGAGACATTAGCTACGGTTGAACGTTACCTTCGGCGTCATCTGCCGATCAAATGTTTTGCCAAAGAAGTCTGGCTCATGACGAGCGATCACGAGGGGATGTGGTGCAAGAGCGCCTTCTTCCCGCTGGCCTCCCACAAGACCCCATGATCGTAGAACAGCCGCCTTCCTTGCACTCCAACGTGCGCCTCTCTAGACTTGTTACGGGATGAGCAAGTTTGGACAAACGGTCAGGCGCTACTTCTGGTGGACCTACCCGCGCGGCAACGTCCATTACGACGTGATGGTCACCCTCATCCTTGCGTTTATCTTTCTCGCTCCCATCTGGATCAACTTTCGCGACAAACCGGTCGAGCGTTCGCCGCATCAGACTGAGGTCATCGTGCAGCAGGAGGGTGACGGATTCCTGTACAAAGTGGATGCATCAGCCGTGAAACCAGGCGACGAGACCGAGGTTCGAGAAGCGCTGCTGCACATCATCGAGCCGATCGCCGGCTACGTTACCATTGATCGCTATCAGGGTGTGCAGGACAGCCACCACAACATCGTCGCCTACAAGGTTTGGGTGCATCGTTGAGCCAGGCTGCATCGCGCAAGCAACCCCGCGTCCCAATTCCGTTTCCATCTTTAGCAAGTGAAAATATGCACAAATTGATTATTGCAATTGTGGGCTGGCTTGTTCTCGGCGGCGTGTCCGTGGCGCACGCCCAAAATCTGGAATCGGTGCTCGACTCCATGGACAAGGCTGCGGCGACCTTTCATAGCGCCCAGTGTGACTTTGTGGCCGACACCTACCAGAAGGTGGTCGATGACCACGATCTCCAGAAGGGCACAATGTACTTCCGCCGCCAGGGCGACGGCATGGAAATGGCTGCCGACTTCACCTCGCCGGACAAGAAATATGTTCTGTTCAGCAATGGCGTGGTCAGCTACTATCAGCCTTCCATCGACCAGGTCACGGAGTACAGCGCCGGCAAGAACAAGGCCGCCTTCGAAAGCTTTCTCGTCCTGGGATTCGGTGGGCGGGGCCATGACCTGACCAATTCGTATGACGTCAGTTACGGCGGCACGGAACAGGTCGAGGGTATCAATGCGGCCAAGCTTGTCCTGACGCCCAAGTCGCCGCGCGTGCGCAACATGTTTCAGACGATAACGTTGTGGATCGATCCCGCGCGGGGAGTCACGGTGCAACAGAGGTTTGACGAACCTTCAAGCGATTATCGAATCACCAAGTACAGCAATATCCAGATCAATCGCAAGATGTCCGGCGACGTTTTCAAGCTGAAGACCACGGGACATACCAAGGTGGTGAAGCCGAATGGGTAGAAGAAGTAATTAGTAATTAGCGATTAGCCCTCAGCCGCTCGCGAATATGGGATTTGTCGCTCGCCGTTTATGCTCTTTCCGCTGCATGACAGCTTGCCGATCAGCAATGACGAGGCCGTGGCTTGTGGTCAACCCAGCGCAGGCAGAGAGCGGATTGCTAATTGCTGCTTCACTTCTGCTGCTGCGGGTTGTCCTTCATTTGTCCCGAGTTCTTGATGAACACAACGGTCTTCCAGATATCGTCGTCGCTCAACACGCCTTCCCAACCCGGCATGCCCGTGAAACGAATTCCGTATTTGATCACGTAGAACAGGTGGCCATCGGGATCGTCTGGAATATCGCCCATAAGCTGCGGTACAGAGGGATAAAATTTCGTACGCATCGGAGAGTCGGGCTGTTTCAAGCTGCCATGACAGAAGGCACAATGTTTGTCGTAAGTCATGGAGCCGTCCATCACGTTGTCCATCGTGGGCTGAAATGGGTTCGCTTGCTTCGAGGCGTGGCCGTCGACCCACGCGTCCACCGACTTGCCCGCTGTCCGCCGCTCGAACGTGCTGGCGGTGTTGCCCACGGCGCGCGTATCGAAGCGCCCGGTGGTCGTGTAAAAGTAAGCTCCGCCAAAAATCACCACCAGCGTGATGATGACTCCCAAGATGAATCCGCGCATGTCTCTCCTTGCAAAAGTAATTGAAACCACAGCCAGAGAATCCATCATCCTACTACGGATGCTCCGCCCAGAAGTGGCTGTCTCGGGTAGTGCGGCGCTTCAGCGCCGCGTTAGGCCTCAAGCATCCACCGGCCTTTAGGCCCTGAGGTCCATACCGAATCGACGAAAATCACCAGGGTATCGGCGTCGACGATGTATCTCAAGGGCTAAAGCCCTGTCTTTCAAACTGCCCTTGACGCTGGCCTGAAGGCCAGCACTACCCGAACGTTTGGCACCCGATTTATTGGGAAACTCTCGAATCGCCAAGGAAATCGCAGGCGCAACTCCTCGCTCAATACCTCCGCAGGCGGCGCGCTTCGCGGACCACGTCCTCCACCCGCGGAAGATAGACTTCCTCCAGCGGCGGCGAAAATGGCACTGGACTGTCGGCCGAGGCGATGCGCGCAATCGGGGCATCCAGTGAGTCGAAACACTCCTCGTTGATGATGGCGGCCACTTCACCGGCAATGCCGCCGGTCTTGGTATCTTCGTGCAGGACGATCGCGCGGTTCGTCTTCTCCACCGTCTGGCGGATGGCATCGCGATCCAGCGGCAGCACAGTTCGCAGGTCCACAACCTCAAGCTCGACGCCTTCCTTTGCCAGAATGTCAGCGGCTTCAAGCGCGATATAGACCATCGCGGCATACGTAATAACGCTGACATCGCGGCCTTCGCGAACGACGCGCGCCTTTCCGATCGGCACCGTATAATCCTCGGCCGGCAATTCTTCCTTAATGCGCCGGTACAGGAATTTGTGTTCGAAGAACAGCACCGGATTGTTGTCGCGAATGGCCGACTTGATGAGCCCCTTGGCGTCGTACGCGCTGGCCGGGCAGATCACCTTCAGCCCCGGCGTGTGCGCGAAGTACGTCTCGGGATTCTGCGAATGGAACGGGCCACCGTGTACGCCGCCGCCCGACGGGCCGCGCACCACCACCGGTACGGGCGCGCCCCAGCGAAAATGCGCCTTCGCCAACATGTTCGTGATCTGGTTAAAGGCGCAGCTGATGAAGTCCATGAACTGGAACTCGGCAACCGGACGCAGGCCGGTAAGCGCCGCCCCGAAGCTGGCATTGATGATCGCCATCTCGGAGATGGGCGTATCCACCACGCGCTCCGGACCGAAGCGGTCAATCAATCCGTGGGTCACTTTGAAGGCCCCGCCGTAAATCCCAATGTCCTCGCCGATGCAGAAGACCGCGGGATCGCGCTCCATTTCCTCCCAGATGCCCTGCCGGATCGCTTCCAGATAAGTGATCGCTGCCATGAATATTTATGCCACCCTCGCAAGGATTCTAAATGAGCGGGAGGATGCGACAATATGACCATCGGGCTGCCCATTGCGAACCGAGAATCCTGAGGCCATTGAATGGCGAGCGCCGCAGACAAACCGGCCACAAACCTGAGCAACCAAGAGATCCTACGCTACTCGCGTCACCTCATCCTGCCCGAGGTCGGTATGGAAGGCCAGCTCAAGCTCAAACAGGCCGGCGTCCTGTGCGTCGGCGCCGGAGGCTTGGGATCTCCCCTGGCGCTCTACCTTGCCGCCGCGGGTGTGGGGACCCTCGGTATCGTCGATTTCGATGTTGTCGATCTTACGAATTTACAGCGGCAGATCATTCATGGCACCGGCGATGTCGGCCGCAAGAAACTGGATTCCGCGGCGGAGAGCATTGCCGCCCTCAATCCCAATGTCAACGTCCTCAAATTCGAGACCCGGCTGACCAGCGCCAACGCGCTGGAGATCTTCCGCGACTTCGACATCATCGTGGACGGTACCGATAATTTCGCCACGCGCTATCTGGTCAACGACGCCTGCGTGCTCTTGGGCAAGCCCAATGTTTACGGCTCGATCTTCCGCTTCGAAGGTCAAGCCAGCGTCTTCGCCACCAAAGATGGCCCTTGCTATCGCTGCCTGTATCCCGAGCCGCCGCCACCAGGCGTTGTTCCGTCGTGCGCCGAGGGCGGTGTGCTGGGAATTTTGCCCGGGCTGGTCGGGGTGATCCAGGCGACGGAGACGATCAAGCTCATTCTCGGTTCCGGCGAATCGCTGATCGGACGCCTGCTGCTGGTTGATGCGCTGGCCATGCGCTTTCGCGAAGTCAAGGTGCGCAAGAGTCCCGACTGCCCGGTCTGCGGCGAACATCCCACGGTGACGCAACTGATCGACTACGAGCAATTCTGCGGAATCCGTGGCGAACAGGAGTCTGCAACTGCTACCATCGGCGACATGACACCGGAAGAATTAAAACAGCGCCTGGATGCCGGCGATGATCTCTTCGTGCTCGACGTCCGCGATCCCCATGAATATCAGCTCTGCAACCTCGGCGGACACCTCATTCCACTGAACGACCTGCCCAAGCGCGTCGGCGAACTCGACCCCTCGCGCGAGATCGTCGTCCACTGCAAGCTGGGCGGCCGCAGCGCAAAAGCCGTCGACTTCCTGAAGCAGGCCGGCTTCGCCCGAGTGCACAATCTCGCCGGCGGCATCAACGCCTGGTCCGAGCGCGTCGATCCCAAGGTGCCGAAGTACTGAAGAGGCAATTAGCCCTTAGCTATTGGCAATTAGCTGTAATAGCCAAGACTTTACCTTGCACACCGTGCCGTCGGATGGGGTCGCCACTCTCAGGCGGACCTTGGTGGGGATTCTGAGTGCAATGGCCTGATAACCTCACTCGACCTATTTCTGAGGACGGTCGAGGCGCGGTTGCAGGCATCTCGGCCGGCTACGGAGGGCCTCGCGTATTTGGCTTTGGCTTCTTTGTAGAGGGAGATACACGGATCGGCGCCTTACGACACGGTCACTCGGCCAGCTACTGCGGTAAAGCCATCTTCTTCAAAAGTTCAATGTAGCGCGGGTTTTGGTGCAGGCCCTTCAACAGCACATCGGTCTTGAGATACGTCAATCCAGAGTCGTGCTGTTCGTAGGCGCGGTTCAGCCACTCGAGCGCTTTGTCCGCCTCCCCGCGATATGCATATACTTCAGCGACATTGTATGCCGCACCGCTACCATGAGTCGTGATGAGTTCTTTCAATGCGGCTTCCGAAGCCTGTTGACGGCCCAGGGAGTGATACGCCATTGCCTTCCCGGCTAACTTCAATCCATCGTTGGTTTCTTGCTGCATCTCCACCAGGGCTTCTTGCGGGCGCCCTCGCGCCAGTAAGATCTGGCCCCGCTCAAAGTGAACGAATCCCTGTTGAGGGTCCAGGTCCAGAGCTTTCTGCAATGCCGTGTTGGCTTCGTCGTACCGTCCGGTTTCGGAGAGATCGCCTCCCAGGTACAGATAGCAGTAAGAACACAGCGGATCTAAGGCGACTGTCCGCTTCCGTAACTCGACGGCTGCGTCCAGACGCCCCCGCGCTTCCTCCAAGTCTGCCTGAGAATCAAGTAGGTCAACACTTCCTGGTTGCAGCGCCGCCGCTTTGTTCAGGGCAGCTTCAGCGCCGTTCCAATCGAAGTCATAATCCAGACGTACACTCGCCAACGCAAGGTATCCCGGGGCCGAACGCGGATCAAGAGCGATGGCGTGTTCCGCATCCGCGCGCGCCCGGCGAACTCCTTCGCTCGTGTCAATGAAGCCGTCAAAAGCCATGTTAGAAAGCAGGGCTGAGCGGAGCGCCCAGGCCGGCGCGTAATTCGCGTCCAGCTTAATCGCTTGGTTGGTGTAAGCCAGGGCCTTGTCGTAGTTGGCCTTTTCCGATCCTCGATTCAAGAAATATTGACCTTGCAGGTAAGCCTGGTACGCCTCGGGATTGGTGGCCTGGGAACGTGCCGCGGTGGGCGAGGAACTGGAGCCGAGCAGCTTGACCTGCAACGCCCCAGTGACAGCGCGCGCGATTTCATCCTGCACTGCAAAGACGTCCTTCAACTCGGAGTTGTATTCTTCCGACCAAAGTTGAAAGCCATCCTGCACTTTTGTCAGCTCCGCGGTGATGCGAACTCGACTGCCTTCCCGCCGCACGCTGCCTTCGAGAATGTTGGCGACATTCAGCCTCTGTCCGACCGTACGTAAGTCTTCGTTCTTGCCTTTGAACTGAAAGGCTGAAGAGCGCCCCGTTACCTTCAGCCCGGGCACTTTGGCGAGCTCATTCGTCAGCTCTTCGGCCAGGCCATCGGAGAAATACTCCTGGTCCTTTCCCGGGCTCATATCAGCGAACGGCAGCACAGCAATGGACGCCTCATTTACTCCGGCGGTGTGTGCTCGGGCTCGGCTTCTCCAGAAGTATCCTCCGACCCCAGCCAGAATCAGCAGCAGTAGCAACAACCCGGCGAATTTTCCTCTATTGCTGCTTGCGAGCGGGGCTGACCACGTTCCGCTTGGACTTGGCCTGCTCCGCATCAAGCGATCGGTTTCGAATCCGCGATGCAATCGTTGTAAGTCCGACCGCATCTCGGCCGCGCTCTGATAACGAAGCTTGCGGTCCTTCTCCAGCGCCTTGCAGATGACTGCTTCTAACTCCGGTGAGAGGTCGGGATTCAACCTTAATGCCGGGGAGGGTTGGCGGTTCAATATGGCGTCAACGATGACGGAAGACGTCTCACCACGAAAGGCCGGCACCCCTGTTCCCATCTCGTACAGTACGGCGCCAAAGGAAAACAGGTCGGTGCGCGCGTCGAGTTCTTTTCCAAAGACCTGCTCGGGAGACATGTAACCCACAGTGCCGACCGGCGTTCCTCGGGCGGTTAGTTGGGTGGCCTGATTGGCCATCTCGACGTCGGGGTCGGGCTGCATATTTTTTGCCAGGCCAAAATCGAGTACCTTGGCATGACCGCGCTCCGTAACGAAGATGTTGGCGGGCTTGATGTCGCGGTGAATGATGCCCTTGGCGTGCGCGGCATCCAGGGCATCTGCGATCTCCGTTCCAAGATCAAGAATCAGCTCGGTTTCCAATGGCTGTCCCGCAATGCGGTGCTTCAGCGTCATGCCTTCGAGGAATTCCATGACCATGAAGGCACGGCCGCCTTCTTCGCCAATGTCGTGGACGGTGCAGATGTTGGGATGGTTCAGCGCCGACGCTGCCTGCGCCTCGCGTTGAAATCGTGACAATGCCTGCGGATCGCGGGCCAAATTGTCGGGCAGGAACTTGACGGCGACAAAGCGATGAAGCCGAGTGTCTTCGGCCTTGTACACTACCCCCATCCCGCCGCCGCCGAGTTCGTCGAGGATGCGGTAATGGGAAATAGTTTCGCCGGTCATAGGCCCGAATCTTAGGGCCGATGATTGGCCAAGTCAATGAATGAACGTTGCTTGACTCCTGCTCGCGACGATTACAGTTGTAACATCCCCATAGCGCCAGTAATCCAGGTAGCCAACACTGCCGTCCCCCTGCGGGACGGCGGCGTTGCGCCGTCCGAACATCCCGCCCTCACACATTCCGCAATAAACCGGCGCGTCCATCTCAACCAGTACTTAAGAGCATTGCAACCGGAGGGGCGGCACCACGCTCTGCTCGCGGAAAATGGCCCTTCAGAGCTGTTTCGTCTGCCACTTACGAGGCGCACGGCCACCCCACGCCGCGTGTTAAAATTACCTCTGCGTCCCTGCGCGAGAGAAACACATTTTGATTGAAATAGCGCCGTCCATTCTGTCGGCCGATTTCGCCCGCCTGGCTGAGGATGCCAACGCTGCGGTGCGAGGTGGCGCCACACTGCTCCATGTCGATGTGATGGATGGTCACTTTGTGCCCAACATTACCATCGGGCCGCCGGTAGTCGCGTCGCTGCGCAAGGCTGTGGATGTTCCTCTCGACTGCCACCTGATGATCGAGAATCCCGATGAGTACATTCCGGCTTTTGCCCACGCGGGGGCGAATTGGGTTACGGTCCATCAGGAAGCCTGCGTTCACCTGAATCGGAGCCTGGAGCTGATTCGCAGCCTCGGCATGCAGCCGGGCGTTGCCATCAATCCGGCGACTCCCGTGCAGACCCTGGGCGAGGTGCTGGACATTGTGGACCATGTGCTGGTGATGTCGGTAAATCCCGGCTTCGGCGGCCAGAGCTTCATTCCCAGCACGCTGGAAAAAGTTCGCAAACTGGCGACCATGCGCAATGCCAAGGGCGTGGACTTTCGCATTGAGATCGACGGCGGTATCGATCTGGACACGATTGGCGCTGCCGCGCGCGCGGGAACTGAGATTTTCGTGTCCGGCAGCCATGTATTCGGAAAGGGCGATCCGGCACGCAATGTGGGGGCACTGCTGAGAGCAGCGCAGGAAGCCACATTGCAGCGCGCCTGATTCGCGCCAGTAATAATCTTCCGGCCCGCGCTATTTATTGGCTCGCCGGGTTATTAGAGTAGTTTCCCAAAGGTGGTTAGGATGTTTCGTCGCGTACTCATAACGGTCATGGTGGGATCAATGGCGTCGCTGTGCTCCATGGCCCAGAGCACTGGCGCTCAGACTCAGACCAACAGTGGCACTCCAGCTCAGAGCACAGGCAGTGCGAGCCCAGCTACTCCGAGCGCCGCTAGTCCGAGTTCGAGCCAGAGCACCAACACTGCTCCGCCCCAGCACTCCAGCAGCAAGAAAACAAAGAAGAGCAAGAAAGCTGCGAATCCGATTGCCAACGTCGACTCCAAGCAGCCCGACAAGGTCCTCTTCGATCGCGCCGAAGAGGCGATTAAGCACGGCAAGTATGATGTTGCGCGCCTCAGCCTGCAGACGCTCATCAACACTTACCCGGATTCGGAGTACATCGCGCGCGCCAAGCTCGCTATCGGCGACTCCTGGTATGACGAAGGCGGCTCGGCCGCAATGGCGCAGGCCGAGAGCGAGTACAAGGACTTCATCACCTTCTTCCCCAACATGCCGGAAGCTGCCGAAGCGCAGATGAAGATTGCGAACATCCATTACAAAGAGATGGAGAAGGCCGATCGCGATCCCACCCATGCCCGCCGCGCCGAAGAAGAATATCGCCAGATGATCCTGCAGTTTCCCGACAGTCCGCTGGTGCCGGAAGCCAAACAGCGGCTGCTGGAAGTGCAGGAGGTCCTGGGGCAAAGAGAGTATTTGATCGGGCACTTCTACTACGTGCGAGAATCCTACCCGGCCGCTATTGCACGCTTGAAGTCGGTAGCCGACACCTATCCTCTGTTTAGCGGAGCCGACGACGCGCTGTTCGAGTTGGGCAGCTCTTACGAGAAGGAAATAGAAGTCATCCGCCGATCGAGGCTGCCCGAGGTTGCGAAAGGCAAGCTCATCAAGCAATATACCGACGGAGCGGTCGCCGCCTACGACCGCATTCTTACGCGGTATCCCCTGGAAGAGCGGGCTGGCGAAGCCAGGAAGCGTCTGGAGGCAATGAAGCAGGCAGTCCCCAAGGCTACGCCGCAGGAAGTGGCACAAGACAAAGCGGAAATCGCCAGCCGCGGTTCGCTGGGGCACATTGGCAAAGTCATGGAGAACTTTCACCACGGACCCGATGTGTCGGAGGCGGCCAAGGTTGGCGAGCCAACCCTGGTGGATCCGCAGCAGGCCAGCGCGCCCGATATGGTTCGTGCCGCCAACGCCAGCGTGAGTAGTATCCTGGCTGGCGCGGGCGTGGGCAATCACGTTTCAGTTGAGCGGATAAATGACGGCACACCGCCGGCGGCGAACGCGCCTGTCCCGCGCTCCGATGCCGCGCCGGGTACAACAGCTCCGGCAGCAGGCGCGGTCGCACCTGCTGATGCCGCCAATGGCGCAGCTGGCGGCGAAACGGCAACCACGCCGGCCGGCACGGAGATGAAAAACGATTTGACTCCCGCCGGCAGTGGGCCCGCGTCGCCTCCGCCACCGACACAAGTAAACGATCTGGCGAATGCAACCAGCAGCGGCGGTTCGCCGCCAGCGGCGGCCAGCAGTTCGGCGCAACCAGCGGCTCCTGCTGACTCGACTACGGAGAGCTCGTCGAAGAAAAAGAAGAAGAAGCATCTGCTTCTGTTCTGAGCCTGATTGCACGTCGATCACCGTTATGTTAAGCTCATTGTTTGTCCCGGCTGGCAGGAAGAATTATGCCTGGTTCGCTCCGCTTGCGGCGGAGGTCGCACCACGCAAGCTGGCGTAGCTCAGCTGGTAGAGCATCTGATTTGTAATCAGAGGGTCGGGGGTTCAAGTCCCTTCGCCAGCTCCATGATCGTAACCTTGAGCGCGCCGCAAGGCGTACCAGGAGCAAGCCAAACGAGACGCGCAGCTCTCCTAGAGAACTGATTCCAGCAGCAGCTTCCCAATCGTAAGACGCGCGGAAGTATGGTCGTGCGGCTGTTGCGGAGTTTTGCCGGGTTCGCGGAGCGACGCGTTTGGCATCGCGTTCTTTGACAGCAGGGACTGGCGATTCCGGGCTCGGCAATCCGGTTCTCAAGCATGTTTTGGTGAGAGCGAAATGCTCGGTCGAATGTGCACAGGTGGCCGAGTGGTTAATGGCAGCAGACTGTAAATCTGCCGCTCCTTGCGAGCTACGGAGGTTCGAATCCTCCCCTGTGCACCAGCTTTCCGACTTGAATGTTTGGTGCTGGATGAATCGGTTGTTAGTGGCGTTCGGTGTTTATGCGGTGCTGGCAGCCTTGGCGTGGACAACGCTCAGCGATCCGAAGTTTAAGTATGCGACCGTGGCGATCCTGGCGATGTTCGCCGTTCGCACCTGGACCTGGAGCCGAAGGCAGGAACGCGAACACCGAGACGAATAAGGCCGGGAGCGATCGACCGCGAGCTTAAGGCCCCGAAGCGGCGAAACTGAATTTAGCCCAGCGCGGAAGCGCCTGTGTGAAAACTTAAGTTTGGTTGTCGCTGGTCGAGTGCGGCGCACGAGAATAGAACCCCGAAGGGGTGGATCGGCAGTTAGCCCAGGACGGAGTGAAGCGGAGTCCTGGGTAGAGTGGGAATTTGACCTGAGTCCCGTAGGGACGGCACAGATTTAGGCGGGAGTAACTTGAGCAGATTTGCGGGCGTGAGCGCAGCGGGAGCCCGCAGGCGAAATCCCGAGCAACGCGAGGGATCTCGAAACACAGTTCAGGCGGGAGTAACTCAGTGGTAGAGTCACAGCCTTCCAAGCTGTTGGTCGCGGGTTCGATTCCCGTCTCCCGCTCCAGAGTTGAGCCGCTTTGCGGGCGTGACCCTGAGCGAAGTCGAAGGGGCGAGCCCGCAGGCGAAATCCCGACCCTGAGCGAAGTCGAAGGGGAGGGATCCAAGGCTGATGTGACATACAAGCTGATGTAGCTCAGTTGGTAGAGCACTCCCTTGGTAAGGGAGAGGTCATCGGTTCAATCCCGATCATCAGCTCCAGAGTTTAGCTGCGGTTGCGGACAGAAAAAGTAACGCTCGCCCGTGCGGGCAGATTGGCTTTTCGATTGGTGATCACTCCGATGGAACAGCAGTCAGTAGAGCGGGCGCCGTTCCAGCAGGGCGGAATTCCGATCGAAGAGCAGCTGGAGTTTCAGCAGCTTGGTTCGGCGCTGGGAAGGATCTTTGCTGCCAATGCGGCCGAGAGTTTTTTGCGACTACTGCAGCGCAAGGGCGTTCCCATACGTGACTTCGACCGGGTTCTGCGTGAGCAGTTGCTGGAGAAGTCGGATGCGGCGCTGGCAGGAAGCGGCAAGACGGCGCGACAGGTTTATGACGCGCTGGCCGTAGCCAATCAGGCGCAGATACGAGAATTTTATTTGACGGCGCTGGAGGCGGTAGACCTGCCTCTGCGCGAGAAGTACAAGAAACTTTATCGGTATTACTCGCAGCAAGCCGCACGTAAACGTAGGCACGATCGGACACATCGATCATGGCAAGACCACGTTGACGGCGGCCATCACCAAGGTTTTGCAGAAGCACAATCCCAAGATCGTGTTCCGCTCCTTCGACTCGATCGACAACGCGCCGGAAGAAAAGGCCCGCGGCATTACAATCGCCACGGCACACGTCGAGTACGAGACGGCGAACCGGCACTACGCGCACGTCGATTGTCCCGGCCACGCCGACTACATCAAGAACATGATTACCGGCGCGGCGCAGATGGACGGCGCGATCCTGGTCGTCGCCGCAACGGATGGTCCGATGCCGCAGACAAAGGAGCACGTGCTGCTGGCGCGCCAGGTTGGCGTGCCCTACGTGCTGGTGTTTCTCAACAAGTGCGATGCGGTGGAGGACCCCGAGCTGATCGATCTGGTGGAGATGGAAGTGCGCGAGCTGCTGAGCAAGTATCAGTTTCCGGGCGACGATGTGCCGGTAATTCGCGGTTCGGCGCTGGGCGCGCTGAATGGCGAGGCGCAGTGGGAAGCCAAGATCGACGAGCTGATGGAGGCGGTCGACAAGAACGTGCCGCTGCCGGCGCGCGATATCGACAAGCCGTTCCTGATGCCGATCGAAGACATCTTCTCGATCCAGGGACGCGGCACGGTGGTCACGGGCCGCATCGAGCGCGGCAAGGTGAAGGTCGGCGAGGACGTGGAGATTGTCGGCTTCCGCGAGACGCGCAAGACGGTGGTGACCGGCGTCGAAATGTTCAAGAAGCAGTTGGACGAAGGCATGGCGGGCGACAATGCCGGCCTGCTGCTGCGCGGCACGGCGAAGGAAGACGTGGAGCGCGGCATGGTGCTGGCGAAACCGGGATCGATTACGCCGCACACCAAGTTCAAAGGCGAAGTGTACGTGCTGTCGAAAGAAGAAGGCGGACGGCACACGCCGTTTTTCAAAGGCTATCGGCCGCAGTTCTACTTCCGCACGACGGACGTGACGGGAGTGGCAACGCTGCCGGCGGGCACGGAGATGGTAATGCCGGGCGATAACGTCTCGCTGGAGATCGAACTGATCACGCCAGTGGCGATGGAAAAGGGTTTGCGGTTCGCAATCCGCGAAGGCGGACGCACCGTGGGCGCCGGCACGATTACCGAAATTATTGCGTAACGCGCTCCCACTCATTCCAAAAGCTGGAATGAGTGGGGCACCC
>JBEKTC010000077.1:0-14578 GCA_049516475.1 Candidatus Korobacteraceae bacterium | reverse complement strand
GCCTGATGGCAATGTTGCACTCGGGGGTCATGCTGACGCCGGCGGCCCTGCTGAACAGCATCATGGTCGATCTGGACCGCTTCGCTGGCAATGCTCCGCAGCACGATGACGTCACCTGTATGCTGCTGAAGGCGATCGGGTAGTGCGGCGCTTCAGCGCCGCGTTCGCCGGGCACGTAAATTGCCGGATCTGCGGTGGTCACAAGAAATGACCACCGCGGTCCGGCTGAATGCGCGAATCCTTGACGCCGGCCTGAAGGTCAGCTCTACCCGGATCGCAGTAGATATGAAACTGCGATAACTCACTATGCGGTGGCTACGCGGGCGATCACGAGCTCTCCCGCTCGCGCTCCAGCAGCTTCTTCTTTCGCTCCATGCCCCAACGATATCCGGCGAGACCTCCGTCGCTGCGTACCACGCGGTGACACGGTACGGCCAAAGCAATCGGATTTGATGCGCAAGCTCGGGCCACGGCCCGCACTGCGCCGGGCTCGCCAATCTCGCGGGCGACCTCGCCGTAGCTGCGCGTTTCCCCGCGCGGAATCTGGCGCAGCTTGTTCCAAACCTTCATCTGGAACGCGGTGGCACGCACATCAAGGGGCAGGTCAATGGTGGTCTTCTCTCCCCGCACAACGGCCAGCAGCGACTCCACATACCGTCGCATCGCTGTGTCATCACGATGCAATTCGGCCGCGTGGAACTCCTTTCTCAGGTCGCGTTCCAGGTCGGCCGCATTGTCCCCGAAGCGCACCGCGCACAGCCCTCGTTCCGTCGCAGCAATCAGCAGCCGGCCGAGCGGGGTGGGAGCGATCGCAAACGTAATGTTCGCGCCAGCGCCGCCTCGCCGGTATTCACCGGGCGTCATGCCAAGCTGTTGTGGCGCCTTTTCGTACAGACGGCTGGGCGAGCCAAAGCCCGCGTCATAAAGCGCGGTAGTGACGTCCTCGCCTTTGCGCAGCCCGGTCTTTACATGTTGCAGGCGGCGCGCCGACTGGTATTCGCGCGGGCTGAGCCCGGTGGCCCGCTTGAACAGCCTTTGCAGGTGGAACGGGCTGAGGCCGACTTGCTGGCTGAGTTCGCGCAGGGTCACGACTCCTTCGGCGTTGTCGAGCAACTGGCGAGCGTGGGTTACATACTGCGCCTGAGCGGAAATCTGGGTTGGCTTGCAACGCAAGCAGGCGCGATAACCTGCTCGCTCGGCTTCATTGGGGCCGGCGAAGAACTCCACCGAGTCCCGGCGCGGCCGCCGGCTGGGGCACGAAGGCCGGCAATAGATTCCAGTTGTCCGCACAGCGAATACGAAGCGCCCATCCTGGCGGGCGTCGCGCGCCACCACTTGTTGCCACTTGTTCTGAAGTTCGGTTGGCATGTTCACAGCTTACCGCTGCCTCTGGGAGCCCGATATCCGCTGCTTGCGCGCAAAAGAAAACAGGCTGTCGGTTGGGTAGTCTGCCGCACCCACGATAGACCGCGAAGTATACTGAGAACGAGACGTCTTGCCCTCACACAAGGTGCCCATGCGCAGGTCAATCTTATTCGCTTTTGTGCTTTCCATCGGCCCGCTCTGGTTGCCGACGGCCAGCCCAGCCGCCGATAAGAAGCACGACCCGGAATCGGTGCTGGTCAGCGTAGAGGGTTGTCTCAAGATGTCTGTCACCGATTACGTCATCATCGATGATACCGGTACCCAACACAACCTGATCGGCGCCACGGCCAAGCTCAGACACTACGTCGGACACCGCGTCCAAATCATTGGCGAACCCACAATTCAAGCCCTCGACGCCACCCAGGCTGGCATCGCCTCAAGCGCCGTTGAGGTACCTGCGATCCGAGTGCAGAGTGGCAAACAGATCGGCGGCAAGTGCGGCCAGTATCGATGACGGTATCGCTAGTCGGAAACGGCTGCACCTTTACCTAGTTCCCTGTAGTTTCCAGTTTCGAGTTTTAGATTTCGGGCGAGCACTCGACTCCACTGCGCACAATCGCCGCCGCCTGCTCGACCGATTCAAACAGATGCGCTTTCATTCCCGCCAGTCGAGCGCCTTCAACGTTGTTCGGACGGTCGTCAAAGAAGAGCACACGGTGGGGCTCGTAGCCCAGCGCGTCAAGGCAGAGCCGATAAATCGCCGGGTCGGGCTTGACGACCCCGTGCTCGCAGGACCAGATTTGCACCTCAAACTCGTCGAGCCAGTCGAAGCTCTTGCGCAGTTCCCCGAGTAAGTCGTGGGGCATATTGGACAGAATCGCCGTGCGTATTCCCCCAGCCTTGATCTCACGCGCGAGCTCCAGAGCCTGAGGATTGACCCGCAGCCACATCTGGGTCTCGAATTCCACGACGCGTTGTACGTGATCGGTGCTCAGCGAAATGCCCGCAGCGTCGGCAAAGCGCTGCCAATGCTGCTGACAATCCTGCCGGCCGCAGTCATATTCATCGCGTGTCTCCGAGTAGAGCTGGAAGAACGGCGGCTCGCTGACGCCAACCAGCGCCCCAAATTCGCGGACTTCAGCCGGCGTCGGGGCATGGCTCAGAACTCGACCATAGTCGAAGACAACGGCATCCCAGGGTCGCGACTGCATCGCTTTCATTTTGACACAGCGCAGGTTGCAGCCTCAGGTTCCTAGGGTGCGATTCGAATGCCCCTCGCGGTACACTCTTCTTTCCGATGCCATCGAAACGCAACCTCGAACTTCGCCGCCAGGTTGGCCAGTTGCTCATCATGGGCTTCGACGGCACTGCCATCTCGCAACGCCTGCGCGTCATGCTTTCCAAGTTTCAGCCCGGCGGGATCATTCTTTTCAAGCGCAACCTCGAAGATGCCGGGCAGACACACGCATTGCTTCGCGAGGCGCAAAAGGCCAACTCTGCGCCGATGTTCCTCTGCGTCGACATGGAGGGCGGCACCGTCGATCGCCTGCGCGATGTGGTCGCGCCGGTGCCATCGGTGGCCGAGGTTGCCGCAGCCGGCTCGAAAAAGCTCTTCCGCAAGCATGGCCGGCTGATCGGCGAAGAAGTCCGCGCGCTCGGATTCAATACGGACTTCGCTCCCGTCCTCGATTTGCAACTTGAGCCATCGCAAAACGTGTTGACCACGCGTACCGTCTCTCCCAAACCAAAACAAACAATCATCTACGCGCGCGAATTTCTGCGCGGCCTGCGCGACAGCAACGTCCTCGGCTGCGGCAAACATTTCCCCGGACTCGGCGAGGCCAGTCTCGATACCCATGCCGAACAGCCCTCGATTTCCAAGCCCTGGAAGCGGCTCTGGAAGGAAGACCTGCTTCCGTATCGCAAACTCCGGCACAATCTGCCCTTCGTAATGGTGGCGCACGCGGCTTACCCTCAGGTCACCGGAGACAACGCGCCCGCTTCGCTCTCGAAAAAATGGATGAATGGAATCCTGCGCAAGAAGATCGGCTATCGTGGGCTGATTATTACCGACGATCTCGATATGGGCGGTGTGCTGGCGACGATGCCGATCGACGATGCTGCCGTGGAGACGCTGCGTTGCGGCGCCGACATGTTCCTCATCTGCCAGCAAGAAGAGAGCGTGCGGCGTGCGTTCGAAGCCGTTCTAAAGCGAGCTGAGAGTGACAAGAAATTCGCCGGACTCATCGCAGAGAAATCGAAGCGAGTTCATGACGCTAAGAAGAAGTCGAAAGCGCTGAAGCACATGGCGCCACCTCCTAAGCAGAAGACGGTAGAACGGCTGACCCGAAAGATCTGGCAGTTCAGCGAAGAGGTGCGAGCCTACTCCATGCCGTCCGACGAGGTAGATGGGTGATCGTCGCCGGCGTGATGAGCGGGACGTCGGCGGATGGCATCGATGTCGCTCTGGTGCGTATCCAGGGACGCGGCTTCCGCTCCCGGCTGGAACTCCTGGCACATTACCAGTTTCCCTATCCGCGCGACGTGCGACGCGCTGTTCTAGCCGCGATGAATGCCCGCTCGGCCAGCGTTGCCGATCTGGCGAGACTCAACTTCCTGCTCGGCGATCTCTACGCCGACGCGGTGCGAGCCGCGCAGCGGCGCGCGCGTCTGCAATGTGAGCTTGTCGGCTGCCACGGCCAGACGCTGTATCATCAAGCAACTTCCACACTCTATTTTGGACGTCGCGTCGCCTGCACCTGGCAGACGGGTGAGGCAGCGATCATCGCAGCGAAGATCGGCGTTCCAGTCGTTTCCGACTTCCGTCCAGCAGACCTGGCCGTCGGCGGCAAGGGCGCGCCCTTGGTTCCATTCCTCGATTATGTTCTCTATCGACATCGCCGCTACGGACGCATCGTTCAGAACCTTGGCGGGATCGGCAATTTGACGGCGATTCCGCCGCGTGCCTTGCCCGAGCAGGTGGTCGCCTTCGACACCGGGCCCGGCAACATGGTGATTGACGCCGTCGCCGAGCAACTCTTCGACAAGCTGTTTGATCGCAACGGACGGCTGGCTGCCCGTGGTGAGCCCATCGAGCGTGTACTGCGGGAATTGCTGCGGAATCCGTTTTTCCGGCAGAAGCCGCCGAAGACCGCGGGTCGCGAGCAGTTCGGACGCGAGTTTGTGCGCGAGTTGCTGCGCCTCTGCCGGCGTGCCGACCGTAATGACGTCATCGCAACTGCTACCGCACTCACCGCGCGATCGATCGGAGTTGCCGTTCGCAGGTTCGTGTTACCGCTGCTTGAAGCTGGAGATCTGAAGCGTGCGCGCTTCCGCGAATTCGTTGTCTCCGGTGGCGGAACAAAGAATGCCACGCTGATGCGCATGATCCGCGAGGAGCTTGCGCCTCTGAAGATGCGAGTGCGCACCACCGACGATTTCGGGTTGCCGTCGGAGGCGAAAGAGGCGACCGCGTTCGCCCTGCTGGCCTACCAGACCTGGCGACGCCTGCCATCCAATGTTCCTGCTGCGACCGGAGCGGAGCGTCCCACGATCCTGGGCAAGATCAGCTATGCGTAAGGCTGTTTTCACTACGGGCGACACGGAGCGCACGGAGAAGACCGAGAATTCATTTACCACAGAGACACAAAAGTACCGAGAAAAACAAAGAAAGAGAGAAATACTCCAACCGCCAATTCAAGGACTAAAGGAATTCCGTATCTCCTCCGTGCGCTCCGTGTTCTCCGTGGTGAATCGCGGGTCCAGGTTCTCTCTGTGTCTCTGTGTCTCTGTGGTGTTCTTTCTTGCCGGCTGCGCGCGCAAGCCCGATCCCAACACGCTGGTCATGATCATTGAGAGCAGTCCGATCAATCTCGATCCCCGCGTGGGGGTCGATTCGCAGTCGCAGCGCATCGACGAGTTGCTGTTCGATTCGCTCCTCCGCCACGACGAACATTTCCAGCTGCAGCCCTCATTGGCCGAGCGCTGGGAGATTCCCGATCCCCTGACTTACATCTTTCATCTGCATCACGGCGTGCGCTTCCACAATGGCCAGCCGCTGACCGCGCGCGATGTGAAGTGGACCTTCGATTCGCTGCTCACAGGCAAATTGCGCAGTACCAAGACCAGCACCTTCGCAAAAGTAAGCCGGATCGATGCCCCTGATGACTACACCGTTATTTTTCACCTGAAGGAGCCGTTCGCGCCTCTTCTGTGGAATCTGTCCGGAGCTGCGGGCATCGTTCCCTATGGCAGCGGCGAAGACTTTAACCGTAAGCCCATCGGCTCGGGTCCGTTCCGCTTTGTCAGCGCGCAGCAGGACAAGAACGTCGTCATCGAGCGCAATCCGGATTACTGGGCCGCTCCCGCCAAACTCGCTCGCGTGGAGTTCAAGGTCATTCCCGACGCTACGACGCGCGCGCTCGAACTTCGCAAGCAGAGCGCCGATGTCGCCATCAACTCGCTGGTTGCCGACACCGTGGTGGCCCTGGAGCGTGATCGCGACCTCACCGTGATGGAAGCTCCGGGCACCATCTACGCCTATATCGCACTGAACTTGCGCGACCCAATTCTGAAGGATGTGCGCGTGCGGCGCGCGATCGCTTATGCCATCGATGTGCAACCTATCATTCATTACCTGCTGCGCGACGAAGCGCGGCCGGCTTACAGCGTGCTACCGCCGCAGCACTGGGCATATGACGGCAATGTGGAACGCTATCCGCACGACCCGGCCCGCGCGCGCGCGCTGCTCGATGCCGCCGGATATCGCCCGGTCAACGGAGTACGCTTTCACGTTACGATGAAGACCTCGACTGAAGAGTCGACACGGCTGCTGGCGGCTGTGTTGCAAGAGCAGCTGCGGGAGGTGGGCATCGCGCTCGATATTCGAACATTCGAGTTTGCGACCTTCTTAGCAGATGTGACCAAGGGCGCGTACCAGATTCACTCGCTGCGCTGGATTGGCGGCAATCAGGACCCGGACATCTTCGAGAATCTCTTCGACACGGCAAGCTTCGCGCCCAAGCGCGCCAATCGCACCTACTACTCGAATCCGCGGGTTGATGAGCTGATCCGCGAAGGCCGCAGCACGCTCGATCAACAGGAGCGCAAGGCAATCTACGACCAGATCCAGCAGATTCTCGCCGACGATCTGCCGTACATCAATCTGTGGTATCTGGACAATGTGCTGGTCCACACCAACCGGGTGCGCGGCATCGAGATGGGCCCGTCAGGGAACTATGATTTTCTGCGCACAGCGGAGCTGGCGGAGTAGGCGGAACCAAGGCCCGGACTCACCTTGGTTAGCAACACAACAAACCGGACCGGAACACCCGAACATGCTCACTGAGTTTTTGGTGAGCTTGCAGAGTCCGAACGCGGTAGCCGAGGCCGGAGCGCTGATACACCGATCCCAGCAATTCGCCGATCTCGTGATGGCTCCGCTCGGCGATAGCCACGATTGAAGGCCCGGAGCCGCTAAGGCACACGCCGAGCAGATCGGGATGTTCCAACTCCAGCGCCTGCGCGAGACCTGGAACGACTTTGTGCCGTGCGGGTTGATGGACGCGATCGCGCATTGCGTGCTTCAACAGCGAGAAGTCGCCGCTGTGCAGCGACTGCAACAGTAGCGCAACTCGCTGCAAATTGAAGACAACATCGGCGCGCGAAAGACATTCGGGCAGCACCGCGCGCGATTCGCCTGTTGCTAGTGAGACGTCAGGCGTCAGCACGACGAATGCAAGCGCCTCCGGCCACGAGAACCGCCTTGCTTGTACCAAGCCGTCGGGCAGTTGGCAGCTCAGCGTAAGTCCGCCCAGAAGCGAAGCGGCGGCGTTGTCCGGATGGGATTCCAGCGCGCAGGCCGCGCTCAGCATCGTTTCCATCGGCACGGAGCCAGCGACAGCTTCATACAGCCGAAGCCCCGCAACGGTCGCAGCCGCGCTGCTGCCAAGCCCAGCCCGCATGGGAATTTCGCTTCGCACCTCCACCGATAAGGAAGGCAGCCTGGAGAAATCCTCGCCAGCGAGCGACCGATAGGCTCGCTCGATGCAGTTCTCGCCTCGGAGTTCATGATCGATGAAACGAAATTCCAGATGCCCATGGCCCGGCATTGTTCTCACTCTCAGCGACAGGTACAGCTGCACAGCGACGGCGAGCGTGTCGAAGCCGGGCCCGAGGTTGGCAATCGATGCCGGGACTTTGATTACAAAATTGTCCGCAGCACTTCGTAGAGTGGCGACCTTCTCAATAGGGTTCATGCTGATAACGTTCATGCGCAGCACACTCCTTGTAGTGCCGGTTCGCGTAATTGCGATTTGAGGATGTAGTCCGTGTCTTTGAGGGCGTGGCCCGTCAGAATGGCCACCACAACCGCATCACGATCGATTGTTCGTTGTTCCGCCAGTTTTCGCAGCGCGGCCAGAGTTGTTGCCGACGCTGGTTCGCAACCGATACCATCACGACCGATCATGGCCTTCGCTTCGGCGATTTCCGCATCGGTCACGTCCATGACGAAGCCGTTCGTGTTGCGCACCGCGCGCAGTGCCTTCTTCCACGATCGCGGATTGCCGATGCGAATCGCTGTCGCTGCGGTTTCAGGCGACTCCACTGGTGCGAGTTCAGCCGCGCCGGAGCGCCACATCCTCGCCAGCGGATTCGCACCCGCAGCCTGGACGACAACCAGCCGCGGAAGCTTGTCCAAGAAGCCGGCAGCGTGCAACTCGGCCAGAGCTTTTCCGAATGCCGAGCTGTTGCCGAGATTGCCACCGGGAACGATGATGTAGTCCGGCGCCTGCCAGCCAAGCTGTTCCAGCAGTTCGAACATCACGGTCTTCTGCCCTTCAAGCCGAAATGGGTTGATGGAGTTCAGAAAATAAAGGTCATCGTTCGCCTCGTGCAGGATTTGGTCCAGAGCAAGATCGAAGCTGCCATCCACGTGGACGATCTCGGCGCCGAAATCCATGGCTTGCGCAAGTTTGTTCATCGACACTTGTCCCGTTGGGAGATAAACTTTCGCCGTCAATCCGGCGCGTGCCGCATACGCTGCCAGCGAGCCGGAGGTATTTCCAGTTGAAGCGCAGCCGACAATCCTCGCGCCGATGAACACCGCTTCGGTCACGCCGACGGTCATCCCCAGGTCCTTGAAACACGCCGTCGGGTTCCAGCCGAGATGTTTGAAGCGAAGGTTCCGCAGACCAGCCCAGCGCGTCGTTTTGCGGCCCTCGATCAAGGGGCTATTACCTTCACCCATGGTCACGATTTCGGAATACCCATTCGGAAGGAACTCGCGAAAGCGCCACACGCCACTCACGTCTCGTGGATCGTACGAACATCTCCGGTGCAGCCATGTGTCTTTGAGCTTGGCAGGAGTGCCGCTCACTACACCGACGACAATTTCGAGGAGCTCTCCGCAGACCGCGCATGAGAGCGAGCGGTCGTGAAGGTCCAGGGTTGCGGCACAGTCCGTGTTAATACAGCGCAGATGCATAAAGAGATCTCCTACTTCAGGATCGGCATGGTCACTGGCGCTTCGGCCAGAAAGTCGAACTCGGCGATTTTCGTCAGTGCTGCCTCAAGTTGCTTCTGCCTGCACGGCTCCAGGGTAATCACGAAGGGCAGCGCCGACTTGGTGTGACCCGGCCTTTGCAGGACGGCGTCGAGGTTGATGTGGCAACCGGCAAGCACGCCGCCCAGCGCCGCGATGATTCCCGGCCGGTCGCGAACCACGAAGCGCAGATAGTGTGCCGCCTCCAGATCAGTCGTGAATTCGCAAGAAACAGCTGCGTTGCGGTCCGGCAATTCAATTCCTCGCGAGCGCCCACGGGCGGCCTGGAGGAGATCGGAAACGACCGCAACTGCAGTCGGATCTCCTCCGGCGCCGTGGCCCCCGAAAGTTGTCTCACCCCCAAATTCGCCGGTGCTTACCACCAGATTTTGACTTCCCACAACTTTCGCTAATGGGGACTCGTTTAACACCAGCGACGGCTCCACGGCGAGATAGGCTCGCCCGTCCTTCAGTCTCGCCGTCGATATCTGCCGAACCGTGCAGCCGAGATCGCGGGCGTACTCGAAGTCAAGGGCCTTGATCTTGCGGATAGAGCGGCAGACGACGTGCTGTGGCGAAACATCGATCTTCAGTCCAACCCGGGCCAGGATCGCCAATTTGGCGGCAGCGTCCTGGCCGTCGATGTCGTCGGTCGGATCGGCCTCCGCGAAACCCGCCTGCTGTGCCTCGAGAAGGGCGTCTTCAAACGACACACCTGCCTGCTCAATCCGCGTCAGAATGTAGTTGCAGGTACCGTTTAGGATGCCGCGAATCTGACCGATGCGATCCCCAGCCAGACCGTCGTGCAATCCAGAGAGTACCGGCACACCACCGGCAACACATGCGCCGACACCCAGGTATTGGTGGTTTTCGCGGGCCAGTTCGAGTAATTCCGGACCGAAATGCGCGATGAGCTGCTTGTTAGCGGTGACTACGGATTTTCCCCGCTGGAGCGCACTCCGCACCAACTCGTGGGCCGGTTCCATGCCACCCATCAGCTCGACGACGACATCAACGTCAGAGGCGAGTACCTGTTGGATACTCTCAGTCCAACATATGTCCGAGCCAATCCAGCTAACCTTCTTGCGTGCGAAATTGCGATTGCAGACGTGCGTAAGCCGCAGCGAATGGTCATCACGCTGGACATGTAGCAATCGTGCGACGGCGCTGCCCACGGTGCCGAAGCCGACAATCGCAACGCGGCATTGGGTTTCGGCCAGTTGCTTCGGACGATCGATCCGCGACAGCGCGGTTGCCATGTCAGACGACCTCCGCTCGTGCGTTGATGCGCGGCGTGCAGGCTTGCATCCCCAACCCTCCCGAGATCGCCCGAAGTCGCGTCGGCCTGCTTAATGGTTTCGTCTCGAAGAAGCGCTGGTGGAGCTGCCGGACCGCTTCGGGCACATCGTGTTCTTCGATGACGAAGCCGATGTTAATCTCGGAAGCTCCCTGGGAGATCATATGCACGTTGATGTTGGCGGCCGCGATGGTGTCGAAGACGGTGGCGGCGATGCCAGCCTGGCCGCTGATGTCTTTGCCGACGAGGCAAATGATGGCCTTTCTATCCTCCACATCGACTTCGCCCAGCTTCGCGAGATCGTGGAGCAGCCCGTCGATAGAATGGGAAGCGTTTAACACAATTGAGACGCTGACCTCCGAGGTTGACACCAGATCCGCGGCGCAGTCGTGACGCTCGAATGCTTCGAACACTGCGCGCAGGAAACCATTTGCTCCCAAAGTTCGCGTTGACTTGACGTTGACGACCTTCATGCCGGCTTTGGCTGCGATCGCGCGAAAAGTGGTGCGGCTGCGAGGAGCGCGGGCACGGATGCAAGTTCCCTTGCTCTCCGGTTGCCGCGAATTCAACACGAAGACAGGAATATTTTTCCTGACCGCTGGGATGAGGGTTGCAGGATGCAGGACCTTTGCTCCGAAGTAGGCAAGCTCAGAGGCTTCATCGAAGCCGATGACATCGATCCGCCGAGCGCTCGGGCATAGCCGCGGATCGGTGGTCATCATACCCCCCACGTCGGTCCAGATCTCAATGCGCTTGGCGTCCAGGGCGGCGCCAACGATGGTAGCGGAAAAGTCCGAACCTCCACGGCCAAGCGTGGTGGGAATGCCGTCGATGGTCGCCGCCAGGAAGCCACCCATCACCGGAACCCGGCCAGCGAGGAGCAAAGGTTGCAACTGTTGCCGCAAGCTTTCGTCAGTCCAGTCGAAAAGCGGAACAGCATTGGTGTGGTTGGCATCGGTCACAATGCATTCGCGGGAATCTACCAGCACTGCTTCGATGCCGTGCTGCGCAAATGCAGCGCTGACAATACGACTGGAGAGCAACTCGCCGGTGCAGAGAATGTGATCGGTAGTGCGCGGCGTAAGCTCGCCCAGAGCGGCAACACCACGCAGCATGTCCTGCACAGAGTCGAGCAGCGTCCGTACGTCGTCGCGCACCGGTTCGGCCGGTGCCTTCATCATTAGGACATCGAGCACGGCAAGATGCCGTCGGCGGAGAGGCCGCAACAACTTCAGCGCCTCCTGAATGCGTCCTGCGGCCGCGGCCTGAGACATTGCCAGCAATGAGTCGGTCACTCCTGCCAGCGCGCTTACTACCACGACTGGTCTTTCGTGCAGCCGCCGGAGCACGATCTGTGCCGCCCGCTCAATTGCCTTTTCATCCTCAACCGAAGTGCCACCAAACTTCATTACGATCATGTTGGCTCCGTGAAACAAATGTCCCAAAACGAAAAACCCACCAGCCTTTCGGGCGGTGGGTCTGGACTAATCTTTCCTTGAGAACTACTTAGGAACTATTGCCGATCCGCTTCCCGCCCCGAGTTGGGATAGGTGTGCTTGTGAACACACCTGTGCCCGCTGTTGTATTCATCGTGCGGGACATGGGGCGAAATGCCGACATAAGATGGCATACTGTAAACCAAGTTGGCCAAAGAGTCAAAGAATTTTTATTGAAACGGTTTGCGACGCAAGCCGTCGCGATCGACATAGCACGCTTTAACGCAGGTTCTCGCCTTCGTGATTGGTTGATCGAGAAAAGTGCCCGTCGGAATCGCGTACCATGTGACGAGACAATCGGTTTGGAAGGAAGAGCCGCTGATGACCTGGGAGCAAGTGTCGCGACGCGTGGGAGCCCCGATCGGTTGGACTTCTCTGAAGTTGTTTTTGGTGTTCGCCATGCTCTCTGCTTGCCCTGTCCCGGCGAGCGCGGCGCAAGCTCCGAGCGCAAAGACTTTCCTGATTGCGTCCGACATTCACTTCAATCCGATGTCGGATGGCAGCCTGGTTGCCGACCTTGCCGCTTCTGATCCCACGCAGTGGGAGACGATCCTTGGGCGATCCAAGAGTGCGTCTTTCAGCCAATACGGTGAGGATACGAATTGGTGGCTGTTGCAATCCTCGCTGGACCAGATGAGAGCGACTCTTCCACATCCTGCGTTCATTCTGATGACCGGAGACCTCATTGCACATCAGTTCCCGCAGACGTATTTGAAAACGACGAAGGACGGGAATCGGGAGAACTATCGCAAGTTCGTGCTCAAGACCGTTGAATTCCTGGCCTCGGAATTCCGCAAGAGGTTCCCGGATACGAAGATTCTGTTGACGCCGGGCAATAATGATGAGAACTGTGGGAACTACAGTGTTAGGGCCGACGGCATTTTTCTCCACGACACGTCTGATATCGTCCGCAAGCTGGCACAAGCGGACGATGAATTCAGAGGCTCGTGGGAAGCTCTGGGTAGCTACGACATACATCACCCCACGATCCGCGGTATTCGCATCATCTCCCTGAACACCGTATTCCTCTCCGCTCGATATCAAGCCGCCAAGTTCAGCGAAGATTGTGGCCCGACAGATTCCACGGCGGCCACGGATCTTTTCACCTGGCTGGAGTCGCGCCTCAGCGCGGCCCAGCAAGCACACGAAAAAGTCTGGCTCATGTTCCACATTCCGCCGGGGATCGACGGCTACTCCAGCGTCGTGAAATACCAGGCGCTTTCCAAGAACGGTGCAACGCCGGCGACAGAGAAAATGTGCGCGTCCGCGGTTGTGCCCATGTGGCAACCCAAGTGGACCTCGCAGTTCCAGACCCTGCTAATGAAGTACCAGGAGACGGTCATCGTCAGCTTGGCAGGTCACACCCACACCGACGATTTCAGACTAATCAACTCCTCCGGAGCTAAGCCGGAGTTCGTCCTGATTAGTCCGGCAATATCGCCGGTATACCGGCAGAATCCCGCATTTCGAGTAGTGACCTTTGCGGACGACGGGTCCCTTAGCGACGAATCGGTGTATTACCTGACAAACCTGGAATTTGCCAGTAGCAAGACTCGCGGAGAGTGGGCGAAAGAATATACGTTTTCGCAGGAATGGAAGCTGGGGCGGCCCGACGCTGCAGCTTTGGCGAGCCTCTATGAGCAGATCAAGACCAAACCGGAGGTTCGCGACGAATGGTTAAAGTTTTACAATGTGTCAAGCTCTGACGCGTACCTACCGGCAAACAGCGCTCCCGGCTTTTACTGCGCTATCCGGGAACTTGATCTGGAAACCTACAGCAATTGCTTCTGTGCTACCACGGTGAGTCATGGCGCGATTGTCAGTAAGCCCTGACCAGGCAGCGCTCTTTGCCTCGATTCAAAGTCAAACCGGCATGACGGTCGTCGACGCCAGGGTATCTTGCACTGCCTTTGCCAAGTCGGCGACGCTGAATGGCTTTTGCAGAAACGGGCTGTTTCGCATCAGGATCTCTCGCCGGGCCGCACTGTCCTCGGTGTAGCCGGACATAAAGAGTACTCGAATTCCGGGATAGCGTTCGGCCAGGTCAGTTGCCAGTTCGTTTCCGCTTTTTCCGGCCATGACGAGGTCGGTAATGACGAGGTCGATTTTGCCCTGAAGCTCTTCGCAGACGCGCAGCGCAGCTGCGGCACTATCGGCCTGCGAAGCCTGGTATCCCAACTGCTGCAAACACTGGCACACATTGCTCCGAATGTTGGCGTCGTCTTCCACCACCAATAACGCCTGTCCCGCGGGGCGCACGAAGGCTTCGCGGAAAGTCAGGCGCCTCGGCGATGCCGTAGTCGTCGGGAAGTACAGCTTGAATGTCGTGCCGTGTCCCGGTTCGCTATATACCCAGACGTAGCCGCCGCTCTGCTTCACAATGCCATACACAATGGAAAGCCCCAGACCCGTGCCCTTGCCCAGTTCTTTGGTTGTGAAGAATGGGTCGAAGATCCTAGGCAGGATTGATTTGTCGATGCCGGTTCCGGTGTCGCTAACCGACAGCATCACATAGCGACCCGGTTGGACAGGTGGATGGTCTTTTGTGTAAGTCTCATCGAGATCTACGGTGCTGGTCTCAAGGTGCAGTGTCCCGCCCTGGGGCATGGCATCGCGCGCATTCACTGCCAGGTTCAAAATCACTTGTGCAACCTGGTCCGGATCCAACCGCGAGTTTTCTATCGTCTCGGAGAGATTGGTGACCAACTGGATATCTTCACCGATGACCCGCCGTAGCATCTGCGTCGTCTCGCTAACCACAGTATTCAGATTGATGATGCGCGGCTGCATCATCTGCTGACGGCCGAAAGCCAGCATCTGGCGAGTGAGGGCCGCCGCCCGGTCAGCTGCATTCGAAATCTGCAGTAGCAGTTTGCT
>JBEKTC010000076.1:0-14674 GCA_049516475.1 Candidatus Korobacteraceae bacterium | reverse complement strand
AAGGACGATAGCGGTTTCGCACAAATCTACGTCGCTCGGTCGAATGACATGGGTAGAACTTGGGAAACTCACAGGGCAACGGACGGCAAACGCAACTGCGGGTACCCGGAAATCGCCGTTACTAATGATGAAGCCGTTGGTGTTCTTTATATCGATTATGACGACTCAGGACAGGAGACCATATTTAGACATAGGTTCTTCGTTTCACTCGACCAAGGTAAGAACTGGAGAGGAAGAACGCTGCAGGAGCTTTGGCCTAGTGCATTGGGGCCGGTTCCATCAGGCTTTATGTGGGGCGATTACGAGGGGCTGGTCGCCTGCCAGGATACTTTTTTTGGCGTCTTCACCGGCGCGTCTATAGGCCGCACACACGGGCAGCTCGATCCAATTTTCTTTCGAGTGGATTCGCACGATTTTGTGAATTGAACTCCGAAGTCAGATTCGCCATGCAGGTGGCTTGGCATATTCGGCTGACTCAGCATTCTGACACTATTGTTCGTTTAATACAAAAAACAACTCACGAGAGCACATCTTTCCCAAATTTCTCCTCAACAAATTCAAACTGTGGGAACAACGGCTCACGCTACTCAACGGCACCGAAATCCCATACCGAAAGGTTGTCATTCCCTGTTGCAAGACGTGCAATAACAAGTACATCGGGAGAATCGACAAGGAAATTTCACAAGGCGTCAAAGGAGGCTTCGACCAGTTTGCAAAACTGGACGAGGTGCTTGTATTTCAATGGCTGTCCCGGATTTTGTACAGCATCTTGTATCTCGAGATGATTACGCCGCGCGATCCCCGATTCAAACGACGGAAGATACTGAAGAAAACCTTTTTCAAATCCTTAGAGACCGCTTACGTATTTTTAAACTCGATTCGGATCAAGACGGAGTTCCACGAGCCGTATCCGTGGTCAATTTTTCTCTTCAAAACACAGAGCCACACCGATCCACAATTGAGTTTTGATTTTAAAGACAATCCGATCATGTTCACGATCGCCGTTCGCATGGGAGACATCGGTATTGTCGCAGCGCTGCAGGAGAATGGTGCATTGCAGACAATCGAAGAACAAGCTCTCGGCATTACTCATGCACGAGCTCTGGAATTACATCCAGTGCAATTTTGTGAGCTGGTGGCCAGAATCTTCTATGCTGCGAGCCTCTTGGATCGTGTTCCCAAGTACATGAATGTTTCGAGTCCCGACGACACCATGCACATTATTAGCCTCCCAATCGGAGGACTTTCAGCAAAGCCGATCTTCCGAGATTTCGATCCGGAGGCTTATGCACGGCTTTTGAGTTGGTCAACGGGTATACCAGTTGAGCAGTTGCACTTCCCAGGGAAAGGAATCTGGACCTTCCTTCATGATGAAACAGGAGTGCCAAAGCATATGCCTTTCGAATAGCCGCTTAGGGCAATGCCTAAGCCCTCCTCTCTACAAGGTGACAGCGCGTAGCTCCATCGTCACATCGCCAACGCCAGGAGCGTCCCACACATCATCGCGGAGAATGAATCTGTGGCTGTTGGTCCGTTCCACGAAGGACGCGCGTTCGACTGCCACAGCCCGCGGAATAATCGCCGCGCGCATGAGGCTATAATCCTCGGCGAACAGGACGCCCGCGAGGTAATCGAAGTGCGCACCCGCGGAAGAGTCATGCTCATGATCGCGCGGCCTACTTATTCTTCCACTCGGCGGCTTTGTCGGGTTTGCCCCAGGCTTGGTAGAACTGAACGAGCCATCGATGGGCCAGCTCCAGGTGGTATTGACCGGAGACGGCGATATGGTCCTTGCGGGCGAGAATGCCTTGATAGCCTTCGAGCAGCAAGGGTTCGGCATCAGCGTATTTCCTCTGTCCGGCGAGGCTCGCGCCCAACAGGCTCTCGGCGCGATATCGCTGCCAATCATCAGGCTGGACTTTCTTCTCCGCCTCCACGGCTTCGCGCGCCACGGGCTCGGCCTCCGCGAACTTTCCCTGCGACACGTAGGCCAAAGCCAAATCGGCCTCGGAGACCATCGTATCCGGATGTTGCGGGCCCAAGGCATGCCGCCGCCCCGCCAGAGCCTGCGCGGCGTACTTGCCCGCCAAATCGTATTTGCCTTCTCGTTGGTACACGGACGCCAAATCCGACAAGCAATTGAAAATATAGGGATGCTCGGCACCCAACACGCGGCGCCCGATCTCCAGGGCTCGGCCCAGGAGCGCCTCAGCCTGCGCGTACTTGCCCTCGTCCTCGTAAACGTGGGCCAGAATCTCCGTGGAATCCAGCCTCTCGGGCTCGTTCTCCAAGAGCTGCCCCAGGAGCGCCTCGGCCTGCGCGTACTTGCCCTCGATCGCGTAGACGGCGGCCAGATTGCTCATGGAACGCAGCGTCTCGGGATGTTTGGGCCCTAGCGCGCGGCGCTCGATCTCCCAGACCTGGCTGAAGAGCGCGTCGGCCTGCGCGTACTTGCCCTCGGTCGCGTAGACGGCGGCCAGATTGTTCATGGCACCCAGCGTAGCGGGACGCTCGGGACCCAACACGCGGCGGTCGATCTCCAGGACCTGGCTAAAGAGCGCCTCGGCCTGCGCGTACTTGCCCTGCTGATAGTAGTCGCTGGCCAGATTGTGCATGGAGCCCAACGTATCGGGATGCTCGGGACCCAACACGCGGCGCTGGATTTCCAGTGTCTGACTGTGGAGCGCCTCGGCCTGCGCGTACTTGCCCTCGGTCGCGTAGACGATGGCCAGTTTGCTCATGGAAAGTAGCGTCTCGGGATGTTCGGGGCCCAACACGCGGCGCCGGATCTCCAAGGTCTGGCCCGCGAGCGCTTCGGCCTGCGGGTACCTGCTGCCCTCGTACATATAGACAAGGGCCAGATCGTTCATGGAACGCAAGGTTTCGGGATGCTCGCGACCTAACACGCGCCGGCGCAGATCCAGTGCCGCCTCGAGCTGCTTTGCCGCCTCCGGGTATAGCCCGAGGTCTGTGTACGTCGTCCCGATGGTGTTGCGAATCGCCGCCTCCACCTCCGGCTGCTTGTCGAATTTGCCCTCGATGCGCTGGGCCGCCCGATCCAGCACCGTCCTCACCTTGATGTCCGGGTCGGGCTTCGACTGCTTGTAGGCGCTGGCCTGCCCCAGCAGATCGTTCTGCAGAAAATCGTTCACCGCCTGGGCAATCGCTGACTGCTGCCTGGCTTGGGCCGCCGCGCGACGCGCCTTCACCGCTTCCCAGGTGCTGGCCACCACACCCGTGATCAGCACCACAAACACCGCCGCCACACCGATCACCACTGCCCGGTTGCGCCGGGCGAACTTCCGGAGTTGATATGTGGTGCTGGGCGGGCGCGCCGTAATGGGCTGGTCGCCGAGATAACGCCGAATGTCCGCCGCTAGGTCGGACGCGGAACCGTAACGTCGCGCCTTGTCCTTCTCCAGTGCCTTGCCGACGATGGTCTCGATATCGCCTCGATACGCCCGGCTCACGGAACTCAGGGGAGTGGGATCGACCTGCTGAATGGTCTGCACCGCTTCGGGCAAATGTTGGGACAGGGTGTAGGGCAGCTTGTTCGAGAGCAGTTCATAGAGAATTACGCCCAGCGCATAGACATCGGTGCGCGTGTCGATCGCCATAGGATCGGCTGCGACCTGCTCGGGACTCATGTAGGGCAATGTGCCCAGCAGTTGGCCCATGTCGGTCTCGCGCGTCATCTGCTCCGTATCGCTGTCCATGACCCGGGCCAAGCCGAAATCCAGGATTTTGGGCTGGCCGCTCTCGTCGACCAGGATGTTGCCGGGCTTCAGGTCGCGATGAACGATGCCTCGCTGATGCGCGTGCTGCACTGCATCGCAGATCTCGATCATCAGCGTCAATCGCTGCCGCGTGTCGAGGTTCGCTGCGTTGGCGTATTCCATCAACGACTTGCCGTGGATGATCTCCATGGCAAAGTAAGGTTCAGGACCGAATGGAGTGTCGGCCGTTCCGGCTTCGTAGATTTGCGCGATACCAGGGTGGTGGAGACGGCCCAGAGTCTGCGATTCCTGTTCGAAACGGCGCAGAAGTTGGGGACTAGCCCAGGAGCTCCTGATGACCTTCAACGCAATGTTGCGCCGAGGATGGTCCTGCTCAGCCTCATAAACAGCACCCATCCCTCCTGTGCCCAGCAGGCGAACAATCCGGTAGCGGCCAATGCGGGTCGGTAGAGCGAGTGCGCTCTTGACAGCAGCTGCGGCCCCGCCGGCGTTGGGCGTTCCAGAACCCTGAGGATTTTGTGGCCCAGTTAAGACGGTCGGATCGTCTGACATCGACCCTCCTTGGCGTGCCCGCAGATAAGGCCGAGTATAGCGCAGCGCGCGGGAGATTCTTTAGGCGTTCTGACTTCGCTATTTGTTCGCGCCATGAACTGTAGACGATTTTGTGATGGTCTTGCCTCCAAAGATCACCAAATTTTGCTAGCTTTCAACAGGGCGACGCCAAGCTACACATCACAAACCACTTCGAGTTGCTCAATTTCACCAGCTTTCACCAAGGACTGGAATCTGGTTCGGGACCAGAGGGTCGGAGGTTCAAATCCTCTCTCCCCGACCAATTATTTCTAACTACTTACGGCATTGGCGAAAGCTCAAAACCGGCTGACCTGGTTCTGGCCCAGGTGCTCTACTTCTGGGATCCGCATAAACAATGATTTCTCCCTCGATAAATGCGTGCAAGCCCATCCACAAAATCGACCACAGCGCTGTGATTGAAAAACCAGAATCTCTACCAGATACTCCTCAGAACTTCGCCGCTTCCGACCGCCCCAACCGCGTTGTTGTCTAACGCTCGTCCGAAAACGGAGTTTTTCATTTGCGCTAGCAGCGTGTTCGCAAGTAAATTACTGGCACTGCTTTTTGCAATTCCAAAACAACTGAAGGCGTTATCCGTCCCGCGCCAGACAGGAGGTTTCGTGTTTTCACAGTCGTTTCCCATCAGTTCCGAAGGTGGTCACAACAGCTTCCAGAACAACCTTCCAGATCCCGTGACTTCCGGGAAGGAGCTTCCAACCTTCAAGTTCGAGTTGGAAAACTCGCAGGGACGTGTGCTGGAGGGCAGCTACGGCAAAGAAGCCACGGTGGAACAGTTGCCGATATCGAAGGGGATCGCCGGCGTCTCGATGCGCATGGAGCCGGGCGTCATGCGAGAGCTTCACTGGCACGCCACGGCGGCGGAGTGGGCCTTTGTCACCGAGGGTCGGGTGCGCACCACGGTTATCGATCCTCAGGGCTGCGCCGAGACCAACGATTTCGAGCCGGGCGATATCTGGTATTTCCCGCGCGGGCACGGGCACGTCATCGAGACCCTCGGCGATCAACCTTGCCACTTTATTCTCGTCTTCGACAACGGCTACTTTTCTGAGTTCGGTACCTTCAGCATTTCGGATTGGATCGGCCACGCGCCGAAGGCTCTGCTCGCAAAGAACTTCGGCCTTCCCCCCTCAACCTTCGACAGTTTCCCGAAGAAAGAGGTTTACTTCGCGAAAGGAAAGATTCCGCCGCCAATAGCCGCTCCGCCGCTGCAGGGTTGGAAGAAACCGCCGCTCACCCACAAGTACAGTCTTCTTTCCCAGAAGCCCTACGAAGTCTTCACTGGCGGCCTCGAGTGGCGAGTGGACGGCTCGCAGTTCCCTATCTCCACGACAATGACCGGCGTCGTGCTGGAGATGGAGGTGGGCGCCCTTCGCGAATTGCACTGGCACCCGAATGCCGCTGAGTGGCAATACATCCTGAGTGGTGAATTCAACGTGACGCTGTTCGGCTCGCAGGGGCGCTGGCGCGAAGAAAAGCTCGGCCAGGGAGATGTCGGGTACATCCCCCAAGGCTTTGGTCATTCCATTGAAAATGTCGGGAGTGAAAAGGCTCGAATCCTCATCGTCTTGAACAACGGTCACTACCAGACCATTGATCTGTCTCAATGGATCGCTGGAAACCCGACCAATATCCTTGCCACCAACTTTGGTCAAGATGCGTCGTTGTTCGAGAAGTTCCCGCGCAAAGACGTCTTTCTAACCAAATAGTGGGTCGAGGTCACATCGAAGGGTGGCAGTGTTCACTTGGCCACATGAGAGGTAGACATGGTTGGATGTATCAGGTTAGGCGCCGCATTCCTTGCGGCTGTGGTAACGGTGATGGCGCTGTCTCCGCGAGCTTGTGCTGCGGACGAACCGCTGAAGTCGTACAAGGCTGCCGCCATTGTGTACGATCCGGCCTGGGGAGATCTGGATGGCAACATCGCCCGCATCACGGCCGCAGTGGATGCGGCCGGCGCACAAGGCGTGAAGCTTGCAGTACTTCCCGAGCAGGCGACAATCGGCTATATCTTCGACAGTTTTGCGATGGTGCGCCCGTACCTCGACACGGTCCCCGGCAAGACCACGGATGCGCTGTCAAAAGTGACCAAGCGGCGCCACATGTACGTTGCGGTCGGCATCGCTGAACTCGATCCGGTTACTGGCTTGGGCTACAACACCGCCGCGCTAATCGGTCCCAGCGGATATATCGGCAAGTATCGTAAGCACGGCCTGAACTCTCAAGACCAGGCATGGGTCACTCCCGGCGACGGCGGCTTTCCGGTTTTCGACACCGAACTGGGCCGACTGACCATGCTGATCTGCTACGACGATACCTATTGGCAGTATCCGCGACTTGCAGCACTGCACGATGTTGACGTCGTCGCATGGCTGAGCAGCTCCGATCGCGTCACTCCGGGTACGCCGGCCGCCCAGGCAAAAGGAGACCACTCAACAGTCGCGACCGTGCAGCATATAGCTGCGTTCAATGGCGTCTGGCTTGTCGCCGCGACACGTGACGGTATCGAGAAGAACCCTTTAACTGGCCAGACTCTCTACTACAACGGCGGATCGAGTATCTGGGATCCATCGGGCAATAAAGTCGCTCAGGCGCCGGTGGTAAAGCCCGAGGTGTTATCGCCAGGCGCGCACGGCATGGTTGTCGCTGAAATCACGCCTTCCCAGGCCTCACCTGTGCGCGAAGCGGTACTGGCGCGACGCCGACCCGAGATGTACGGCCTGCTTGCGTTGCATCGTGCGCCGACCGACCCGAACGCAACGACCAGCCCCAAAGATATCCTGGTCAAGGCCATTTCGTGGCCAACGTCAGGCAAGCCGCCCGCTGTGCTTCCACAGCCGCCGCGCGACGGGTTGCTCGTGCTGCCGGAATTGTTCTCCGTTGGAGTCGATGCCGGGAGCGCCACGTACGCGGCTGCAGCTGAGTCCCGCGGAGGAACGGCGGAGCAGCGTTTGTGCGAGGCCGCCAAGGCCGGCGGAGGCTATGTTGTCGGAAGCTATCCGGAACGTGACGGCGCGAATGTTTATCACACGGTTGCGCTGGCGGGACCAGAGGGAACGATTCTCGCGCGCTATCGTGCGACCCACCTGCCGCCGAATCAGACGCAGTGGGCCAAGGAAGGCAGCGATTGGGTAGTGGTTCCAACCCCCATCGGAAGGATTGGTCTGACCCTGGGCGAGGAGCTATCGGTGCCGGAAGTCTTCGGCACCCTGAGCGCGTCGCGGGCCGATTTGCTCGCAGCTCCGATGGGCGCACCATACGGCGTCACCATGCAGGAGGATCCCAAGCTTTTCAACCAGCCATATCCTACCGACACGCCCTTCGCGCCCATGGCAGCGGCGAAGCTCGGGCAGAACTGGGTGGTGATGAGCGGGTGGAGCGACGGTCAACGCGTTTCAGCAGCCGTGTTCGGTCCGGAGCCCGTGATTGCGACTCCTCCACGTATCCCCTCGGCTGGCAAGAATGACATCGAGAGGCAAATCACAATAGCGTGGCCGGGAACATGGATGAATCAAAGCCACCTTATCGACGGCCAACGTCCCGCCACGACGTTGCCGATAGCACTCGATCCGGCGTCATCATGCTTCCAACAGTGGGCGAAGGATCCTGGCTGGAGATACGGTTGCTGAGTGATCGATTGCTCAGACGTGGCGACCTCGGATGATCGCGACCGAGCCGTCAGCGAGCAGCAGAAGGCGGCTGCCGAAGCAGATTCTCCCCAAGAAATACTTGCTTCGCTGTTCATTCGCCAAATTTTCGCTGTAGACGATTTTGTGACGGTCAGAGCCTCCACGTTCAACGCGAATCAACAATTTTCAACAAGGAGCGTGCAACAGGTTCAATATCAATAAATTACGAACCATGAATTTCAACAGATTTCCATAACGTCCTAAATCTGGTTCGGGACCAGGGGGTCGGAGGTTCAAATCCTCTCTCCCCGACCAATCTTTTCTGTAACTTACGTCGTGGTCATCTGCCTCTGAAGTCTGCGTTGTGTCGTAGTTTGTGTCGTAACTGGCTGTTTTGGCTTTCGAATCGGCCCGGAGGGTCGCAATCCCGTCCAATGCCTTCCCGTATGGTCAAGAAATTCGACCGGTTTGGAAAGGCGAGGCTTACAGCCTCGACTAGCCTCTTCGGATTGCCTTCCCCACCGTCTCGATAAGGCCCACAATCCAGCTTTCCCTTAGCTCGATCAACCAAGAGGAACGAAATGGTTTGGGCTCGCATGCTGGCCTACATCACTGGCACCGTCGATCAAGAACTGCTGGTGAGGAACGAATATCTGGCTGCGGAGAACCGTATCCTGAAAGCCCAGATCAAGGGCCGGCTGCTGCTTTCGGAAAGCTGACAAGGCCACGCTCGCCGAGATCGCTCACAGCCTAGGGCGTAAGGCGCTGGAGGAAATAGCGGCCACGGCCAAGCCGGATACCATTCTGGGTTGGTATCGCAAGCTGGTCGCCAACAAGTTCGACGGGTCCAGATTCCGTGGTTCCGCCGGACGGCCGAGAGTCGAGGAGGAGACGGAGCGTTTGGTGGTGCAGATGGCGAAGGAGAACCCCCCTGGGGCTATGATCGCATCGTGGGTGCCTTGGCCAATCTTGGCCAGCGGCTATCGGACCAGACGGTGGGCAACATCCTGCGTCGCTACGGAGTCCCTCCTGCCCCCAAACGGAAACACACGACCAGCTGGAAAGACTTCATCCGCGCTCATATGGATGTTCTGGTGGGAACAGATTTCTTTACGGTGGAAGTGCTTACGCTCAAAGGGTTGGTTACCTACTACGTATTGTTCCTTATCCAGTTGGAGAGTCGGAGGGTTTGTGTGGCCGGAATCACGCCTCATCGGACCAGCAGTGGATGGAACAGATGGGGCGCAACGTGACCATGCCAAAGTGGGGGTTTCTGGCCAACGGCCGATATCTACTGCATGATCGGGACAGCAAAGTTCTGCCCGTCGTTCCGTCAACAGATCGAGGCTGGAAGGGTGAAAACAATGCAGCTACCAGCCAGGAGTCCGAATTTGAACGCCTATGCCGAACGCTGGGTGAGATCGGTGAAACAGGAATGCCTGTCGAAGCTCGTCTTGTTCGGGGAGAGGCCGCTGCGCCGAGCCCTGCAGCAATATGTGGCCCATTACCACGAGGAGCGCAACCACCAGGGCAAGCAGAACCGGCTCCTGTTCCCATTGCCGAATCGAAGGGCGAGTGTCGGAAGCGGGGATGAGAATTTTTGTGGGACAGAAAGATCAAGGACCGCCGCCGGATCTGAAACGCGTCCCGCGTGACATCGAGGTTGACGAACGGGTATCCACACGCCCTCCCAGCGTTGGTGTATCGAAAGCTTTTCGGTTATTTCGACCACGCCACAGAGTAGCAGATCAATTTCAAACCCAGAGCCTCACGAGCACACGGCGCTTGAGAGCTGAAGAACAGGAGCCCATCGGGGCTCCTTATACCTGAACCGGGGACCCTAAACCGCCCATAACATCCACAGGGAGGAAAGGCCGAGGCATTTCTCCCGCTAACGAGTTTCGTTCCCCAAGTCGTACACACGCCTGATGCTCAACGGCCCCGACAGCGACGAATTTTCGTAGCGTGAAATCACGATGAGCTGCTTGCCGTCAGAGCTGACCCTGTAGGTGTCTGTGAGTTTACCTGACCCCGTCCTCGTCTCGGCGATCAGTTCGTCACCTTGCCACTCGGTCTTGGTTGAGATCTTGTTTCCATTCTCATCCGTGGCTTTGTGCTTCTTGCCGTCGGGATAAAGGGTGGTAGTGTGGTCGGAATCAGTGATCAAGATCTGATCGTCATGCTGAGTGATGTTGAGGTATTTGGGATTTGTGGCTAATTGCTCCCATTCCTGATTGCTGACGCCTCCGCCCGGATTCCCCATGCCGCCACGGCCCCCGCCGCCGCCCATTCCACCACGCCCCATCCCTCCCCCTCCAGGATAGCCACCTCCGCCCGGGTAGCCGCCGCCGCCTCCCGGATAGCTGCCTCCGGGGTACCCACCACCTCCGCCCGGGTAGCTACCGCCGCTTCTCGTTTGGCTACTCTGCCTTGCCTGTTGCATCTTTTGCTGGGCATCGTCACTTTGGTCCGGGTTGAAGTTCCAGCTACCGCTTAATTGAGCCTTGTCTCCAGCGTGCGCTACGCCTATGAGAGCCCAGAGACAAAACGCTGCAAACGGAACCGCTGCTCGCATCGAAAGCCTGCTAACCCACTTCATTCGGAATCTCCTTATTTTGATTCAAACACGAGCAAAGACCCATACACCCGCTTCCAGCACGACAATCTGAAAGAATTATCGTCTTGACCTATGTGCTTCGCAAACCGCCAATCGCTTTTTGCCAGCCTGTTTAGGGAAGACGGTGAATCGCAAAGGGTGGTTAGGGTCAGGCCCACAGTTTGTGCCGCAAACTCTTCCTGGCAGAGGGGTTTTGCTTTTCTGTGGAATGCTAGCGCGATTTATCCCCATTCGCGACAACTTTGTCTGATGCGATCAGTCTGCGCTCCAAGTGGGATTGGCGACGGACGCCGCCAATAACATACTCGCACCGCATTTTGGGGGCAGCACCACACGTAGGGCACCGCACTGTCAAAGCCTGTGCTTCAACCAAAGGACCGGATTTCATCCCGATATTCTCCATCCAGCAGAGGATGAAGTCTGGTCAATTTTGAACATCTCGATTTCAAACTGCCCCACTACCCGGAATTGAGGTGTGTTGACAACGACGTGGTCACCGCGCCATCAAGCTGGAGAGCACCATCGCCGTTGGCGGTAGGCGCTGGTGAAGTGCGGTCATGCCTGGCGGGATGAAGAACTATGCAGGATTATCTTCTTATCTTGTGGAACTTGAGTCCGATCCCTACCGTACCATAATCGAAACCTGCATCGGAAAGGGATGATTGTATGGCACTACGTCTCCGCCAGATTGTTGCATCTCGCGCCACCGGCGCATTATTCATGGTCACTCTGCTCAGTGCTGCTATTTCATCCTTCGCGCAGAATGCTGGCTTCGATCTCTCACTCCATGCCAATGACCATGCCACAGCGGGAGACATCCGCCTGCCTAGTTATCCTGGCGCGTCCGTTTATAAAGAGCCGGACAACGACGCAGCATTCGATATGGGATTTAGCTCCCACTTCAGGCTGATGGTTGCCAAATACATGACCAACGACTCATCAGCGAAGGTTCTGGATTTCTATCGAAAGCCACTTTCCCGATATGGTGAGGTGCTGGAATGTAACGATGGCAAGCCTGTCGGTACGCTCAAGACCACCCGTAGCGGACTCACTTGCTCTGACGAGCACGGCGGTCGATCACACGCAAGTGCCAGCTCCGACTCGGATCATGACCTGCGTGCTGGCACTCCTCAGCAGTTCCGCGTCCCATCCGCCGACAGGAATTTCTCGGATAGGCCGCTGGAATAGTCCGTGCGATTTATCCGGCTGACTCACTTTTCAGAATTGTGCAACGGGGCGGGGCGGTAGTCGTAAAAGGAGCAACCCCCCATGGCCGAAATGAGGTTTCCCGCTGCCGAACTCGCCGCTGGTGGCGATTCAGGCTGCGCTGTGTCACCATAATCCGGTGTCGCTGGAGTAAACGCGGCGATCATCTCCCGGCATAGGATGGCAAAATTGAGGTTCTGCCCCTGCTCCACTGGAAAAGTGGTAATTCCAACCAGCCTTCCATATCGGTCGAATAATCCGCCGCCGCTTGAGCCGAGAGAAATAGCCGCTGCGCATGAACTCATTCACTGGACTGTTTTCGAATCGGCAATTAAGCGCAGGACGAGTTTTCACTTCCGGACTTATTTCAAGCCTAGCTTGCCATTGTACCGTTGGATAACCTCGTAGCACTCGCAGGCAGAGTCTTCAAGTTTCTTGCGGTTCACGATCTTCACTGCACCACGGGTGTACTCGATGAGCTTCTTCCTCTGTAAAACACCAGCTGCCAAGCTCACGGTGGGCCTATCTGTCCCTAGCATCGTTGCGAGAAAATCATGAGTGATCGGCAGCAACCCTGAATCCACTCTATCCTGAGTCATTAGCAACCACCGCGCAAGGCGCTGCTCAATATCGTGCAGCCGATTACACGCGGCGGTTTGTGCAACCTGCATACCCCGAATTGCGGCATAGCGGCTCAAAATCAATTGCAGGTGTGGAGCGAATTCCAAAGCGTGTTGCAAAGCTCCGACCGCTACCCGAAACCCATCCCCCGTGATTTGTACCACTGCTCGAAGCGGGCCCCCGCTCAGGCCAACGGCCGCCAGCGTTCCTGTAAAGCCCTCGTTTCCAACGATGCCAGCTTCGGCTGTTTTTCCGTCTTTCATTACGACTACAAGAGAAATCAAACCTCGATTCGGAAAATACGCAAACTCTAGCTTTCCACCCGCCTCGTGGAGGACTAGATGGTTTGGCAAGCTGACGTATTCGAGGTGAGGACGAAGCGAGCTGTAGTCGTTCTCGGAGATCGATAAAAGGATTAGGTTGCTGGCTGGTTTCCCGTCGGCATTCGTCCGCTCGCCGGACCGCACGACTTGGAGGTTTTTGCGTGCCATAAACCAGAACCGAAAACCATCCCAGATGCAGGAGTGAGCTAGTCGTGGCATGCGAAACAGAAACCCTACTTATTCGCTCCACTCGGAAAATTATACAGTGCCCTCCCCAACGCTTTTGTAGGGTGTCCTACATTGGCTTTACCGCTGTTCCGCAGAAGCATCGCGACGCAGGAAACGTGACCCCGCCTAAGCGATTCCGCTGCTTCAAAGGAGGTCTCGAAATGGGCCGAACCAACAATAATCTTCTGCGTGCGTGCGATGCCCAACAGACCATCAAGATTGGCATGTGATATCTAATGCAACAGGGAGAAGTAATCGGTGCCCGTGGTTATGGCCGGGTCATCCTAACCACGGGAATCCCATTCTGTTTCAGCGCCTCCGGGTTCTAAAGTCGAGGTGTAAAGGCGCTGCCCCTTCGGAGGTATGAAATGAGCGCCAACTCCATTCCAATCCGCAGCCAAGGCCGTCCCGCCAAACCGATTCCATCGGCTAATTCAGTGCGATCCGCAAAATCAGCCGCAGGCAAAATTGCAAAGCTTTCACCGCGTCGGACGCCCAAGCCGCAACCAAGAAATGGCGATACCGTTTTCGATCCCGAGACCTTTCTGGCGAGAGCCGGGTTGGGCAGGCAGGTTCTCAATCTGAAGAAGAATGAGACAGCCTACGCGCAAGGCGACGCTTCCGACGCGATTTTTTACGTGCAGAAGGGTCGCCTGAGAGTAACTGTCACTTCTGCGGACGGAAAAGAAGCGACGCTTGCCTTGGTGGGTGGCGGGGAGTTCTTGGGGGAGGACTGCATGGTCTTAGCACAGCCTCTTCGACTCGCGACTGCTACCGCGATGACCGACTGTGCGCTGCTCCGGATTAGCAAGGCGGAAATGGTCCGCGTACTTCACCAAGAACACGCGCTGTCGGATGTGTTCGTCTCTTTTCTGCTTACCCGCAACGCTCGTGTCCAAGCGGACCTGGTCGATCAGCTTTTCAATTCCAGCGAGAAGCGGTTGGCGAGGATTCTGTTGTTGCTCGCCCAGTTCGGCAAGGAAAGCAAGCCCGAGACGGTAGTTCCAAAGATCAGCCAGGAAATCCTGGCGGAGATGATTGGCACAACCAGGTCCCGAGTCAGCTTCTTTATGAATCGCTTCAGAAAGCTGGGCTTCATCGAATACAACGGCGAGATTCAGGTTCACAACTCCCTTCTCAATATCTTTCTGCAGGAATAAAGGTCGCCCGGTTTTGTGGCTTTCCTGCGAAAGACAACCGCCTCTATCACAAGCCTCCCGGTTCAACCCGCTGAGCTGCCAGGAAGCACCGCGCGCTGGAATCTGCTCCTGCCTTGAGGGTGATAAGTTTCTTCCAGAACTGGTCTGAACTGACCGTTCTTGCCTTTCGGGGCGTGACATGATGGTTTTATGCCGCTGAAGGAAGATGAGAAGAAAGAATCCGACGAAGAAATTCTTCGCGACGTCGAGCGCGAGATGGCAAAGCCCCGCGTTGCGAAGTCGGCCAGGAGAGCTGCCGCCGTTTCCACGATTCGGGAGCCCCATCAATCGGAATGATCGTAAAGCTGCATAGCTGTTGTTGGAAGCAAAACTACGAGCGTGTAAATCCCCTGAGTCGTACCCAGCGGAATATTGGATAGCGATAAGAACCCAGTAATGAGCACGAGCGTGCGGCTTGATTGCCGTCCTGCGAGTAAGGCGGTCCAGCAATAAGCCCCAAGACTCCGCAGACAGCCGAGGTTTCTTCACGCTCGCCCGGAGATCCCAGCCTGAACACCCCTCC
>JBEKTC010000075.1:0-14905 GCA_049516475.1 Candidatus Korobacteraceae bacterium | reverse complement strand
GGCCCCAGATTGCTGGCGATGTTGGTGTTGGGGATGGAAACGCCGTCAATCAGCCACTGGACCTGATGGCCCCCATTCATGTGCAGCATATCGTGCGTCACATAGGTAGCCGGCACGTAATCCGTGATCATCTCCAAGCCGTTGGTACGGTCCGCGCCGGGAGTTTGCTGGATGTCTTGACGGTTCAGCATGGTGGTCGGCGTAACGGTGTCCATGATCGGCGCAACTGGAGTTCCCGAGACGACGACATTTTCCTGCGCGCCGGCGATCGCCAACTTGAAATGCAGCACCGGACTTGTATCGGACTGAACAATGACGTCTTGTTGCGTTTGCCGGAAACCGGGCGACGAGACTGTAACCGTGTAAGTCCCGATGGGAACCGAGCGGAATTCAAACTCTCCGTTAACGCTGCAGTCCTGGGACTGCGTCCAGTCCGAGGTTTGAGCCTTCAGTGTGACCTGTGCGCCTTGAATGGGACGGTGCTGCGGATCGTGAACGACGCCGCGAACAGAGCCGAAGATGGTGGCCGATAAGTTCGAGGCGCAGAGAAGCACCACAATCGTGAGCGGGAGTACCGCTGTCCAAAACTGCATTTTGATCAAGAACGATTTCATTGCGGTTCTACTACGACTTCTCGGCGCACATTGATAGCGGATCGCTTTCCGCAGCGATGGCGCTCCCAAGTCAAAAACAGCTCGCGTATCGCGACGCGGACAAGTGGCGCCACGCGAACCACAGGGCGCTCCGTATTACGCGAGTCCAGGCTTCAGAAATTTACGGGTTGCGAAGGCGAAAGCCAGGACAAAGGAGGCCCGCGCCTCTGGGCATTGCCTTCGACATATCGGGGAATGTCAGGTGAAGCGGTTGGAAAAGAATCCTGCAAGGACGAAGCCGGAACAACCACCTTGCATCGAACGCCCAGCGCGGTTACCGAGTGCGAAGTGATGGCTGTGAAATGACGGTAGGGACAGCTTGCAGGGATAGCGCGGAAGCCATCGCCTGGCAACGGCATCGCGCAGTGATGTTGGCCAGCGCGGCGACAACAGGCGGGAACGGCCTGTTGCGCCTGCACGAAGGGCAGAGCAAAACCTGCAAGTTGCAGGAAAAGCACCAGACTGGCAAACAACCGTCGCATGAGCAGAAGGATTTTACTACATCACGAAGCTGCGCCGGGGTGGAGTATAAGGGTCAATGGCATCCAAGGATGATCGGCCGCATTCGCGGTGAAACGGACGCTTACCGTCGCAGATGATGTGCGTCTCAAGCTCAGCATGAGCGATCGGCCTGCCAGACATTACAATGGAAGACTATCTTAAGACTTACGCAAAGTTGACGCGACTCAGGCGTCAGCCGGAGAAAACGTGTGCGTTATGCAATCGTGATTCTTGCCATTCTCGGCATTGTCGCATCATCCCTGGCCCTCAAGGTCCACTATGACGACCCGGGCAAGGAACCGTGCAGCATCAACGACAAATGGGATTGTGGCGTCGTCAATCACAGCCCGTACGCCATGGTTCGCGGAGTGCCCGTGGCTGCGATCGGCATAGCGGGATATCTTCTGATCGCGGCGCTGGGCTTGGCGCGGCGGAAGGGGTTGCTTCTAGCCTCTGTTCTGATTGGGCTGGCGTTCGCACTATATCTGAGCAATATAGAGGCACACGTGCTGGAGGTGTGGTGCCTATACTGCGTAATCTCGCAAGGAATCATTGCCGTGCTCACCTTATTGTCTCTGATCTGGATTGGCTGGCCGAAGCTGCGCAAGCGTACTGCATAGCGAGCTTATATCTGAGCTGTCTCCACGCGATTTCGGCCGTTGGCTTTGGCCTGATAGAGGGCTGCGTCGGCGCTTTGTATCAACTTCTCGATAGAGCACTGGCCACAGGGATTGGCTGTGACCATGCCGATGCTGATCGTAACCGTAACTTCAGCTTTCAGGGTGCGCACAGGTGACGCGCTTACCGCCAGGCGCAGGCGCTCCGCGAACTGATCAGGTCGCACGGTTCCCAACTCGGCTGCCGCGACGATAAATTCTTCTCCACCGTAACGTCCCACAATATCGTAGACACGGACCGCAGCGCTCAACCGCTGGGCGATCTCATGCAGGATCGCGTCTCCAGTAAGGTGTCCAAATTGGTCGTTGACGCGCTTGAAATTATCCAGGTCGATGAGGAACAAGGAAAGAGATGTTGGCTTACGCTGAGCCCGCTCCACTTCGGCGCGCAGCAGTTCAAAGAGCGCTCCCCGGTTCCAAATACCCGTGAGCGAGTCGTGGGTGGCCTGCAGACGCAACGCTTCCTGGGCCGCAAACAAGCTATCGTGGAGCTTTATCATGCGTTCGCCGACGTGCATCCTGGCGAAGAATTCGTGAACATTGAAGGGCTTGGTGAGATAGTCGTCCGCGCCAGCGTCGAGACCTTCGACAATGTCGGCGGTGGTGTGCTTGGCTGTGAGCAACAAGATGTATTGGTAGTGGTCACGTGGAGTTGCCCGGAGACGCCGGCAGACCTCGGGGCCTGCCAGGCCAGGCATCATCCAGTCCAGCACAAGTAGGCGTGGGGCGTCGGGCGAGAGAGCATGTTGCAGGGCCTGCAGACCATCGCTTACCAACTGCACAACATAGCCCTTGCCGGCGAGGAAATGCTGCAGCGCGCGCCGATACAGGGGATCGTCTTCCGCCACTAACACACGATGAAACCCATTGCTATTGCTCTGGAGTGCCGGCGGGAGCGGCTTTGGCAGCTCTTCACTGTATGCGAGTTGCATCGTTAGGTTCTCCAGCGGAGGAGACCATCAGTTGCCGGAGGGCCTCGATGTAAGCCATCAGCTGCGCGACCAGTTCGCCCGCCTGGGCTGGATCTCTGGAGAGGCTGGCCTGTTCGAGGGAGAGCGCCGTTGCCTCGCCATCGACTGCTCCCAGATAGCCGAGGCTACCTTTGAGCGAGTGTGCAGTCTCGCGCAGCCCAGCGAAATCTTTCTGTGAAAGCGATTGCGTAAGACGAGCGGCAAATTTGGGATACTCTTCGAAGAAGACGGCGATCAGCTCGATCAGCAGCAACTCATCGCCGTCCACTCTCTCCAGCGCGGCAGCGTGGTCCCAACCGGTTGGCATCACAGCGTTGCCCTCCTTTGCGTTTCCGGCCGGCTCCAGCTGCAAGACTCGGCAATGGCAACTCTTCCATCTCTATCGGCAAATGGAAAGCGGTCTTGAACTGGTCTGGTCTTACCAGGTGGAGGGCAGAGCGTCCGCCAGTTCGGCGGTGAGCGCCCACTCGATGGCTCGCATTCTTTCAGCGGTGAGCTTGTGTCCGCCACAAGTGATGTAGAAGACATCGTGGGCAACGGGCCCTTCGGTGTCGATCAATGCGACTTCGATGCTGCACTCTTCTGTGGTCAAGGTCGAGCTGATGGTATGGAGTAGTCCGGGGCGGTCCTGGGTGATGATTTCCAGCAGGGTGCTGCGAGAGGAGCACACTTCGTCATAGCGCAAGTGCGTCTTGACGGTAAGCTTCACCGGCTTGTGATCGGCCTTCAGTCGCGACTCCAGCAGGCGATCGAGTGGCGCTTCGCGCATTAAGATGTCGCGCACTGACCGCTGGAAGCGCTCGCACTCGGGAGGATTCAGTTCCAACGTGTGAAAGCGGTCCTTAAAATAGAAGCTGTCGACAATCACGCCGCTGCGATTGGAAAACGCCGTGGCCTTGGTGATGTCCATGCCCCAAGCGTAGAGAATGCCGGCCAAGGTGCGGAACAGGCCCGGGCGATCGACGGTAACGACGGTCAATTCATGCTGACCACTGTTTGGCCGCAGTCTCAGCTGTACCGGCTCGGCGGCAAGGTTCCCCGCCATGGCGAAGTGCTGAGCTACTTGTTCGGGCGAGTGTGAAAGCAGGTAGCGCTGCGGCAGTCCGTCGAGGAACTTCAGCACCTGGGAGCGCGGCGTTGGCAACAGCGCGATGACCTTCTCGACGACCTCCGTCGAAACCTTAGCGTCGAGACCCTCGACATCGGCACTGCGATCGAAGTAGCCTGCCGTTCGGGTGTACAGGCGCCACAGGTTCTCGGCTTTCCACGGAGTCAGCGCCTCCGGATTCACTGCCTTGATATCGGCGAGCGTCATCAGGGTGAGCATCTTGAGCCGTTCCGGCGCTCCAATCTTGCCGGCTAACTCACGGACTGTCGCCGGATCGTAGATGTCGCGACGACGCAACGTGGAAGAGATTTCGAGATGGTTGGCGACCAAAAAGCAAACCGTCGCAGCATCTTCGTCGGCGAGCTGCAAGCGTTGGACGGCGGACGCCGCCAACTGGAGGCTGCCGTGCACGTGGTCCGTGCCTTCCAGCCCTTTGCCGGTGTCATGCAGTAACAGGGCGAGGAAGAGCAGCTCGGGATGCTCCAGCTCCGAGATGAGCTGAGCGAAAGGCTGGAGCGGGGACTCTTGGTCTTCCTTGAGCTGGTGGAGCACCTCGATCGCCATGAAGGTGTGCTCGTCCACCGTGTAGCGGTGATAGAGGTCGCGCAGCACCAGCAGATCGATGGTCTCGAACTCGGGAACGGCACGAGTCAGCAGGGTGAGCGAATGCATGGCGCGCAGCGCATTGGCGGCATGAGGAAGCGTTAGGATCTCTCGAAGCTGCTGCCACAGAAACTGGTCCTGTGGCATGGTCTCGGCCAAACGGAGATGGGCGTCGTTGAGCCGGCGTTCGGCTTCCGGGCTCAAGGTAATGCCGTGGTGAGCCATGAAGGTGAACAGGCGCAACACCGCCGCAGCCTCACGCGCGTCGGCGGCCTGCTGAAAATAAACCCGGCCATCCACGACGGAAAATTCAGAGTTGGAAACGCGCGATCGCCAATGCTGGAATGAGCGGTAGAGCGACGAACGTTCCTGCGAAACCTGACCCAACAGTTGCGAGTTGTTGCGATAGACCGCCTTAGCGTGACGAAAATAGAGCCGCATCCATTCGGCCGGCGAAACAGATCCAGAACCGGTAGCGATACCGCGGGCGGCCAGCTCTTCCTGCGCTGCCCAGGTGATGCTGTTGTCGTCGCGCCCGTGGCGATAGTGCAGGTAGCAACGGCTGGAGCAGAGAAATTCCATGGCATCGAGCATCTCGCCGTGCGCCGAATTCTGGCGCACACTCACCAAGTCGCGGTGACCAGAGCTGAGCGCCACAATCATTCCGATCCACTGCGCCACGTGACAGTCGCGCAATCCGCCGGGGCCGTCCTTCAGGTTCGGCTCGAGATGGAAGATGGTGTTGCCAAAGCGCTGATGCCGAGACTGCGTCATCTCCGAGAGACTCTGGAGGAGCGCGTCAGATTCGCGGGCGATCAATTGCGGCAGCTGTTTGGCGTGCAAGCGCTCAAACAGGGATTGGTCCCCGCCGAGAAAGCGACAGTCGAGAAGGGAGAGCGTGAACTCCAGATTATTCTGGTCAAATCGTCCGCAGTCTGCGAGGGTGCGAACGCAGGGGCTGACGCGCAACCCGCAGTCCCACATTGTCTGACACATGCTGCTGACCGCACTCTTGATGCGGTCGCCACTGGCTTCATCTTCCGTAAGGAACAACAGATCAATGTCGGAATAGGGAAAGAGCTCGCTTCTGCCGAAACCGCCCAGAGCGGCCAGGGAGCAACCTTGCTTTGCGACTTCGGCGAAGTGCAGCTCCCACAATGTCAGAGCCAGCGCATCCACCAACCGAGTCCGGCTGCTGAGCGAGGCCAGGCCCGATCCGATGGCCTCAAAGTCACGCTGGATACGCTGCGACTCCTGGCGGTAGTTATTGCGCAAGGCGAAGTCGGGGACGGCGGTTGCCATTGGAACCTTGGAGGGCGGCAACTCCGGCGGCTGCGGACCCGTGCTCACAGGGCATTCTCGCCGCGGTCGTCGTTGCGGATGCGGATGGCCTCGTCGACGCGAGCCAGGAAAATCTTGCCATCACCGATTTTGCCGGTACGCGCGGCAGTGGTGATCGCCTGTACCGCGCGGTCGACGATGTGGTCGGGCAGCACCATCTCGATCTTCACTTTGGGAAGCAAGTCGACCGTGTACTCGCGGCCCCGGTAGAACTCAGTATGGCCCTTTTGTCTGCCATGACCGCGCACTTCGGTCACGGTCATGCCCTCCACGCCAATTTCGATGAGGGCGTCCTTGACGGCGTCGAATTTCGCGGGTTGAATCACGGTTTCCAGTTTGGTCATTGATGGGCCCCTATGGCATCGACGCTTCCCAGTAATAGCCTTCCTCGCCGTGCTGGGTGACGTCGAGGCCCTGCACTTCGTCCTCGGCCGAAACACGCAAGCCGACCGCGACGTTGACGATCTGCAAGATGATGTATGTGCCCACCGCGGCCAGCGTGATCGCGATCAACACGCCTACGAACTGATTGCCAATCTGCCGGAAGTTGCCGTCGACCATGCCCAGCGGCAGCGGGTGTCCCTGCGCGTCTTTGAATATTGGGTTGATCAGACTGGTGGCGAAGACGCCGGTCAAGAGAGCGCCGATGGTTCCTCCTGCGCCGTGCACGCCGAAAGCGTCGAGAGAATCGTCATAGCCGAGACGGGCTTTTACCATCGCGACCATCATGTAGCAAAAGACGCCGGCAATCAGCCCAATCAGCAAGGCCGGCATCGGAGCCACGAATCCCGCGGCGGGAGTGATGGCAACCAGGCCCGCGACAGAACCTGAAATTGCTCCGAGAACGCTGGGCTTGCCGTTGCGAATCCATTCCGCCCCGGCCCAACCGATAGCGGCGGTCGCGGCGGCGAAGTGGGTGGCAACAAATGCGCTGGTGGCAAGGCTTCCGGAGCTGAGTGCGCTGCCTGCGTTAAAACCGAACCAGCCCACCCACAGCAGACACGCGCCGATGAAGCTGAGTACCACACTGTGGGGTGGCATGGGTTCTTTCGGAAAACCAACGCGGCGGCCAAGAAACAGCGCGCAGATCAGAGCCGATACTCCCGAAGTGATGTGGACGACGGTGCCGCCGGCGAAGTCGAGCGTGGGAAAGCGTCCGCCAAGGCTGGCGTTCAGCAAGCCTCCCTTGCCCCAAACCATGTGCGCCATCGGCGCGTAGACCACCAGCGACCACAGCACCATGAACAGCACCATGGCGCTGAACTTCATGCGCTCAGCAAAGGCGCCGCAGATGAGCGCCGGGGTGATGATGGCGAACATCAACTGATAGATCATGAACGTCTGTTGCGGGATTGTGGCGGCGTAGTCGGCATCAGGAGCGGCGCCCACGCCATGCAGGAAGGCGTGCTCCACTCCTCCGATGAAGCTGTTGCCCGAACCGAAACAGAGGCTGTAGCCGATGATGGCCCACAGCACGGTGACGAGGGCCATCATGGCGAAGCTCTGCATCATGGTGGCCAGAACATTTTTCTTACGCACCAGGCCGCCGTAAAAGAGCGCCAGACCGGGACCGGTCATCAGCAGCACCAGGGCGGAGCACATCAGCATCCAGGCATTATCGGCGGAGCCTTTGGCGTCGGCGATTTGCTGCTGAAGCTGGGCAACCTGGCTGCCTGGCACGGCTGTGTCCGTCACAGCCGAGGCAGCTTGCGCCATCAGCGTGCTGGACAAGAGCAGGATTAGCAGGAATGGTGAAAGTTTTCGAACCAACCGCATGCAGGACTCCCACTAACTAGAGTGAACCGGTTTAACTGCAACAAATCTGGAGGAGCGCCGTTCGAGGCGCAGCTTTACATATTTGCGGAGAGATTGTTTGCACCGACCTGCCGCGCGGCTTGCCGGATTTGCTTGGTAAGAACTTTGATACGCGAGTTGGCGGCGAATGAGAAATTCAAACTATTTATGGGCGGGATTAGTTTCGGTTATCGGGTAGGAGCCGAGCGGCCCGGTCGAGATTGGTTGTGATAAGGCCTGTTCTCGGAAGCTACCGTAATTGAGGCCCGAAGGTCACCGCTAATCGACTGCAAAGGGTCTTTTTCTCTGCGAAGCCCACCGGCAGACAAATGCCTTCGATGTGCTCGCGTCGGCATTACCGGCTATCACATCCCGGAGCGGCAGCGGTCACTGACAAATCGGCGCCGCAGGCGCTAAATACGGGTGGAAAAGGATTTCCTGGCCTTTTTCCCCACCCGACTCTCACCACGCCCGAGCGGCGAGGAACAAGACCTTCGATTCTCCTTCTCCCAGACGTCCGAGTGCGCCCTTCCCTTAGATCCATTTCGATCGACTTGATGGCAAGGAGGACAAAGCGATGCACAGTCAAGCGCGACTTATCAGCTCCCTGTTCCGCACAATTTCTTTCGCGGTGATTGCCGCGCTCGTGATGATGCTGGCGATGGTTCCCGCCTGGGCACAGAATTCGGTTCCACCGACAGCGGTGCAGGCGGCAAGAATGCCGGAGTTCGCCTCGAAGCTGGCCCATCCAGTCAAGCGACCAGGCCCACCCATATCTCCGGCGCTTGCCCGCGCCAGGATGCATCGTGGGCCGCTCGACAGCAACGACATTTACGACAACGGCCCAACCAACGGCAACACCGATGCCTGGACCATTAATTTCGGATTTATTACCAGCGACAGCTTCAACGTGACCCAAGGCAACAACACCAGCATCACGGGTATGAGTTTTGCAGCCTGGATGGCTCCGGGCGACGTAGTGGATTCGGCGGAAGTGTCCATCACTTCGAGCGAAAACGGCGGCACCAGCTACTTCGATCAGACGGTGAACTTCACCCAGAGCGGCTGCATCGGCAATGAGTTTGGCTACAACATCTGCACCGAGACGGCCAGCTTCAATGGCCCGACCCTGAATAACGGCTCTTACTGGGTGAACCTGCAAAACGCCAGCTCAGCCGCCGGCAACCCAGTTTACTGGGATGAGAACTCCGGTCCGTCTATGGCTTCGCAGAACGACGTGGGCACGATTCCTTCGGAATCGTTCACCATTCTGGGCAGCGCGACGACAACCACCTCCAGCACCACCTACAGTGATTACGCCTGTCCAAGTCCCCAACCCGGTTTTCATGACCTTCATGATTTCAGTTCTAGTGCTGGACCGTCCGGACTCGCGATCGACACAGCCGGGAAGCTCTACGGCACATTCGCTAACGGCGGCAGCTACGGCGCGGGCCTGCTGTATGACTTCGCACAAAGAGCCGGCCACTGGTTCTACACCTCGCTGTACAGCTTTCTGGGAGCCAGCAACGGCAGCAGCCCGAATGGCGTCATCGTCGGACCGGAAGGAGCTCTCTACGGGTGGGCGGACGGAGGCATTCAAAACTGCGGCAATAACGGCCAGTCTTATTGCGGGCTGATCTATAAGGCTACGCCCCCGCCGACGGGTTGCACCAATGCCCTATGCAATTGGGACGTAACGACGGTATATCAGTTCATGAGTGATGCAGAGGGGATGACTCCAGTCACCTTCGACTCGGCCGGCAACCTGTACGGAATAGCGGAAACGGGCGGCGACTACGGGCAAGGTGCTGTGTTGAAAATCTCGCCTTCGTCAGGAGGCTGGACGGAGAAGATTCTCTACAGCTTCACCGGAGGGAGCGATGGTGGAAACCCCAACAGCCTGCTGGTCGGCCTTGACGGAAATCTGTATGGGACGACGTGGTACGGCGGCCTTCAAAGTTATTGTATTAATAATCCCTGGGGCCAGTACCAGTGGTGTGGTGTGGCCTTTCAACTGGTGCCCACGGGCGGCGGCTGGACGGAGAATGTCCTCTACACCTTTACCGGTAACGCCGGGGATGGCTGGGGGCCTAATGGCTTGATTCAAGACAGCCAAGGCAATCTCTATGGCGTTAGCACTTGTCACGTGTCCCCTTGGGGGTCCTGTTGGGATGAGTACTCCTACCCTGAGGTCAGCGGCATTATTTTTGTTTTGTCCAAGTCTGGCGGCGGGTGGGGATTCAACGAGTACCACGCTTACTACGAGGGAGAATGCAAAGACGAGCAATGGAACGTCACTTACCACGCCCTAGCCATGGATGCAGCAGGCAATCTCTACGCCAGCGCCGGAGGTGCGGAGGTGGGGGTGGGCCAGGAGTATTACTGCGGAGTTGTCGAGAAGGTGAGCGGCTGCTGCTCCTACACCCCTCTAGTTTCGGGTGCTGCGGACATTTTCTATAACTTGACTTCGGATGCCAACGGCAACGTCTACGGCACTGCAAACACGTGTGGAGGGTTAGGAACAACCACCAGAACGAGCGGTATGGTCTGGCAGTACTCGCCATAAAACAGTTGTCGGTTGTCTGCTCATAAGGCTGGCGATGTCCTATGCCCCACCAAAGCCCTGTTGGCTTTGCGTGGGGCTTTTCGCGCTCATCGATTCCAGATGGAAATATCTACGAACTGCTTCTGGATGGAATGACGGCGCGCCGGTGATCCGGTAAATCACGCCGTGGCATAATTCTGCGTTCTCCGATAGTGGCGTGTAGGAGAGAATCCTCCGATCTCGCCCTCAAAGGCAACGGCGCACGCCGCTCCTCATCAGCTATGGACAAGCGGAGTATTATTTTAGGCAGAGGTGGGGAGTGTTCAGGATCATAACCGTAGAGCGCGAATATGGCGCCGGCGGCAGCATCGTGGCCGCGGAGCTGGCGCGCCGCAAGGGTTGGCAGTTGCTGGACCAGCAACTGACGTGTGAGATTGCGAAGCTCGCATCGGTGGACGAAAACGCGGTGGCGCGTTGCGAGGAGAAGTGCGATCCGCTGTTGCACCGGCTGGCGAAAGTCTTCTGGCGCGGAAGCCACGAACGCTCGCTACCGATCTCGGACGATAGGATCTTCGACGCCGACGAGCTGGTAGCCCACGCGCAAGAAGTGATCGAGAAGAAAGCCCGGGAAGGTAATTGCGTGATCGTGGGGCGCGGCGCTCCGTATATTTTGCGAGCGCGTCCCGACACGTTTCACCTCTTCGTCTACGGCTCGCGCGAAAAAAAGATCGAGCGGCTGATCAAGCTGAAGATGAGCGAGAAGGATGCGACCGAGATGGTGGACACCATCGACCGCGAGCGCGCCGCGTTTGTGCGCAAGTACTTCAATGCGGAATGGCCGTGCCGCCGGCTGTATCATCTGATGCTGAACTCCGACCACGGAATTGAGCACGTGACCAACATGGTTTTGGCGACCATCGACTCCCTGGAGCAGCAAGGGAAGACGGAACCTCCGGGGCAGAACGTCAATCTTGAGCGAGCGCGCCAGCCGGCGGTTTGAGGCGCTTTGAAGCTGCGCTCCTTCAGCCCTCGCCGCACTCCACTTCCTGATACTCCCTCCCAGGTCACCATGTCACAACAGGTATGTGACGGCTGTGCTTGCGCGCGCGTTTGCCAAGCATAGACTGAGGGCACGTGAGGTTGCCTGACCGCAAGGAGGTAGCCGAAATGCGAAGTACTCTCCTCGAGAAGACCGCGAGCCACGCGGAACTCAACACAAAAGAGGTTTGTGAGAATCGTCTCCGGCGATTGGGGAGAGCCGCAAGTAACGTCATACGTAATTTTCTTTGAGTACCAGCGGGTCGCGGACCCGCCACAAACCTCTTTTGGAGGTCGCTATGCCGTTAAACAAAGTGAAGGCATTCTTAGATACTCATGGCACTAAATATGTCGTAATCTCCCACTCCAAGGCTTATACGGCGCAGGGCATTGCAGCCATCTCACACATTTCAGGACGGGAACTGGCCAAGACGGTCATCGTAAAACTGGATGGCGACCTGGCTATGGCTGTGTTGCCGGCGTCGTACCAGGTTGACCTGGAGGCGTTGCGTCACGCTACCGGAGTGCAGGTGGCGGAGTTGGCGAGCGAACGCGAGTTCAAACAGCATTTCCCAGACTGCGAGACGGGAGCGATGCCTCCGTTTGGCAACTTGTACGGCATCCCGGTTTATGTGGACGAGACGCTGCTGGAGGACCGCGAGATCGCCTTCAACGCCGGCTCGCATTATGAGCTGATCAAGATGGCCTACAAGGATTTCGAGCGCCTGGTGAAGCCGGAAGTGATGGAGTTCTCGTCGGCGCGAGTGGCGCACGTGCTGGTGTGAGTCAGGCTTGACTGGCCGGAGCAGCGCAAATTCAAGCATCGTCCGCAGGTCTGTGCCCATGATGATGTTGCGCTGCTCCGCCGGTCGGCCTCGTATAGGCAGCGGTTGCCAAAGCCAAACTGTGCTTCGTTCTTCGTGAGCTTGCAGACGCGGGCCCGTGGTCGGGATGTTGATCCCTCTCGATCTGCCGTCCGATCGGGTATCGGACAGGATCGCCGCAGCGGGGCGAGGGCCGCGTCTGCACGTTGTCGCTCTGCATCGCGTTCTGTCTAGAACGTATCAATTCCCCGCGTTGATTTGTCATCCCGACCGAGGGCTTCAGCTTCCTGCCTTGATTTGTCATCCCGACCGAGCCCGCCGCGGCGGGCGAGCGGAGGGACCTGCTGTTCCACCACGGCTGCCGAAACCCGACAACTCCTTCACGCCGTCTCCTCCTCAACCTCCGCGCTCTTCACGCTCCCCGGCTTCTTCTTCTTTAGAATGGGCTCACCAATCATGGCGCGTGCCGCCTTCGCGCGCGCCGCAGCTTTATTAATCTCTCGCAAATTCGCTGCCGCGCCGTACAGCGCTCCCAGCATAACCCGGGCGCGCGTTCCCGCGATCAGTCCGGTGGAGACGCCGTGAATCAACTGCATAAATCCAATCTGGATGGCCTCGCCACTCTCCAGAAACGGCAGCTCGAATCGCTCGTAAGGTTCGCCAGTGCTCCCTTGATAATGCAATCCGAAGACGTCGGTCTTGGGAACCAGTTTCCGAACCGTCGTGTGGTGGTAGCAATACTGATGATTGCGAATTGCCGGTGTGCCGCAGCGCGTCCCATCCGGCTTTACCTGCTGACAAAGTGGAACATCCATGGGGGTACCCCCCTCCCTATAAGTTAAAATCTTTGTTTCCAATATTTTGCCCGTAAAATATTGGAAACATTGCATTTACATCGTCAATCAACTGTCTTTGTTTCAACAACTTGCAAGCAATCCTCGCAAAATATTGATTTCAAAGAACTTACGTAAACTCCTCAGAATCAATAATTTGCCAGAAGTCTCACGAACTGCTATCTCCGACGGGTGCCCCGCACAAGCGTCTTTTGCTTGTGTGGGTCTCCTGACAACCGACAACCGATTTGTCATTCCGCCCGAGCCCGCCGCGGCGGGCGAGCGGAGGGATCTGCGGTCCCCGCACGAGCAAGGATCTGTCCTGCGGACGAACTGACAACCGGCAACTGACAACTGTCTCTCATAAACACAAAGGGACAAGAGCACCCGACTGGCCTCCTGTCCCTTTGCCGATTCAAGTATGATCCGACACCACTATCGGGTCAAGGAAATACGCCACTAAAATGTGCCTTCATTCCCAGAATGGGAATCAGCCATCGAGTGGCAGCCGCACAAAGCGCAACGCTGTGGTTTAGGAGAAGAACCTAGCCCGAGAGCCCTTATTCCGCTCGATTTTGTTGATCTGCCGCTGCGATGAGGGGTGTCGTCGCCGTACCAACTTCCTGGGCGATCTCAAGCAGCTCGTCGTAGGTCTGCTCGTCCCCAATGAAGTTCCAGAACTGACGGCCAACCATAAGATCGGTGCCTAGTTCCAAGAACTCGTTGTAATCAGGAGTATAGACGTTTCCTTCTCCTGCCGGATTGTATGACATGGCGGCGTATGCCTGAGCGTTTTGCTGGTGGCACATTGCCATGATCATCAGGATGTCCCTCTTCATGTCCCGGAAAGTGTTCTTGTTGGGCTTGACAGTTTTCATCTCAAAATAAACTTCGCGTCGGTCAGGCCGCAGGACGAAGAGGTCAGAACGGACTTGGCGGCTCGTCCCGCCCTGGTACTGCAAGCCAATCACCTGGCTGCTCCGGTGGGAGTCTTCGAAGAGCCACGCGGCCATGGAAGAGTCAAAGCTCTGGAATGGCGTCCGTTGTCCAGATCAGCGTGGCTCTTTCAAGACTCCCATTCAAGCATCGTCCACTCTATGTCGCCGCGGAACGCAATTCCGTCAGAAGCGGGGCGGAGATCTTATCGACGGCGGTTGCCATCGGAATAGCAGTCAACCAGAGAGCAATGCTTCGAGAGCCTGTGTTTATTTCCGCTTTGTGAAGTACCCTTTTTCTACGGATCATTCGCTCCCACGTGTTTGGTGTGCACGGATAGGCGAGGCAGACAATAACGCGAGCTGTTCGCGCCAAGTTTGCATAGGCGAGCACCTGGAACAAATCGCTCCGATGCTGTTCTCTTACCATATCCTCGACCGATCCCCAAGCATTGTCCTCTAGCTCGTCCCAGTGGCGCTTGTATTTCGCATCAACGATAAGGGTTGCCGATCCCCAATTGAGCCAGATATCCGGTATTAAGGCTTTCTGTGATCCAAGGTAAGACGGCTCCCAATCAATTGGGTGAACGGTTTCCCTTCGCCTCCCAACCCGAAGGTCGGCTCCAATCTCCCTAGCCACGGAACGGAAGACCGTCTCGACCCACGCCTCAAAGAATTGTTCCATGGGCATCCGCCAAGGTATCCCTTCCAAATCGCTAACGCCTGCCAAACCACGATCCTCAATCGTCCATTCAATCGCCTGCAGGCCGTCTCGAAAATGCTGAATTCGCAATGGCCTCTGCAGCCATGAGGCCATCGTGTTGGGCGATGGCAGGAACGGCGGATTATGTTGAACCCTGCGCAGAAGCTCGTTGCAGAGCGCGATGAGCTGATGAACGAAACCGCCGTTCTCACGTTGTGATTCGAGAGCGCTACGTTGTTTTTCCAAGGAGTAGCGAATCGCGCCAACTAACAATCGATCGTCCCGCAAATCTGGGAAAGTGCAGGGCACAGAAAGAAATTGCCCCCTTGCCAAATACTGAGTCGCATACTGAGACCAACGAACCTTTCCTCGGGGTGCT
>JBEKTC010000074.1:0-15045 GCA_049516475.1 Candidatus Korobacteraceae bacterium | reverse complement strand
GCTCAGTGGAAGCATCCGCGCTACCGGATCGCGGGCACGCTCCATCTTTTCATATTTGCCGGCTTCATCATTCTCGCCACGCGCGCTTTCTACCTGCTGATCTTCGGCCTTTCGTCTGACTTTGCCGAGCCCAGTGCAATCGCCCGCGTCTACGACATTGTTGCCGATTATGCTGCGACCGTTGTCTTCCTGGCGGTATCGGCGGCTGCCGTGCGCCGTGTGTTTTTCAAACCGGCCCGTTACGCCGTTCCAGCGAAGCTTGGCAAGGGCCATCCGGTCGACGCTATCTTCTTATTAGGGCTGATCGCGCTCCTCATGACTTCGGAAAGCCTGTTCGAGGCGAGCCGGGCCGCAATCCAGATGCAGCGCGGCATGGCTCCCGAGTTCCTGCCGCTGCTATCGCTGCCCTGGCTGCTGAGAGATGTTTTCTCTTCGGCGTCGGTAGCAACGCTGTGGAACGTGCATCTTGGCGCCTATCTCATCGACGTCCTGACATTCTATTTCCTTCTGTGCTATCGCCCTTTCGGAATTCAGTTCCACGTGGAGACGTCGCTGTTCAACGTGTTCTTCTCCAAGCTGGATCGCGGAACCGTGAAGCCGGTGCGCTGGGGCGTCAGCGACAGCCAGCTCGATCAGGTGAAATCGTTCGGCGTGAAGAAATTCGAAGACTTCACCTGGAAGCACATGCTGGACTTCTACTCCTGCGCCGATTGCGGGCGCTGTTCCGACAACTGTCCGGCGAACGCAGCCGGTCGTCCGCTGTCGCCAAGATTTCTGACCACCAAAGCGCGCGACTACGCTTTCGAGCATTTTCCCGTCTTCGGCGTGTCGAACAACAGCCACGCGCTGATTGGCGGCATTTACTCGGAAGACGAGATCTGGTCGTGCACTACCTGCGGCGCCTGCGAAGAGGAATGTCCCTTGCTGATCGAATACATCGACAAGATCGTCGATTTGCGGCGTGGCATGGTCGATGACGGCAACGTACCCAAGTCCATCCAGAAGGCGCTGAAAGCGCTGGAAAGCCGCGGCAATCCCTACGGCAAGATGGAAAAGAAGAAAGCCGATTGGACGAAGGACAAAGAATTTCAGCAGAGCTGCGAGGTCAAGGTCCTGAATGGAAGTACGACCGCCGACACCTTGTTCTTCGTCGACAGCATTACCTCCTACGACGACCGCATCCAGGCCATAGGCCGTGCAAGTGCGCGCATTCTAACCGAGGCCGGCGAAGACTTCGCGATCCTGGGCGCAGCGGAGAAAGACAGCGGTCACGACGTGCGGCGCTTTGGCGAAGAGACGCTGTTCATGGCGTTGCGCGATCACAACACCGAAGCCATCAAGGCCTCGGGCGCTAAGCGGATCGTGACCTCCGACCCGCACGCCTTCAATGCACTGAAGCACGATTACAAAGACATGCCGCCAGTGGAGCACATTAGCCAGCTGATCGCGCGCGAGGTCAAGTCCGGCAAGCTCCATCTCAATCCCGTGAAGAACGGAGACAACGTTTACACCTATCACGATCCCTGCTATCTCGGACGGCACAACCAGGTGTACGACGATCCGCGCGATGTGCTGGACGCGATTCCCGGCTTGCAGCGCGTGGAGATGACACGCTGCCGCGACCGCTCGTTTTGCTGTGGTGGTGGCGGGTTGATGTTGTTCTACGAGCCGCAGGAAGACGAACGGATGGGCGTGCAGCGTGTGCGCATGGCCGCGGAAGCAGGCGCGAACGTGATCGTGACCGCATGCCCGTTCTGCATGGTGAATATAGAAGATGCGATCAAGGTTTCGGGCTTGGAAGGCAAGATGACGGCGATCGACCTGACGGAGTTGGTCGATCAGCAACTTGTGCGCGAGCCGGCAAGAGAGCAGAAAGCCGACGCAAAGGTGCCAGATGAAGTACATGCGTAATGCCGCGCAACGGGACGCAACGTTTTGTGTCAGGGCACGGCTTTAGCCGTGCCGACAAGGCTTCATAAAAATCCTTGGGCTTTAGCCCAAGCTCGCGGAGGGCGAACGTGGAGATTTTAGTTTGCGCAAGAAGGGTACCCGACACTTCAGAGAATGAGATCCAACTTAACAGTGCGGGCAACGACATTGAACGCGATGACCTGGTCTATTCCATCAACGAGCCAGACAACTATGCGGTGGAAGAAGCCTTGCAGATCGTCGCCAAATCCGGGGGCAACGTCACCGTCGCCACCGTCGGCACTGACGAGGACGAAGAGATCCTGCGCCGTGAAATGGCCATGGGCGCCAATCACGGTGTACTGCTGTCTGACGACGCCTTCAATGGCTCGGACGGCAAGGGGATCGCAACCGTGCTGAAAGGCTTCGTGCAGAAGAACAAGTTCGACTTGGTTCTGACCGGCGTGCAGGCCGAGGACGGCGGAGCGCAGGTCGGCGGAATGCTGGCCGCGATGCTCGATTATCCCTTCGCCTCGCTGGTGAATTCCATCGAGGTCCTCGACGGCAACCAGCTGAAGATCAGCCGCGAGATCGAAGGCGGCAATCGCGAGATGAGCGAAATCGATCTGCCGTGTGTGCTCTCCATCCAGACCGGCATTAACGAACCGCGTTATGTCGGGATGCGCGGCATCCGCCAGGTCGCCTCGCTGGAGATTCCCACTTATGGCGCGTCGGACTTGGGAGTCGACACGGCTGCCGTCGGCGAAGCTGCCGCGAACGTGAAACGCGACGACTACTTCGTGCCGGTGCTGGGCAAGGGCGCCGAGATCCTGCAAGGCAGCAACGAAGAAATTGCCGACAAGCTCATCGAGTTGCTGAAAGCCAAAGGAGGCCTGCAATGACCGCTAGGATTTTTGCCTACATCGCACATAAGGGTGGCGTGGGTGACGATTCCGCCGCCGAGCTGCTAGCAGCCGCCAAGAAGATCAATTCCGCCGCGTCTCCTACGGCGATCGTCACCGGCTCAGGCGCCGAACTCGATGCCGTCTGCAGCACTCTTTGCGCTTCGTACGCCGAAGTCTGGAAGGTGGCGAGCGACAGTCTCGCTTATCCGAACGCTGAGCTGGTTCGCCAGGCCCTGGTGAAGGTCCTACCTGCGGGCAGCCTCGTATTGCTTCCTCACAATCACTTCGGAATCGATCTCGGACCGGGACTCTCCGTTAAGCTGAATGCTGCCTTCATTCCCGACGTGGTGGGCGTTGATGGAGTGGAGGGAACGAGCCTGAAAGTCGTCCGCCAGGAATTCGGCGGGCAGGTGAGCGCCCACGTCCGCTGCAACATCGCATCAGGTGCCGTGATCAACCTGCGTCCCGGCGCGTTCAAGCCGCTGGAAGGCGTTTCGGTCGCAGGAGTCGTCGTCGACAAGTCCTCGCAGGTTGGCGCTCTCACGGCGAAGCGCCGCTACCTGACGACCGTTATGCCCGAAGCCGGTGACGTCGATATCACCAAGGAAGCGGTCCTGGTCTCCGTTGGCCGTGGCATTCAGGAAAAGGACAACATCAGCATCGCCGAAGAGCTTGCGGAAGCGATGGGCGCGGTTGTGAGTTGCTCGCGTCCGGTGGTGGATGCCAAGTGGCTGGCCAAGTCCCGGCAGGTAGGCTCGTCCGGACAAACCGTGAAGCCCAAGGTCTATCTGGCCTGCGGCATCAGCGGATCGTTCCAGCATTTGGCCGGCCTCAAAGGCAATCCGTTCATCGTCGCCATTAACAAGAATCCCAAAGCGCCGATCTTCCAGGTCGCCGAAGTTGGCATCGTTACCGACATGCTGGAGTTCATCCCGGAGTTGACCAACAAAGTTCGTGAAGCGAAGAAGGTGACAGCGTAAATAGACGGGTAGAGCGGCGCTTTAGCGCCGCGTCTCAAGTCGCAATAGGAGTAGAGCCGGGCTTCAGCCCGGCGGCACATTGACACAAGATTAATTACGAAAGGCCTTTATCCATGCTCACCAAGAAAACTCTGCAACTCAGTTTGAAATCACTGCGCGATTTCGCCAAGAAGCGCCTGCCCGACGAGGAACTGATCGCGCTGGATGAACGCGACGAATGTCCGGTGGAGATTGTCCGCCACATGAGTGATCCGGACAAACTCGGCATTCAACTTCTGTTCATTCCGGAAGAATACGGCGGCATGGGTGGCAGCACCTTCGATGTCTATCTCATCTGCGAACAAATGGCGCGAATCGATCTGGGCGTCGCCACTTCCCTTTTCGCCACGTTCCTGGGCAGCGATCCCATAACCTTCGGCGCCACTCCTGAGCAGAAGAAGAAGTGGCTGGGCAAGATCGCCGACGAAGGCGTTCTGTTCGCCTACGGCGCCACCGAGCCGGAAGCAGGCAGCGATCTGGGCGCGCTGAAGACCACCGCGGACCGCGTCGAAAAAGACGGCAAGATTGTCGGCTACAAGATCAATGGCAGCAAACAGTGGATCAGTAATGGCGGCATTGCCGATCATTACACCATCCTGGCCAACACACCGGCCGGGCCAACCTGGTTCATCGTGGACAAGGGCACCAAGGGTTTTGCTCACGACGAGCCCGAAGACAAGCACGGCATTCGTCTGAGCAACACGGCAGCGCTGGCTCTCAACGACGTGTACGTTGATGCCGACCGGCTGGTCGGCGGCGTCGAAGGCCAAGGCCTGGTGCAGGCGCAGATGGTCTTCGGCTACACCCGCGTGATGGTCGCCGCCTTCGGACTGGGCGCCGGCTGGGCCGCGCTGGACCGCGCAATTCCCTACTCCACCAAGCGTATCCAGGGCGGAGCGCCGCTCTCGGAGAAGCAGGGTTACACCCATAAGCTGATCGTGCCGCACGTTGTCCATTTGGAAGCTGGCCGCGCTTTCATCGAAGAGACCGCCGAGCGCATCGATGCCGGCAACGAAGGCAGCCTGAACACCGAAGGAGCAATCGCCAAGTACATGTCGACGGAAGCCGGCGACGCCGCTGCCGATGCCAGCATTCAAGCACTGGGCGGCTACGGCTACACGCATGAGTACATGGTGGAGAAGATCAGCCGCGACGTTCGCATCACCCGGATCTACGAAGGCACTTCCGAGATCATGGAGATGACCATCAGCCGCGACCGCTGGCAGCTCCACCTGAAGACGCGTGGACAGCATTATCACGAGCGCGCTCGCCAGGTCGAAGCCTTGCATGCCGCCCATCCGAACGTCGGCGCCGATGTAGCAGCACTGGCCTTGCACGCGCTGGCCGAAGTGATGGAGAAGGCCCGCGCGAATCGCCTCACACGTTACCAACACATTCTGCTGCGCATTGGCGAGTGGATCGCTTATGCCGAGTCCGCAGCCACGTTGGCGCGGCGAGCCGCACTGGTGGCTGAAGGCAGAGTCAATGAGAAGGCCAACGACCGTTTCGATGCCGCAGCGATGGCGGCAATCAGCCGGATCTTTGCCCGCGAGGCGGCCATGAAAGTGGCTGACGACGGTCTGCGCTATGTCACAGGCGCCGGCGGCATGGGCGATGCCGAGATGCCCGCCTTCGAAGCGGCCCTCGGGTTGTCTGCCATCCACCGCGCGCAAGCAGGTTTAGTTGCCGACATGGATTACGTGGCTGATGCGCTGTATGGACGCGCCAAGAAGCACTCAGCCGAAGAACTCACGGAAGTAGCCCTCCACCGCTAGCGTGAGGCAGGCGTCTGTCCACCCTCCCGACAGATACCTGCCTCACCTGAAGAGGACCAAGATCATGGAAAATACCGCATACCGCGCAATCGCAATTGTGGGGGTGGGAGCAATCTTGCCCGACGCCCCGAACGTTCCTGCATTCTGGAACAACGTGAAGACCGGCCGCTACAGCATCAGCGAGGTCCAGCCGGACCGATGGGACACTTCGTTCTACTACGACGCCGACCATAGCGCGCCCGACAAGACGTATTCCAAGATCGGTGGCTGGGTGCGCGAGTACACCTGGGACCCCATGAAGTGGCGTTTACCGATCCCGCCGCGCGTCGCCGACGCCATGGACGTGGCGCAGAAATGGGCGGTGGCCTGCACCCGTGAAGCGTTGGAAGACTACGGCTATCCCAAGCGGCCTCTGGACCTCGATCGAACGGCGGTGATTCTTGGCAATGCCATGGCTGGGGAAAAACACTATCGCAGTTCGCTCCGCGTGTTCTTTCCGGAGTATGCCCATGAACTGACGGAGACAGCCGCATTTGTGTCATTGCCCGCCGCGGTGCAACACGACATCTCGCTCCAGTTCCACGATCGCATGTCGCATTACCTTGCGGACATCACGGAAGACACGATGCCGGGCGAGTTGGCCAACTGCATGGCCGGCCGCGTTGCCAACCTCTACAACTTTCACGGCCCCAACTTCGTATGTGATGCCGCGTGTGCGTCGGCAATGGCGGCGATCAGTTCAGCAGTGGAAGGCCTGATCCAGAACGACTTCGATGTGGCCGTCAGTGGCGGCGTCGACCGCAACATGGGTGCGCCAACGTTCGTTAAGTTTTGCAAGATCGGTGCCCTGTCAGCCACCGGGACCCGGCCCTACGCCGAGGGAGCCGACGGCTTCGTTATGGGCGAAGGCGCGGCCATCTTCCTGCTGAAGCGTTTGGCCGATGCCGAGCGCGACCAGGACAAGATCTACGCCGTGCTGCGCGGCATTGGTGGATCCAGCGACGGCAAAGGTAAGGGCATCACAGCGCCCAATCCCATCGGTCAGAAGTTTTGTATTGAGCGCGCCTGGCAGAATGCCGGCTTGTCTCCCGCTACTGCGACCTTGATTGAAGGCCACGGCACATCGACCCGCGTGGGAGATGTGGTCGAAGCACAGAGCATGGTGGATGTGCTCGGCAGCGCGAATCTTCCTGCCCACTCGGTAGCTCTCGGATCGGTGAAGTCCAACATTGGCCACCTCAAAGGAGCCGCAGGTGCTGCCGGCATGTTGAAAGCTGCTCTGGCGCTACATAATAAGGTCCTGCCGCCCAGCTTGCATTGCCAGCATCCCAGTCCGGACATCGACTTTGCGCACTCCCCGCTCTACGTCAACACTGAGTTGCAGCCGTGGACAGTTCCGGGCGACGGTGCGCGTCGTGTCGGCGTCAGCGCCTTCGGTTTCGGAGGCACCAACTTCCACATGGTGATGGAAGAACACCTTCCCGGCAAGCTGAACGGAAACGGCAAGCACTCCATCGCAGTTCTCGCAACACCGCCTTCGGCGACCAAGGAAGTTCCCATGCAAGTTAGCAATGTTGTTCCTACTGCCATCATTGCTCCGACTGCAACCGCTGTTGCTGTTGAGACCGCGAACAAGGCGCCGTTACGCGGAGCGTTGGTGATCGGCGCTGCCTCGGAAGCCGCACTGATCGAGCGACTGCGTGCGGTACAGAAATCTGCACAGGCCGGTCAAGCGCCAGCCGCCGCCGCACCGGCAGAGTCCGATCTGCGTGCGCCGGAGCGTGTGGCCATTGACTATGCCGACGCCGCCGATCTGGCAACCAAGTGCGGCATCGCCCTCAAAGCGTTCCAGGCGAACCAGGCAGCATTCTGGAAGGCAGTTCGCGCTCAGGGAATTTTCCGCGGACATGGTCCGGCGCCCAAGGTCGCATTCCTCTATACCGGGCAGGGCTCGCAGTACGTGAACATGCTGCGCGGTATTCGCAAGATAGAACCGATTGTCGGCGAGACCTTCGCGGAAGCCGATCGCGTGATGACACCGATGCTGGGCAAGCCGCTCAGCGAATTCGTCTTCGTCGACAAGGCGGACCCTGTCGCCCTCGCGGAGTCGGAAGAAAGTTTGCGTCAGACCGAGATTACACAACCAGCCGTGTTGACGGCGGACATCGCCATGACCCGGCTGCTCGCCGCTTATGGCATTCAGCCCGACATGACCATGGGACACAGCATGGGTGAGTACGCAGCCCTGGTTGCCTCCGGTGGGCTCTCGTTCGAAGACGGCCTGGACGCCGTCAGCGCACGCGGCCGTGGGATGGCTAGCGTGGCAGTTACCGACAAGGGCAAGATGGCGGCTGTCTTCGCGCCCATTGCTGAAGTCGAGCGAATCCTCAAGACCGTTGACGGCTACGTCGTAATCGCCAACGTCAACAGCAACACTCAGTCGGTCATCGGCGGAGCCAGCCAGGCGGTCGAACAGGCTTCGCAGATCTTCGTGCAAGCCGGCTACAACGTGGTGGAGTTATCGGTTAGCCACGCCTTCCATACCTCGATAGTGGCAAAGGCGAGCGTGCCGTTGCGGGAGATGCTGGAGCGCCTGCACTTGCAGTCGCCGATCATTCCGATTGTGGCCAACGTGGACGGTGAGTTCTATCCGACCGGGCCTGACGTTGCGCCCAAGATGATCGATCTGCTCGCAAAACAGGTGGCCGCGCCGGTGCAATTCATCAAGGGTCTCCGCACGCTCTACAACGCGGGAGCGCGCGTGTTTGTCGAGGTCGGACCGAAGAAGGCCTTGCAGGGATTTGCCGAGGATGTGCTCGGCAGCAACGGCGACGTCGTATCGCTGTTCACCAATCATCCCAAGCTCGAGGATTCTACCGCCTTCAACCAGGCGTTGTGCGGACTTTACGCGGCGGGGTTAGGCCGCGGGGTTGCCGAGACTTCCCCCGAGATCCCGGCAAAACAGGCCACGGTATCCGCTGTTGCCCCGCAGGTGGATACCCGGAAGCTAGTCGCGGCCGAAAAGCCTGCGATAGCCGCCCCGGCTGCAGTAGCAGTGCCGACCAACGCAGCCCTTGCCTCGTCGGCCCTCCCGACCAACGGCGACCGCTACGCCGAACTCGGGCGCCTCTTCGCCGGCGTGCTCGATCGTAGCTGGGAGATCTACCAGGGACAGAAGCCTGCACCAAAGAGCGAGCCGGTCGTCATCACGGGAGCGTCTTTGGGGCTGCCCGGAACTGAGCACATCTTCGACGACAGCAACGTCGAACGCATCTTGCGCGGCGATCAATTCATCACTCAGATCCCTGCGAAGTTCCGCCAAGCCATGCTGGACAAACGCATCCGGCGCCTGGTCAAGAGCGAACTGGGAGAGCCAACATTCGAGTCCATTACGGACGTGGCTGATGTGATTAAGCTCGCAGGTCGCGGCGGCGCCTTCGATCTGGAAAGCGAATTCGGCGTTCCTGCCGAGCACCTGGCTGCTCTCGACCGCGTGACACGCCTGGCGATTGCCGCCGGAATTGACGCCATGCGCGACGCCGGCATTCCGCTGGTCATGCGTTACAAGACGACGACCAAAGGTACACAGCTTCCCGAGCGTTGGGGCTTGCCTGACGCTATGCGTGACGACACGGGCGTAATCTTCGGCTCCGCCTTCCCTGGCTACGACTCCTATGCCGAAATCATGTCAGGCTATTTCAAGGACCACGCCCGCCGGGAGGAATTGGCGATGCTGGAGGGCTGGCGCGCCCACGCGGCGAACGGTCATTCCGTGCTCGGGCAGGAGATGGAACGGCGCATCGAGGAGTTGCGCACGACCATTGAGAAGGAGCCCTATGTCTTCGACCGGCGTTTCCTGCTCAGAGTCTTGTCAATGGGACATTCGCAGTTCGCCGAACTCATCGGCGCTCGCGGTCCCAACACGCAGATCAACGCCGCTTGCGCGACTACCGCGCAAGCGGTCTCGCTCGCCGAAGACTGGATTCGCGCAGGACGCTGCCGCCGCGTCATCGTCATCTCGGCGGATGATGTCACCTCAGACAACATGATCGGGTGGTTCGGCCCCGGCTTCCTGGCCAGCGGAGCGGCAGCCACCGACGAAAAGGTTGAAGACGCCGCCATTCCCTTCGACCGCCGCCGCCACGGCCTGATTATGGGCATGGGCGCAGCGGCCCTGGTAGTCGAGAGCGCCGAGGCGACACGGGAACGTGGCATTCAGCCTATCTGCGAAGTCTTGAGCGCGGTCACTGCCAACAGCGCTTTTCATGGGACTCGCCTCGATGTGCAGCACATCGGCCAGGTGATGGAGAACCTGGTAAGCCAGGCCGAATCGCACAGTGGCGTTCAACGTCAACAGATAGCTCCCCAGATGGTTTTCATTTCCCATGAGACCTATACCCCTGCACGTGGAGGCAGCGCCTCGGCGGAGGTCCATGCACTGCGTCGCGTTTTCGGCGATGCCGCGGACCAGATAGTGGTCGCCAACACCAAGGGAATGACCGGCCACGCAATGGCAACCGGCATCGAAGACGTTCTCGCCGTGAAGGCGCTGGAGACGGGATTGGTGCCGCCGGTGGCAAACTTTAAGGAAGTCGATCCGGAGCTGGGTCCATTGAACCTGTCGAAGGGCGGAGTCTATCCCATCGACTACGCGCTGCACCTGGGCGCCGGATTCGGCTCGCAAATCAGCATGATGCTGTTGCGTTGGATTCCGACGAAGAACCGGGTCCATGCCCAGCCAAACGCTTTGGGCTACGCTTACCGCATCGCCGATCCGGCTGTCTGGAAGGGCTGGCTGAGCCATGTCGCCGGATATCCGACGACCGAACTGGAAGTGGTCAAGCGGACATTGCGCGTGCGTGACCAAGGGCCATGGGCGCGAGCGGCAACGACAGTTGCGGATTCGCGTCCGACTGCGGCCGCAACTGCGGTGGTGCAGAAATCATCCTCGTCGACAGCGGGACCTGCTGTACTGGCGAAACCAGCGACCGTCGCGCTTGTCGAAACAAAACTCGCGCCGGCACCGGCTCGTCCTGAAACCCCGAAACCAGCCGTGGAAGTTCGGGCCGCTGCGCCTCCGCCTCCAGCGGCAGTAAAATCTGCGCCGAGCGGTTCAGTGAAGGAACGCATTCTCGCGCTGGCCGTCGAGAAGACGGGCTATCCCCAGGACATGCTCGATCTCGACCTGGATCTGGAAGCGGACTTGGGCGTCGATACCGTCAAGCAGGCGGAAATCTTCGCGGCCATTCGCGAAATGTACAACATCCCGCGCGACGAGAACCGCAAGCTGCGCGATTATCCCACGCTGGCGCATGTCATCCGCTTTGTCTACGAGAAGCGGCCCGACCTGGCTGGCGGAACTCCATCCGCGCCTAAGACGGAGCAAGTCGCCACGCTGAAGGCGGCAGAAATACCCGTTGCCAGCGCTTCGATCGCGAATGCAGCAACCGCAAGCGTTGCTGCTGTTCCAGCGCCAGTCGCGGCTACAACGCCGGACGGCTCGGTGAAGGAGCGCATTCTGGCGCTAGTGGTCGAGAAGACGGGTTATCCGGAAGAAATGCTCGACCTCGACCTCGATCTGGAAGCCGATCTCGGCGTCGACACGGTCAAACAGGCGGAGCTGTTCGCAGCCATCCGCGGGACCTACAACATCCCGCGCGACGAGAACCTCAAGCTGCGTGATTACCCCACACTGGCTCATGTAATCCGATTCGTATATGAGAAGCGGCCCGACCTGGCAGGCGGACCTTCGTCCGCGGCCAAAACGGAGCAGCTTGCAGCTTCAGCCAAGGTGGCAACACCGGTTGCGCCCGCAGCGGTTGCTGTGTCCGCTCCTCCGGCGTCACCTGAGAACGCGGCGAATAACGACTCCGTCAAGGAGCGCATCCTTGCGTTAGTGGTCGAGAAGACTGGCTATCCGGAAGAGATGCTGGACTTGGAACTCGACTTGGAAGCCGATCTCGGTGTCGACACGGTCAAACAGGCGGAGTTGTTCGCGGCCATCCGCGGGACCTACAACATCCCGCGCGACGAGAACCTCAAGCTGCGTGATTACCCGACACTGGCTCATGTCATCCGATTCGTCTATGAGAAGCGGCCCGACCTGGCAGGCGGAACAGCGTCCGCACCAAAGGCCGAGCAGTTGGCTGCACCGGTCGCACCAGCGGCTCCGGTGAAGGTGTCAGCACCTGCTGCCACTACGAATACTGCTGTCGCCGTCGTTGCGCCACCGCCAGTTGCTGTTGCCGCAACGGACAATTCGGTGAAGGATCGTGTCCTGGCGCTGGTCGTGGAGAAGACTGGCTATCCCAGTGACATGCTGGATCTCGACCTTGACCTGGAAGCAGATCTTGGAGTCGACACGGTCAAGCAGGCCGAGATGTTCGCGGCTATTCGCGAAGCCTACAACATCCCGCGTGACGAAAATCGCAAACTGCGCGACTACCCGACCATCGGCCACGTGATTCGGTTTGTTTACGAAATGCGGCCCGATCTGGCTGGCGGAAACGCCCAACAGCCGGCAATCCCAAAGGCACCGGAGGCTGTGTCTTCCCCTGCGTCAATTCCAGTACCAACATCAACGCCAGCAGCGCCAGCCATCAACACTGTCGCGACCGACGAGGCGATCCAGCAAAGAGTTTTGGACATTGTTGCCGAGAAGACTGGCTATCCCAAGGAGATGCTGGATCTCGATCTCGACTTGGAAGCCGATCTCGGAATCGACACCGTGAAACAGGCCGAGATGTTTGCTTCGGTGCGCGCGGCGTACAACATACCTCGCGATGAAAACCTGAAGCTGCGCGACTTCCCCACTCTCGCGCACGTCATCAAGTTCGCTCAGAAAGGGGCTGCTGGCGCCAAGGCAGTGGAAGTAACAAGCGCGAACGCAATCCCTGTCGTTCCCGCGGCGACTGGAACTCCCCCGCCGGCTCTCCTCAGCTTTGACGCGGCGAATACCATTCCGCGACGCATACCTTTGCCCACCCTCCGGCCGCCGCTCGCATTGTGTAAGGCAACCGGCGTGACGCTTGGTCGCGGAAGCCGCGTGGTGATCATGTCCGACTCAGGAGGTGTGGCAGAATCGCTGACCAAGCAATTACGCGAGAAAGAGGTCGAGGTCCTGTCCATCACCGGCGCGCCGGATGCAGACACTCTGCAGCGCACGATAGACATTTGGCTGGCCTCTGGTGCAGTGCAGGGCGTCTACTGGCTGCCTGCGCTGGACAACGAGGGACCGCTCTCTGGCATGGACGCGGCGCAGTGGCGCGAGTCATTGCGTGTCCGTGTGAAGTCGCTCTATCTCACCATGCGCAAGCTATACGATCAGGTTGCCGCTTCGGGCACGTTCCTGGTCTCGGCAACACGCCTTGGCGGTCAGCATGGGTACGACGCAGCCGGGGCTGTTACTCCCATGGGCGGCGCAGTAGTGGGATTCACCAAGGCCTACAAGCGCGAGCGCCCGGACGCCCTCGTCAAAGCTGTCGATTTTGCGGCGGATCGCGATGCTTCGGAGATCGCGGCCATCCTGATCGGGGAAACGCTGCGCGACAACGGCGCAGTCGAAATCGGCTTCAAGAACGGACTGCGCTGGACGGTCGGTCTCCAGGAACAGACCGCGGAAGATGGCCAGCCAGGTCTTGCACTCAATCGAAACAGTGTCTTCGTGATCACGGGAGCCGCGGGAAGCATCGTTTCGGCCATCACTGCCGACTTGGCGGCGGCTTCGGGCGGCACTTTTTACCTGCTCGATCTGGTACCCGAGCCCGATGCCAACAACCCTGATCTCGCACGATTTGTCAGCGACAAAGACAACCTCAAGCGCGATCTGTTTGCACGCATGCAAGCGCGCGGCGAGCGGGCCACTCCGGCACTGGTCGAAAAGGAACTGGCTGCATTGGAGCGCGCACACGCCGCCCTCAGCGCGATTAACGCAGTAAAAGCCGCCGGCGGAACGCCGCACTACTTCAGTGTCAACCTCGCCGATGCTGCCGGCGTAACCAAGGTGATCGACCAGGTCAGGCAGAAGAGCGGCCGCATCGACGTACTGCTGCACGCTGCCGGTTTGGAGCGCAGCCACTTCCTGCCGGACAAGGACCAACACGAATTCGATCTCGTGTTCGACGTGAAGGCCGACGGCTGGTTCAACCTGCTGCACGCGATCGGAGACATGCCTCTGGGAGCGACCGTCGCCTTTAGTTCCGTTGCTGGCCGCTTCGGCAACGGCGGCCAGACCGACTACAGCGCCGCCAACGATCTGCTTTGCAAATACACATCCAGCTTCCGCACCACTCGGCCGCAGACGCGCGGCATTGTGATTGACTGGACGGCATGGGGCGGCATCGGCATGGCCACGCGCGGTTCCATTCCGAAGATGATGGAGTTGGCGGGCATCGACATGCTGCCGCCCGAGGCCGCTATTCCGGTGATCCGCCGCGAACTGACGGCTGGAGGCAGGACCGGCGAAGTCCTCATCGCAAAGCGTCTCGGCAGTTTGCTGAATGAGTGGGACGTCACCGGAGGGCTGGACACCTCAGCATTGGCCGCGTCAGGCGAGTTCCAGGGTCCAATGGTCGGCAGAATCACCGGACTTGGCATCTACAGCGGGCTGACGATGGAGACCACACTGGATCCCAAGCTGCAGCCGTTCCTCTACGACCATCAAATCGATGGCATTCCCGTTCTGCCCGGCGTCATGGGCATCGAGGCATTCGCGGAAGCGGCCTTGTGTCTGCACCCCGGCTGGTACGTCGAGAGCATTGAGGAAGTGAATTTCCTAGCGCCCTTCAAGTTCTACAAGGACGAGCCCCGGACGGTCATGATTCAGGCCATCCTCTATGCGCAGGATGAGAAATTGATTGCGGACTGCCGGCTCTTTGGTCGGCGAAAGCTTGCCGGCCAAACTGAGCCGCAGGAAACGACGCACTTCACCGCGCGCGTGCGAGTGAGTCAACAAACACCTGGCGCGGTCACCGGGCCAAAGCCGCGGCTCTCGGCCGAGGCAATTGTCGACGCAGCGCACATCTATCGTATTTACTTTCACGGTCCCGCGTACCAAGTGCTGGAAAAGGCATGGTGGGATGGCGAGCATATGGTCGGCGAGTTGATGCTGGACTTGCCGGATGAATGCAAGCCATCTGATGGGCCGACTCTCTTTGGTCCCAGGCTGATCGAGCTGTGTTTCCAGACGGCTGGGCTGTGGGAGATGGCAGCGCAGAGCCGGATGGGTCTGCCATGGCAGGTGCAGGATGTCTCGTGGTTGCGAGCTCCGGATCTTACTGACCACCACGCTTTCTACGCGCTGGTTACGCCACATCCCACCGAGGGGACGTTCGATGCAGAAGTAGTGGATGGCGAAGGAAACCGCTATCTGCGGCTAGGGGGCTATCGTACCGCGCAGGTCCCTTCAAGCGTGGACACCGAGCCGCTGAAAGCGCTGCA
>JBEKTC010000073.1:0-15057 GCA_049516475.1 Candidatus Korobacteraceae bacterium | reverse complement strand
GTGCGGTCGCCTGTCATCTCGCGAATTCCGCTTGGGCTGCTAACCACGACCAAGTGGGTCAGGCCGAGAAACAGCCCGTGCTCTACAATTCCGGCCCGTCTCTCGAGTTGGCGCGCGAGCTTTGCGGCATCGCCGATCGGACCGAAGTCGCAGTCGAGAATCATGTTCCCCTGGTCAGTGCGGTACTCATCCCCCCCAGCGGTCTGACGAACGGTATATTTCGCGCCCAGAGATTCCAGAAAGCGCGCCTGCGAACGCCAGCCGAAATGCAGGACCTCTACCGGCAGGGTGTGGAGTGTACCCAGACGAGGCGATAGCTTGCTCTCGTCGACGACGATGACCTCGCGTGCCGTGGCCTGCGCGACCAGTTTCTCGCGCAACAGCGCTCCACCGCCTCCCTTAACCAGATTGAGCTGAGGATCAACCTCGTCGGCGCCATCGATGGTGACGTCGATAGCCTGGGGCAAGTCATCCGGCAACATGGGGATGTTGAGGTCAACTGCGGCATCCCGCGATGCCCGCGAGGTCGCGAAGCCCACAATGTCCTTCAATTCCCCGCTTTGCAATAGAGCGCCGATGCGCTGAATGGCAAAGATAGCGGTTGAGCCGGTGCCGAGCCCGACGGTCATTCCGGACTCGATGTAGCGAACGGCGTATTCCGCCGCAGCCTTCTTCAGTGCGGCGTGCGGGTCGGGTGATGCGGTGGGTGCGTTCATCGTGATTCAGACTAAACAGCAGATCCCTCGCGGGCTAAACAGGCTGCGGAAAAAGTCCTAAACAGGCCCTGGTGCCGCCGGCTAAAGCCGGCTCAGGATGAGAAACAAAGGGCTTAGACGCTGGCATGAAGGCCAGCTCTACCTGAATTCTCGTTCGCCACGAGTTTTCCGCAGCTTGTAAAGCCCGCTCGTGATGACAAGAGAAATGGCTCGTAACGGCGCAGCTAAAGCTGCGCCCCTTCAAAACACTGACTTCAGATCCTCCGGCCAAGCGCCTTGCGATAGCGGCTAATTAGAGTGTTGGTCGAGCTGTCGTGCTTCAACTGCGGCGCGGCCTCGCTCTCCAACTCCGGGATGATGCGCTTGGCCAGCACCTTGCCCAGCTCCACGCCCCACTGGTCGAAGGAATCGATGTTCCAGACTGCCCCTTGCGTGAAGACATTGTGCTCATAGAGAGCGACCAGCTTGCCCAAGACGTGCGGCGTGAGTTTGTCGGCGAGGAGGGTGTTCGTCGGACGATTGCCTTCGCAAACGCGGAACGGCGTCTGGAAGTCGGGCGAGCCTTCGGCCTTCAGCTCTGCGGCAGTCTTACCAAACGCCAGCGCCTCGGACTGCGCAAAGACGTTCGCCATCAGGTAGTCGTGCTGTACCTTGAGCGGGCTCAGCGGCTGGCAAAAAGCGATAAAGTCACAGGGAATCAACTTCGTACCCTGATGGATCAACTGGTAGAACGAGTGCTGGCCATCGGTGCCCGGCTCACCCCAGATGATCGGGCCGGTCTGCCACTCCACGTGATTTCCCTCCAGATCGACGTGCTTACCGTTGCTCTCCATCTGCAACTGCTGCAGGTAGGCCGGGAAGCGTTTCATGTTGTCCGAGTAAGGCATGATGCCGACGGTTTGGGCTCCAAAAAAGTTGTTGTACCACACTGTCAGAAGTCCCATCAGCGCGGGAAGATTCTTCTCCAGCGGGGTGGTGCGAAAATGCTCGTCCATCGCGTGGAAACCGGCCAGTAGCTCGGCAAAACCATCCGGGCCAACAGCAATCATGGTCGACAGGCCGATGGCCGAATCCATCGAATACCGTCCTCCGACCCAATCCCAGAAGCCGAACATGTTAGCGGTATCGATGCCGAACTTCGCCACGCCCTCCGCGTTGGTGGAGACGGCGACAAAATGCTTAGCAACGGCAGTATCGCTCCTCAGGGAGTCCACGATCCACTTGCGAGCAGTGGCCGCGTTGGTCATGGTCTCCAGCGTGGTGAAGGTCTTTGAAGACAGAACAAAAAGCGTTTCCGCGGGATCGAGATCGTGGGTCGCATCGGTGAAGGCCGCGCCATCGACATTGGCGACGAAGCGGAACTTCATGGAGGGATCGGTGAAGTCGCGCAGCGCGTCGTAGGCCATCTCCGGGCCGAGATATGAGCCGCCGATGCCGATGTTGATGACGTTCTTGATCGGCTTGCCGGTGTGGCCCTTCCATTCGCCGCTGCGCACGCGGTTGGAGAAGGCCGCCATCTTGTCGAGCACGGCGTGAACGTCGGCCACGACGTCCTTGCCGTCAACTTCGATTTTGGCGCCACGCGGCGCGCGTAAAGCGACGTGCAGCACCGCACGTTTTTCCGTAACGTTGATCTTTTCGCCGCGAAACATGGCATCGCGGCGCGCTTCCACACCGCGCTCACGAGCAAGCTGCACCAGCAGGCTGATGGTCTCGTCGGTGATACGGTTCTTGGAATAGTCCAGATACAAGCCAACGCCTTCGGCAGCGAGCCGGGTCCCACGTTGTGGGTCATCGGCGAACAACTGCCGCAACTGGACATCCTTGATTTTTTCGTAGTGGGCCTGAAGAGATTTCCAGGCTGGGGTGTCGATGGGTCGCTGGGTGGTCAACTTCGGATCCGCCATATGTGTTGCTCCTGTGAACTGGTGAGAAGCAGTGCCGTCCCTACGGGACTCCGGTCAAATTTTTGCTCTACCCAGGACTCCGCTTCGCTGCGTCCTGGGCTAACTGCAACTCCACCCCTTCGGGGTTCTATCCTCGCGCGTCATCTCCACTGGCGAAGACGAAACGTTACTTCAGCGCCTTGCTCTTGGTCTCAATCGAATTAAGGAGATCTTTCCATGACTCATCGAACGACTTCGCGCCCTCCGACTGCAAATCCGCAGCGAGCTTCGTCAGATCGATGCCGGCTTTGGTGAAGGCCGACAGCGTCTGTTCACAGTCTCCACCATCGCGCGGAATCGCTTTCGTAACACTGCCGTGCTCGCTAAAGGCAAGCAAGGTCTCTTCCGGCATGGTATCGACCGTGTTGGGCGCAGCCAGCGCTCCGATGTAAAGCACGTCCGACGCCTTGGGATCTTTCGTTCCAGTGCTGGCGAAGAGCAGGCGTTGCGCACGCGCGCCCAGGTTGGCCAGCCGCTGCCAGCGATCGGACTCCAGCACATCGCGATACGCCTTGTAGGTTTGCCAGCCGATCGCCGGACCGAGCTTGTCACGCAGCTCAGCAGGCGCCTTGTCCATCGTCGCTTTGTCCCAGCGGCTGACGAACAGCGATGCGACTGAGCGAACATCGGGACTGAGCCCGGCTTCGACGCGGCGTTCAAGTCCACGTATGTAGGCTTCCGCGGCGCCGACATAGTGCTCGCGGCTGAAGAGCAGCGTCACGTTGACCGACACGCCGGAGAAGATTGCCTCTTCAATCGCAGTTCTACCTTCGGGTGTGCCGGGGATTTTGATGAAAAGGTTGGGACGAGCCGCTTTTTGATGCAGCGTCTTGGCGACTTCAACGGTCGTCTTGGCGTCGTAAGCCAGCAGTGGAGAAACTTCCAGTGACACCCAGCCGTCCACGGTCGCGGTGCGCTGATGGATGGGAGCGAAGAGGTCGGCAGCGCGGCGAAGGTCTTCGATCGCCATCTCGAAGAACGCCTCTTCGGCGGAGAGCCCGCTGGACATCAGCTTGGCAATCTCCTTGTCGTACGAGTTTCCGTGAGTCATGGCATGATCGAAGATGGTCGGGTTCGAGGTTAATCCGGTGACTGACAGTTCGCCGATGTAACGCGTCAGCGTGCCGTTATCGAGTATCTCGCGAGTGATGTTGTCGAGCCATAGACTCTGTCCAAGGTCATGCAGTTGTTGCGTGGCTTTCATGCTGTTACCTCTTCGTTCTTTACGCAGTTTCTTTGGGCACCCAGGAGTGCAATTCGATGTCCAGCAGGTCGGAGATGCGCCGGATGCTGATATCCGCGGGCCGGTACTCGGCACTCGCTTTCTTATCGCGCGCATAGTGGCCCTGCCGTACAAATACGGTTGTAACACGATCTTTCCAAATGTCTTTGATGGCCTGCAGAAGTCGCAGTTTGTCGTCGACCATTACGTAGTGCCGGGCGGGATAAAGTTGTTCCACACACTCCAGCTCCTGCTCCTTGTGGATGAAGATCAGCACTTTTCCACCGACGGCTTTCCATAAGCCTGAGCGCTCGACCTTGCGCGGCTGGAAAACCGCGTCACCGTCGGACAATATTGCCACTTTCCCCCAGCGCTTCGCGTGTTTGAGGACCTCCAGCGCGTCCGGATAAAGGCGCTCAGCAAACGGATACTCAATCAGCCAATTCGCCATGCGAAGAAAACGCGGATCGTGCAACTTCTCCTGCCGGTAACGCTCCAGTGCGCCGAGGTAGTCCGCATAGCCCAGCTCGCTGCGCAGCTCTTCAAAGATAGCCAGATACCGCTCACGCGCTTCGTCGCCGAACTCACGACCGATATGACGGAACAGATCGCTTTGCATACGATCATTGTCGAAGAGCGTGTTATCGACGTCGAAAAGGAACACCAGGTCCTTCATTTTGCCTGGGGCAGCGGCCCGGAGCGGAGCCCTCGACTTGGAACTTTTTGGTGCGGTCATTTGTTGTCGGTGGTTATTGGCAACGGATCGATCCACGGCCCATCCTGCGCGATCAGCTGGGAGGCTTCATCCGGGCCCCACGTCCCCGGCTCATATTCGTAGACCGGCGTAACGTTGTCGAGGATCGGTTGGACAATGCGCCACTGCGCTTCCACTAGATCCTGACGGGCAAAAAGCTCTCCGTTGCCGCGCATGGCATCGCCGAGCAGGCGCTGGTAGGGCGGCGGGTCGTCAACCGTCTGGCTCTTTAATTTCAATTCAACGTCCTGGCCCACCATGCGCTCGCCGGGAACCTTCACGCGAACACCAAGATCGATACTGATGTCCGGGCTGACCTGCATCCGGACGTGCGAAGAGCGACGCGGCACAATCTCGCGGAACGTCTCCCGCGGAGGACGCTTGAACTCCACAATCGCCTCCATACAGGTGACCGGCATGACTTTGCCGGCGCGAATGTAAATGGGAACGCCGGCCCAGCGCCAGCTATCGATATGGAGCTTGATGGCGACGAAGGTCTCGACCGTGGAACCTGGAGCAACACCGGGGACTTGCTTGTAGCCTTTATATTGGCCGCGGACAACGTTTTCGGGCTTCAGCGGAACGATAGCCTTGAGCAGCGCAGCCTTCTGATCGCGTTCGGCATCGTGATCTTCGCCGGTCGGCGGACCCATCGTCAGATTGCCCAGCACCTGCAGCATATGATTCTGCACGACGTCACGGATGGCGCCGGTCTCATCGTAGAACCTGCCGCGGTCGCTCACACCAAAACTCTCCGCCATGGTGATCTGGATGCTGCGGACATATTCCCGGTTCCAGATAGGCTCGAAGATGGGGTTGGCAAAGCGCAGGTACAGAATGTTCTGCACTGGTTCTTTGCCGACGTAGTGGTCGATGCGATAGATGTTTTCCTCCGGAAAGAAGCGGTGCAGAGTGCGGTTCAGCTCTTGCGCTGAAGCTAAATTGTGGCCGAAGGGTTTCTCGATCACGACGCGCGCGTTGGTCGCGCAGCTCGATTTCGCCAACCCCTCCGCAACAGTACCGAATAAGCTGGGTGGAACGGCGAGATAATGCAGCGGAGCTTTAGCGTCGCCGAGTTGCTTGCGAAGCTCGGTAAAGGTGGCCGCATCGGCGTAGTCACCATCGACGTAACGTAAAAGGCTGAGCAGTTTCTCGAAAGCTGCCTGCTCCAGACCGCCGTGATTCTCCAGGCTGTCCTTGGCACGAGCTTTGAGTTGGTCCAGGCTCCAGTTGGCCTTCGCGACGCCGATGATGGGAAGGTTGAATCCTTCGTAGCGAATCAGGTCCTGGAGAGATGGGAAAATCTGCTTATAAGCCAGGTCTCCCGTGGCTCCGAAAAACACGAAGGCATCCGACATTCCATTTGACATTGACGTGCTCCCGTTTGCGGCGTCTTTGCAGGACCTCGTAGTTTGATTCGCGGCCTTGGTTCAAGACCGCATGACAACAACAGCGTCTTTGCGCTTGCCGTCCGGCTGAGGCCATTGAGCGGTAAGAATGCCCACGCAGAACGAATCGTGGCAAATTCTACTCCAAGTAGGTTAATAATTAAACAAGCCTACAGTGTGGGACGCTCCGGGAATTGCAGCCCGCCCGCTAACCGGCGGCAAGCTTAGCCAGTTCCTCGCGATCGGGCACGCTGGATAAAGGCAATGGCCTGGCGCTCGGCCCAGCGGCCGTCATAGCCATTGGGAGCGGCGAGGAAGGCACAATGTCCGCCCTGCGTCGTCTCCGTGAAGGTAATATGAGAATTGCCCAGCAGCTTGGCGCGCGTTTCTGGCAGCACGCGGATGAAGGGATCGTCCTGGGCATAAAGCACCAGGGTAGGAACAGCGATGCGGTCGATGACGCTGGCCGAGGCGGCGCGCGTGTAGTAGTCCTGGGCGTCGCGAAATCCGGAGTAGCGGGCGGTAATCTGATCGTCGAAGTCGCGCATGCTGCGCATGCCACGGAGGTAGCGCACATCGTAACGGTCGGGATAAAGCGCAGCTTTGCGCAACATGCGGCGACGCAATCCCAGAAGGAACTTCCACTCATAAACACGATTGACGCGGGCGTGCAGCGCGTCAGAGGACGGCGCAAGGTCCATCGCCGGAGAGACGCCGACACCGGCTTTGACTTGCGGCGGCGCATCAGTTCCCCACTCACCAAGCAGCTTCAGCACCAGATTGCCGCCCATGGAATACCCGACGAACGCCAGCTCTTGCAGGCCATCTTCGTTGATCAGGGTTTGCGCAATCGCGCCGACATCGCCTGACATAGCGGAGTTGTACAAGGTGGGACCGAGATGCTCGGTGTCACCGCAGTTGCGCATGTTCATGCGGACAACGTTCATCCCTGCTGTCCAAGCCTTGCTGCCGGTTCCGATCACATACTGTGACTCGCTGGAGCCTTCGAGTCCGTGCACGATGACAACGGTCATCGCGGTTTTGGGCTCGGGCTGCCAATGGCAATGGCACAGCACCCGGACTTCCGGTTCGACCAGAAACAACCGCTCTTCAGGCGGAGAAAGCAGGTTGCGTCGCGGCAGGAAGTTTCCGGCAATAGTCTGTGCATGGCCGCTGACGAAAGGCCGGCGCGGCTGAAAGGGCTCGCCAAAGAAATCTTGCTGCTGCGCCGCCTCGGTGGGAGGAAGGCGAAGCTCAGATGCCCCCGGTGCAATTTGCTTGTTGGAGAGGATAGATCGAACTCCTGCATCCATAATGATGTCCTTATGGTCGCTGCCGATTCGACTTAAACCACCGATAGGCCGCGAATGAGAACAGATTGGAGTCGTCGATGCCTATTTTCGAATACCGCTGCGAAGCCTGTGGACACAAGTTCGAGGCCGCCGTCTTCGGCCAGCAGACGCCGGAATGTACCAAATGTCATACCGAAAAGCTGGACAAGCAGTCAGGCATCGACAAGATGCAGGTTCCCAATGCGTCCGGCCCGACGATGATCGACGGTTGCTTACAAAGCTCTGGCGGTCACTACAAGGTCGTAGACAACAATGGGAAAGTCCATAATCTCACCGGTGATACCGCCAGACTCAGCCGTTATGTTGGGCCTCGAGCAGAACATTGAATCCAGCGTCGAAGAGGTGCAGGATCTTAGAGGAAAAACCGCAAGACAAATATCTACGACCTGCAACCCGTTAACACCGTAATCTAACCACCGTTACGTGGGTAGCCCAGCGCTGCTTATTCCGCCCTCTTGGCCGCGGCCTGGCGCTGCGGCCTTGCGCTTTCGGGAACAGCGCTCTTTTTGGCGCCTGATTTCTGGGCTAGCATCTTGTGGTCCTGGTGTGTAATCAGCAGCGCTTCCAGCTGACGCAGCATCTCGTGGGTATTGACCGGTTTCACCAGCAGAGACTGGGCACCCTTGGTCTTCCACTCGTTACCCAGCGAGGGATAGGCGGTCAGCAAAGCCGTGGCCGGATCGTACGGCTGCTGGCGTGCGGCATGGGTCACGTCATAGCCGGAGGTCTCGCTTTCCATTCGCATGTCGGTGATGACCATCTCGTAGACGCCGCTTTTCAATTTGCTCTGCGCTTCCTTGGCGGAAGCCGCCGTGTCTACTTCGAAGCCATTCATCTCCAGAATTGCGCGGAGGGTGAGAAGAATTGCCAGTTCGTCATCGACCAACAGAATGCGACGTTTCATGGGGAACTCCAGAGAGACCGCGTTCGTCTGTAAAGCGGCTTGTGCGATGCCGATTTTCTCGGCTGAGTTGTCTGCCTCAGCTCAAACTCGCTGGCCGAGATCATACACCTTTTCTTGAAGCCAACGGGTGAAGCGGGCCAATATCTGTGCCCAGTATAATCAATCTGTGGCGACATATCATGTGGAGAACTTCGGGTGCCGAGCGACGCAGGCCGACGGCGCGGCCATTGAGCGTCAACTGCTCGACCGCGGCCTCCAGCGGGCCGTTGCTGCGAACCAGGCCGAAGTTGTCGTACTCAACACCTGCACGGTTACCGCTTCCGCCGATCAGGACGCCCGCGCTGCCATCCGCCGCATCCAGCGCGAAAATCCCGCAGCCCAGATCCTGGTGACGGGGTGCTACGCGCAGCGCGCGCCGCAGGAGATATCCGCTCTGCCCGGCGTCAGCCTAGTTATTGGCAACTCGCACAAACACGAACTGGCAAAGTACGTTGTGCCGCGCGATCCGGGATTTATCCAGCTCGCCGAGATCGGGGGCACACCCGAATCGAATGTCATCATCGGTGACATCTTCGCCCATACCGAACTGATGGCCGCGCCCGTCTTCGACGCCGACTCTTTCGAGAAGACGCGCCCGAACCTGAAAGTGCAGGACGGCTGCAATAATCGCTGTTCGTTCTGCATCATTCCCTACGTGCGCGGTAGAAGCCGCTCGCTGAAGCTGGATCAGGTGCTGCGCGAAGTCGATGATCTGGTTGCTAATGGCTATCGCGAGATCGTGCTGTCGGGCATCAATCTCGGCCGGTGGGGAAGAGAGTTGTCCCCGCGCATGAACTTCGCGGCGATGCTGCGCGCGATTCTGGAGCGGACAGCGATCGAGAAGCTTCGCATCAGCTCAGTCGAGCCGATGGACTGGACGAACGAGGTGATCGAACTGGTTGCGTCGTCACCGCGCATCTGCAAGCACGCGCATGTGCCCTTACAGTCGGGCAGCGACAAAATCCTGCGCAAGATGCATCGCAAGTATCGCCCGTGGCATTACGCCGACCGCATTGAGCGTATCCGGCGCGCGATGCCCGACGCAGCAATCGGTGCCGACGTGATGGTCGGCTTCCCCGGCGAGAGCGATGACGACTTCGAGCAAACGCGCGCGCTGATCGAACGCTTGCCGTTCACCTATCTGCATGTCTTCACATATTCGTCGCGGCCCGGAACGCCATCGGCAGAGATGCCGGAGCAGGTGCCAGTGCAGGTCGCGCGGGAGCGCAATCGCGTGTTGCGCGAGCTAGCCGCTCAGAAGAAGCGCGCGTTCATGGAGTCGTTCGTGGGGCGCGAGGTGGAGGCCATCACCCTCACCCATTTCGACGGCGAGTTCACGGAAGCTCTGACGGATAACTATCTGAAGTTGCAGGTGCCCGGCCAGCATAGCTCGAATGAGTTGGTTGGACTGCCGGTCATTGCAACACGAGTGGGTGCTCTAGTCGCTTCGCAAAGGACCGCATAAGCTAAGAGTGTCATCCCGACTAAGGACTTTAGTCCGCGCGGAGGGACCTGCTGTTCGCCTGCGATGTGACGATGTGCAGAGAAAGCAGGTCCCCCTCGACTTCGCTCGGGATGACACCATAAAAAGAGATCGCGATCGGCACGACTAAGCCGTGCCCTGATACAAACCAGCGGTTCAGGCGATTTGCGTTGTTTAGACCGAAGGCGGCTGTGCGGTCGCCCCATGCTATACTTTTTGTAGTACTGCAGTTACTGCGGAGGACTGTATCGACAAACGTTTTATCCGCACGAATGATCGCATTCGTGTTCGTGAAGTTCGCGTGATCGACGATGAAGGCAATCAGCTTGGCATCATGACTCCCTACGATGCGCTTAAGATTGCCCGCGAAAAAACCCTTGACCTGGTAGAAGTCTCGCCCACCGCGCAACCTCCCGTTTGCCGCATCATGGATTACGGGAAATACCTCTATCAGCAGGAGAAGCGCGAGCGCGAAGCCAAGAAGCACCAGCACCAGATCACGGTCAAGGAAGTGAAGTTCCGCATCAACGTGGACGATCACGACTACGAGACCAAGAAGAACCACGTGCTCCGCTTCCTCGGCGAAGGCGACAAGGTCAAGGCAACCATCTTCTTCCGCGGACGCGAGATGACGCGCCAGGGACTGGGCCGTGGGATTCTGGACCGCTTAATTCAGGATCTGGGCGACAAGGCTGTCGTGGAGTTTCGTCCGCGACAGGAAGGCAACACCCTGCACCTGATCCTGGCGCCGCCGAAAGTCCAGCCGGGAGCGAAGCCGACCGGCCCGAAGGCCGACAAGAGCGCGACCGCGCCTCCACAGCCGCCGCGTCCGGCACCGCCGCAGCAGCAACCGTAGCGATAACCGATTCGGCCGGGAATCCAGCAAGTTGCTGAATCGGGCGAGCTATCCGGACGCAGAGTTTAGCTACTCTTTGGCCGCCCGCTCCAACTCTGCAATGTCGAGTTTCTTCATCCCCAGCATCGCCTGCATCGCCTTGGGATGTTGAATGAGTTCGGATAGCCGCCCCGGCACAATCTGCCAAGACACTCCGAACTTGTCTTTGAGCCAGCCGCACCGGCCTTCACTGCCTCCGGCACTCAGCCTGGTCCAATAGTGATCCACTTCCGCCTGCGAGTCGCAGCGCACCACAAAGGAAATGGCCTCGGTGAATTGGAACAACGGGCCGCCATTGAGCGCAATAAACTTCTGTCCATCAAGCTCGAAACTGACGGTCAGGACGCCGCCCTTAGGCGAGCGCGCGTCGCGCGCCTCGCCAAATCGGCGCGAGTTCTCAAATACGGTGAGGTAAAATTCCACCGCCTCTTCCGCATTCGAGTCGAACCAGAGGAACGGCGTAATCCGCGGATTGGTTTCAAAAGCGTTCATGGGAAATACCCTCGCTTCCAGTTGTGCCGTCGTTGCAACAAATCGGTTGTTCGCCCGCAGCCTTGCTAGAACAGCTTTTTCCACTGCACTGTGATTTCCGGATGTTCCCGCGTCCCCGCAACCGCAACCGGCAAATAAGTTCCCGCTCCGTGTTTCATGAAGATGGGATCGAAAGGAACCAGCACCCAATGCATGGCGCCTTTCATGGTTTGCGAAACGGTTGCGTTCAGCCGTACATCCCCCACGAAATCGATTTTGTTGCTCTGCAATCCGTAGGAGCCCTTCACCTGCGCGACCGCGCCGGGCACCGAAAACTCCAGCTTGCTGAAGCTCAAGTTCTCGTTTCCCAGTGAGAAGTCCCCATTGAAATCGGCTGCCACGTCCGTGATGCTGGTGTCATCAGGCTTGCCTTGGCCGCGGCGGCTCAGGGCCGTGATTGCGATCGCCACTCGGTCGCTGGCGAATCGTGCATCGGAGACGTTGAACTTACCAGCTAATCGTATCCTTTGCAGCACGCGATCGGGTCCTGGCGGCAAGTCGAGATTAGCCTTCAGCTTTAGCCTGCCGGTCAGCATCGGTTCGGACTTGGCGGCAAGTGCCAGCACATCCTGCACTCGCGCATGTTGCATTTCGACGTCGAGGGTAATGGTTTTCCCTTTTTGTCCGGGCTTGCCGGCGACCTCGCCGTTGGTGACAACGTCGGAGTTCAGAAAATGGGCGTTGACCGGCTGCAGGTAGGTATTGCCATTGGTGCCGTCCACTGTGGCATGAAATTTCGTAGTCAGGTGAACCGGCTCGCCCCCGCGGTCGAGCTTGAAGTCAGGAACATCGGTTGTGCCATCCACGACGATGTTATGGAGAACACCCTGATAGTCCCCAACCGACGAAAGTATGCCGGAGATGCCGTTGAACACCGACAAGTCGGCATGTTGAAAGTTGTAGTGACCGCCGACTTTGGTGGCTGAAGGTTCGTCGAAAACCCACGGGCCGAAGCGACCGGTGGTTTCGATCAAGCCCGGCGGAGTGGGATTCGTCAGCTCCGCCGTGAAGTTCATCGGCTGGCCGACCCCGGCACTGCGGAGGGTCAGCATGCGAAGCTCGAACTGCATCGGCTCGCGCGCCGGATCTTTGCGCAGGATGTAGAGCTCGGTGCCGTCCGCATCCACTTTGTCGATAACGAAATCGGACAGATGCGTTCGGCCACCTTGCTTCTGCGCGGGCGGTCTGGGCGGATGGTCGCGCTTGGACGGCACCTGAATCACCAATCCATCCAGCTTCACCCAACTGAGGTGGACCGGACTGCGCAGAAGTTCGGGGAGTGCGGCCCGCACGGTGACGTGTTTCACGGTGATGAGTGGCGGAAGGCCGGGAGCGCTGCGGTTGGGCAGCACAAAGTTGTCGGCGGTGGCGTAAAAGCCGGGAATCAACGTGACGTGCAGGTTCTGGAGTTGGACGTCAGCTTGATAATGTTCGCGCAGGGCAAGTTGGATGCGGCCCTGCAGCCAGCGCTCAACCGGAGCAGGGACGTTGATCAGCGCCAGGGTCAGCGCGACCAACGCAATCGCGACCGCCGTAACCACCGCCAGCGCCGTCCAAAGCAGGATTCGGGTTCTCCGGCGAATAGGCATGGATATTTAGATGCAGCAATTAGCTGCCGCCGCCCGTGACAAACCAGGCAATCGTCAGCCCGATCATGATGATGGTCGTAGCCCAGGCGATAAAGTTGAACCACGTCCCGTTCACGTATTTGCCCATCAACTCGCTCTTGTTGATCAGCAACAGCATGAAGATGAGCACGAAGGGAAGAACGATTCCGTTCACCACCTGGGAAAGAATGCTGATCTTGATCAGCGGAACGTTGGGTAGAAGGATAACAGCGCCGCCGGCGATCAGCAGCAACGTATACAGCCAGTAAAACACCTTCGCTTCTTTGAACTTGTGCCCTACGCCCGACTCGAAACCAAGACCTTCACAGACCGTGTAGGCGGTCGAGATGGGCAAAATGGACGCGGCAAACAAGGAAGCGTTAAACAGCCCGGCGGCAAAAAGAATGTAGGCATATTCTCCCGCCAGAGGACGTAACGCCTGGGCAGCATCGGCGCCATCGCGAATCTGGCGAATGCCGTGGACGTAGAGCGTCGCCGCGCAGGCCACCACGATGAACCAGGCAACAATGTCTGTGAACAGGCAGCCCAGGATCACGTCCCAACGCGACGCTCTGTATTCGCGGGGAGTAATTCCTTTCTCCACGATGGAAGACTGCAGATAGAACTGCATCCAGGGAGCGATGGTGGTTCCCACCACCGCAATGACCATGTAAATGTAGGCGGACTGGTGGAACGCGCCCGCCAGCGGCGGCTTGAAGGTGGCGACGAAAGCTGCCTTCCAGCTTGGACCCGCAAGCACGCCGGCGATGATGTAGGCGAAGTAGAAAAACGAGGCTGCGAGGAAAACCTTCTCGACGCTCTTATACGTACCTTTGACTACCAGGAGCCACACAATTACTGCCGCGGACGGCACGCTGATGTAGCGCGAAATGTGAAACAGCTCCAGGCTGCTGGCGACGCCGGCGAACTCCGCCACCACGTTGCCAAAATTGGTGATCACCAGCCCGATCATCATCAGGAACGTGATCCGCAACCCGTACTCTTCGCGGATCAGGTCGCTGAGGCCCTTGCCAGTGACTGCGCCCATGCGAGCCGACATCTCCTGCACCACCACCAGTGCGACGGTCATGGGAATCATCACCCAAAGCAGCAGATAGCCGAACTGCGCTCCCGCGGCGGAATAGGTGTATATGCCCCCTGCGTCGTTGTCGACATTCGCTGTGATGAAGCCTGGGCCGATGACGGCCAGGAACATCAGCAGACGAATTCTCCAAACTCTGAGACGCCGGGAGTCGGGCATGCGATCGAGGGCTTACGGTGAGATGGTGAAGACCACCCAGAATAAACGCAGGCGGCGAAATGCGCCAATGCCAAGATGATCTTCTGATGAGCGATCAGTGGCACGGCCGAAGCCGTGCCCTGGAAGAGAATAACTACATCAGTGCTTGTTGGATGGATTGACCTGGATCTTCGCCATCATGCCACCATCCTCATGATCAATAATGTGGCAGTGATAAACGAATGTCCCGGCGATATTCGGATCGCTGAAGTCCATGCGTACGGTGATACTGGGGTAGGGCCCAGTGCCTGACCAGGCAGGGATGGGGTAACTATCATAGAGCTCCGGGTTTTGCACAGGCACACCGTTAATCGCCATCAGCAGGAAGTGGACCTGGTGAATATGGAAATCGTGTGCCTCGCCGGCATGGTTCTCGATCGTCCAATCCTCAATCGCACCGATGGTGGTGGTAATCGAGGGCGGATCGTCCATGTGAAACACGTGCGGTTTTTCGCCCGCCACAGTGATGAAGTACTGGGTCGGTCCGTTGCTGCCCACCGTCTGCTCGGAGAAATAGAGGCTTCTGGTGGTCGTAGGCTGGGCCGTCAGCAGGCCGGAAAATCGCGGACGATCAGCCGTCGGCTTGCTCGCAGGCCGCGCCGGAGGAGGCTCAACTCTCGCGCTGTCGGTGCCGAACATCTTCAACAGGTCTTGCGGTGGATTGGCGTTGCCTACCGCACCCGTGGCATAGCCGTTCGTCAGGAATATTCCTTCCTGGTTGGAGGGGAGACCGGGCACGATGAATTCAGCCCGTCCGGCGGGCGGTATAACAATCTGATTTTCAGCCAGCGGGGGCGACAAGGGAATGCCATCCAGCGCCACTACTTGTACTTGCTGTGGGGTTGTGCCGTAAACAACCTGCAGGCTGAGAAACGACTGGCTGGTTGCATTCAGAACCCGCCAAAATTCTTGTTGCCCGT
>JBEKTC010000072.1:0-15120 GCA_049516475.1 Candidatus Korobacteraceae bacterium | reverse complement strand
ACGATGGAAGGAGCGGTGCGCAGCGGCTATGGAGCTGCCGAGGCGCTGAGCGGAAAGACGTTTCTGCGGCCCGACTTGCCGGCGAAGGGATTGATGAGGTTATTCGAACGATCTCAACCTCAACGCTTCTTGAAGATCACGCCAGCCAAGCCTGGAAGCGGTTTGCGAGATGTGAGCCAGGAGCATGATCGCTATTTTGCCGAGCGGTGATCTTTCAGACGCTTCGACGCTGTTGATGCGTATATACGAAATATGTAAAATATATATACGAGGTGTGGCTGATGAGCGCGAGCATGACTTCAATACGGCTCGATACCAAGTTGGCAGACGAGGCAGCTGAACTTCTGGGAGTAAAGTCCCGTACGGAAGCCATTCATGCAGCCTTGAGAGAAGTTGTGGCGCTCAAGCGCTTTCAGAGACTCATGAGCAAGAATGCCGGAAAGCTTTCCTTCACCGGCCTTGATGAGTAGCGTCGTTATCTTTGACACCTCGGTGATTGTCGACCAGCTTCGTACCGGCCGTCACCAGCAACGAATCCAATCGATTAACGGTCTGATCAGGACATCTTCCGTGGTTCTGGCGGAATTGTGGCGCGGCGCGACTAACCCCGCGGAGCGAGAATTTCTTCGTACAATTGAGAAGAATCATCCAGTCCTGACTCCGACCGAGAAAAACTGGCTGGAGTCGGGGCAGATACTGAGCAAGATGTACGTCGACAAGAAGCTGATGCCAGGCAAGCTGCGCGATTTGCATTTTGATGTGCTCATTGCACTTACTGCGCGATCTCATGGCGCGCGGGTCATTACCCGCAATCGCGCCGACTTTGAATTAATCTATCACTACCGGAGATTCCAGTTGGAGATCTGGTAGCTGCTTCAACCTCCTCACGTTGGCTTATGCCGTGGCGGCGACGAGTTTTGTCGGCTCCTCGTTAAAGCGCACCGACACCAGCTTCGACACTCCCGGCTCCTGCATGGTGACGCCGTAGAGGACGGGCGCCATGCTCATCGTTTTCTTGCTGTGAGTGATGATGATGAATTGCGTCTGTGCGCTCATCTCGGCGACCAGCTGGGTGAAGCGGCCAATGTTGGCTTCGTCGAGCGGCGCATCGACCTCATCGAGAATGCAGAACGGGCTGGGCTGATACTGGAAGATGCCCACCAGCAGCGCCAGTGCGGTGAGCGCCTTTTCGCCGCCGGAAAGCAACAACACATTTTGCAGCTTCTTGCCCGGAGGCGATGCGACCACGTCGATGCCGCTCTCCATCGAGTTTTCCAGGTCGGTAAGCCGCATGAAGCCCTGGCCACCGCCGAAGAGCTTGCTGAAGGTACGGGCAAAGTTTTCATTGATGACGTTGAAGGCCTCTTCGAACTTCTGCCGCGAGATCACGTCGATCTCTTTAATGGTGTTGAGCGTGTTCTCGATTGATTGCAGTAGGTCCTGACGCTGAGTCTCCAGAAACTTGTGACGGTGCGCCGTCTCCTTGTATTCCTCCAGCGCCATCATGTTCACCGGGCCCATGTTTTCCAGGCGCGTGCGCATTTCACGATAGAGGTTGTCCTCATTGGCGAGTTCGTCGCCGGCAAGACGAGGCAGGGAATCGTCGGACATGAGTTCGTCGCGCTGCTGGCTCAACTCCTGGACACAAGTTTCAGCCATGTGCTGGGCATCGGACTGGACCCGGGCCTGCGCGGCGGAGAGTTCGCCACGGCGGTCGCGGGCGGCGTCCAACGCCTCACGGGCTGACTTCAGGGCGTCTTCCAGTTCAACGATGCGAACCCGCACGGCTTGCAATTCGTCTTGCAACTCACGATCGTGCTGCTGCGCGACATCGCGCTCAGCACTCCACTCGATGACCTGCCCGGCCAGGCGAACATTTTCCGATTCGCGCTGCTGCTTCTCGGCGATGGCGGCATCAAGCTGCGACTTCAACTTGGCCAGATGATCCGAGACTTCCGACAGCATCGCCTCGATGCGCTGTACGGTGAGCATCGCGCCGCGGCGCCGCTCTTCCAGTGTGGCAACGTTGGCACGAACTTCGCTGGCGAGTTGCGCGGCCTCATCGCGACGTTGACGCAGGGCTTCCAGGCTGCTCTGCGCGGCTTGCATCTCCGCTTCCAGAGCACGCTGCTTCTCCTCGTGCTGAAACAGTCCGCTGAGCTGCGCGGTGATGAAGGTCTCGCGCTCCGTGTGTTCTTCGCCGACGCGCTGGAGTTCGCGCTCATACGTGGAGAGCCGCTCGCGCACGCGCGTCATCTCGTTTTCCAGTTGGCGCAGCGTGTGCTCGGAGGTCATGGCCTGGCGCTCGGATTCCCGCTTCTCGTCTTCGAGGCGCTGCAGAAGGTCAGTGAGCTCGGCAATATCGCGGCCCAGCGCGGAGATGTAGGTTTCCTTTTCGCCGATCGCTCGTTCCAGTTCGCGCATTTGGAGCAGCACATCACGCAGCTCGCGCTTCATCGACAAGGGGCCCTGACTGCGCTGCTTGCCACCAGTGACAGTGACGTTGTGGAAGCACTCGCCGGAGTGCGAGAGGAAGAAGGCATCAGGGTTTTCCAAAGCAAGGCTACGGCCTACCTCGGGATCTGGGACGATGTAACCATTGCCCAGCTTGGGCAGGATGACTTCCAGCGACTTGCCAAAGCCGTCGAGTACACGAATGCAGTTCTTGAGGGGAACGACGGTATCGGCGTGGGAGACGTGATGCATCGACTCGTTGAAGTCGAAGGAAAATTTGGCTTGCGAATCTTCGGGGTGAACGAGGAAGGTGGCACGGCCATCGACGTCGGTGCGCAGCAAGCGCAGGCCTTCGTCAGCAGCGTCCCAGGACTTGACCACGATGAAGTTCAATTCGTCGCGCAGGAAATCGTCGACAACATGTTCGTAGCGGTCCTCGACTTCGAGGAAGTCGGCGAGAACGCCAGCAGGCGCGCGCCCGCCTTGCAGAGCTCCAGAGGTGAAGAGCTTGCGAACCGATTCGGTGGCATAGCCGTGATCGGTGATGACGGCTTCGAGCGAACCTCTCTTGCCCATGAGCGAGGCATATTCGCCGCGGAGTGAATCGAGATGACGCTTGGCATCGGTCTCGGCGGCTCGCTTGACTTCCAGTTGATCGCGCGTGCCGGCGATCTGTGCGGTGAGGGCCGCGACGCATTGCGAGGCGGTTTCAAATTCCAGTCCCAGTTGACCGCGCTGGCCGCCAAAGCTTTCGAGTTGCTGCTGCGCGGCGGAGGTTTCGTCGTGCAAACGCTGCGAGTCTCGATCGAGCGCGACGATTCGCTCTTCGGCCTGGGTGATGCGATTGCGCACGGCAGAAGCCGCGGAAACGGTTTGCAGAATTGCGTCGCGACATTGCTCCTGCTGACGCTCCACCTCGATGAGAGATGAGGATGCCGTCGCGGCCTCCTGCTGACGCTGCTGCAATTCCAGCTGCGCGTTTGCCACATCAGCATTGGCGGAGTCGAGGGTGGCGCGATCGGTTTCCAGTTCCTGCTGCAAGCGCGCGGAGCGCTCCTCAGTGTTGGCGATTTCGGCTTGCGCTCCGGCCGAGCGAGCATCGAGTTCGGCGCAGCGCTCTTCGTTGGTGCGGCGGCGTGCGGCGGCGCGATCCAGGTCGAGGGCGAGCGAGTTGAGCTTCTCGCGATTGTCCTGGCCTTCGCGCTCGATGGCATAGCCGCGCTGCGTGCGCCCGGCGTGCTCGCCGTCCATCTGCTGTACGGCTTCGCTCTTGCCGTGAATTTCGTCAGCGATTTCGTTGAGTTGTTGCTCAACCGACGTCGCCTCGGCGTCGAGTTGGGCGAACTTGCTGGCCAGCACGATACGCAGCTTCTCGCGCATTTCGTCGCGGAGCTTGGCGTAGCGCTCGGCCTTCGAGGCCTGACGCTTGAGCGAGTTCATCTGGCGCGTGACTTCGTCGAAGATGTCGTTGATGCGCGCGAGGTTGAGCTTGGCGTCTTCCAGACGCGCTTCAGCGAGACGCTTGCGCGCCTTGTATTTCGTGATGCCGGCGGCTTCTTCGATGATGGCGCGACGATCAGTCGGCTTGCTACTGAGGATCTGGCCGATGCGGCCCTGCTCGATGATGGCGTAGGACTCAGGGCCGAGACCCGTGCCCATGAAGATGTCCTGAATGTCGCGCAGGCGGCAGAGCTTGCCGTTCAGCAGATATTCGCTTTCGCCGGAGCGGAAGAGGCGGCGCGTGATCTGGATTTCGCCGGCCTTGAAGGTGCGCTTGAATTTGCGGCGACGAATCTTGAGAACGACATTGGGAGTCGCGGTTGCCCCTTGCGCGGCGGCATTCCGATCTTCAGCCGCATCAGCAGCGGGCTGAGCTGCAGTCGCCTCCGCTGGGGCAGCCGACTCTTCGTCGTTCTGCCCTGGCCGCACTTCCTCGGAGTAGCGTTCTGCATCCTCAGCGCGAGCGGTGCGCAAAGCGGACTCGTCCCAATCGTCTTCGGACTGGGCCATGTCGTCCTGGATTTCGATCTCGGGCTCGGCGACGTCGCCGTAGACTTCGGGATCAACAAGTGTGAGCGAGACTTCGGCCATGCCGGTGGGCTTGCGTTCGCGCGTGCCGGCGAAGATGACGTCCTGCATGTGCACGCCGCGGAGCAGGCGCGCCGATTGCTCGCCCAGCACCCAGGAGATGGCGTCGGAGATGTTCGACTTGCCACAGCCGTTGGGACCGACGATGGCGGTGATGCCGTCGCCCTGGAAGCGGAGATCGGTGCGGTCGCAGAACGACTTGAACCCGAGAATTTGTAGCTTCTTCAGTTTCAGCAATTCGTACTCCTTAAGCGGCGAGTCGAGCGGCGCGCCTGAGCCATTTCAGCCATGGGTTGGACGCTGCTCCCAGCGAAACCTTCGTGCTGAGTCACCTCGAACCCACCTTGGCGAGGCACACTCTATCGTCCGAAACAACCCAACTTTACTTCTGAAAGTTCGGAGGGGTCAAGATGCAAAACGCAATATCTTGTGCCCCTCCTGTGCAAAACACAGCATCTTGCACCATGCTTGCAGCAAACTCGAAGTTTTTGGGTGTGGTGAGGAAAGACTGCCTGCGGAAAGAAGCACCAGAGTAGTGCAAGTTTAGAAGGCGAACTGGATTGCTTCAAGCCCAATTCCTGGGGAGTATCCGTGAGGTTACGGCCTAGCCACCACGACTCTCGCAGCTCCAATCCATCGCGGTACGGTGCGCACCAGCGTCGCGTTCACCAGAATCGAAATCAGCGAGGCCGCCAAGGTCGCGTGATAGAACTCGTCGCCCAGCAAGCCATTGGCGTGCGCCACCTGCACCAGGATGAACGAGAACTCGCCAATCTGCGTCAGGCCGGTCCCAACCAGCATTGCTGTTCGCCAGGGATAGCGAAACAGTTTGGTCACGCCGGTCCACACGACGAACTTGCCCACCACCACCAGAGCCAGAATCGCCAGCAGCAGCATCGGCTCGCGCAACACCGCCCGCGGATTAATCAGCACTCCCACGGTGACGAAGAACAGCGCCACAAAGGCGTCGCGCAGGGGCAGCATCTGCTCCAATGCCTGGTGCGCATACTCGGACGCGCTGATGATCAGCCCCGCCGCAAACGCGCCCAGCGCCAGCGACAACCCAACCGCTTCGGTTAGTGCCGCTGTCCCCAGGCAAATCGCCAGGATCACCAGCAGAAACAGCTCTTTATTCTGCGATCGCGCCACCTGCGCCAGCCAGCGCGGCACCAGGTAGACCGCGAGGAAGCCAATCGGCGCCAGGATCAGCGCGGCTTTACCCAGCGCCAGGGCCACTCCCAGCAGGTGATGCGGAGACAAACTGGCCAGCGTTGGCATCAGGATCGTCAGTGCGACGACGATCAGGTCTTCCACCAGCGTGATCGCAATCATCACTTTGCCGTGGGCCGACTGGAGCTGCCCGCTGTCCATCAGCAGCCGCGACAGCACCATCGTACTGGCGACGGAGATGATCATCCCCACCACCAGGCCGCGCACGGCGCCCCAGCCCAGCAGCGCGCCCACGCCCTCGCCCATCAGCGACAGCAGCACCACGCCCAGCGGCGCGCCCAGCAACGACACCCACTTCACCTTCAACAGTTCCGCCACCGAAAATTCCAGCCCGATGGAGAACATCAGGAAGACCACGCCGACCTCGGCAACAATCTGAAAGGTGTGCGCCTCGCGCACCGCCGGACCCGGAGTGAACGGGCTGAAGACGATGCCCGCCAACACGTAGCCAAGGATGAGCGGCTGTCGCAGCCGCCACGCCAGGGCTCCACCTAGGATGGCGGCGATGAAGACATACGACAGTTCTTTGAAGATGACAGAATGTTCGGCCATGTGGAACAAAGCCCGAGCCGCAGAGCGGCGACACACTCTCTACAGCTTCGCCCGCAGCATGTTGATCACGTCGTCAGCGGTGATGACTCCCGTCAACACACCGTCCTCGTCGATCACCGGCAACGTCAGCAGATTGTACTTGTCGAACAACTCCGCGATGCTCTTCTCGTCTGCGCCCGGATGGATGGTCGCCATGTGCCCGGTGCTCAGCATCATCAGCGGCGTACCCGGAGGCGCCAGCACAATCTTGGCCAGCGGCACAGCGCCCAGCAGCTTATCTTTCTCCCCGATGATGAATATGGTGCTGACGCTCTCGACGCCGCCCTCGAAGTTGCGCAGCATCTCGACGGCATCTTCCACCTTCGCGCCCGCGGTCAGCGCCATGTAGTCGGTGGTCATGCGCCCCGCCGCCGTGTTGTCGTGGAAGGTCATCAGCTCGGTGACTTCGGCGCGCTCTGCCGGCTCCATCTCGGTGAGGATTTCCTGCGAGTCATCGGGATGCATGTCGCCCAGCAAGTCGGCGGCGGCGTCCGGGTCCATCTCCTCCACGATGTCGGCGGCGCGATCGGAGTCGAGCGAGCTCAAAATCGACACCTGCATCTTGGGGTCGATCTCCTCCAGTGTCTCGGCAGCAACTCCGTCATCCAGCGTCTCGAAGATGGCTTCCCGCTCAGCCGGAGCCAGATCTTCCACGATGTCGGCAATGTCAGCGGGGTGAAGCTGGGCCAGACGCGCGAGTGAGATCTTCAGCTTGACCCGCCGCGCGGGATCGATCTCGATGAGATCCACGAACTCCCACGGAATCATCCTGGGAGGAATCTTTTCCAGCAGCAGATGCAGCGCCGCGGCTGGCACCACACCCTTCAGCAGCCGGCGCATGGCGCCGCGTGCGCCCACATCCACCGCGCCAATCTTGAGGATGATGTGCCCGTCGCCGCTCTCCTCGTGGATGTCGACGTCATTGACTCGCACCACCTTGCGTCCGTGGACGTCGATGATCTGCTGGTCGAGCAGGTCGCGCTCCAGCAGCAGCAAGCCCTCGCCGCCTCCATATGGAATCCACTCGTCAGCCGGCGTGCTGATGTGCAGCCCATGATTGATGAGGCTGACGGCGCTGGCGGGAACCAGTCGATCGCCATGCTGCGTCTTGATGACGAAGCCCACGACCAGGTTGGAGTTCTCCTGCGGAGCCAGTGTCACCTCGCGCACTTTGCCGGCACGCGTGCCGGTATTGTCGATCGCCGGCGCGCCAATCAGTTCGGAAAGGGCAAGAGAAGGCATCGCAATCACTATATTCGATGTGCGCGAGATGTTTCGCAGAAATTGAACCGTAGAAGGAACTTGGTGTCGCAGGTTCGCCCGTGAGTTGGAGCGGATCTCTTTCTGCCCAGGTTAGCGTCCAAAACAATGACGCACCGGCCTCTGTCATCCCGATCGGAGCGAAGCGGAGTCGAGAGATCTGCGGTTCCCTTCCGCTTCGGGCAGATCTTCCCGTCGTCTTGTATCAGGGCACGTCTTCAGACGTGCCGTTACCGGGACCAGAAGCGGATTAGGCTTCAGCCGTGCCGACGCGACCCCTTTTATTCGTGTCAGCCGGCGGCACGAGGCCCTGCATCGATTTTTTCAGTAGCCTGTTCAGCCGTGCCGTCAGGTGTGCAAGAAATCGGCGTTTTAGGCCCTGAGGAGCCACTTCCGCGGCGGCTATAATAGCCGCGTTCACTGGCTGGCTTAACAGCAGCCTGTGAAGGCGTGCCTTGCGAAGGCGGGCTCTACAACGATTGTAGAGCGGCGTTAACTCGCCGGTCCTACCGTTCGATCCTGCCACTCTTCATGCCAAGCCATCTGGATAGCTTCCAGTTTGGCTTCGGTCGACGCTTTCGGATCGTCGACGAAAATTGGCAGTTCGGTTACGTAACGATGAAGGTCGGTGAAGCGAACCTCCAGCGGATTCTGTTGAGGAAACTTGTCCGTTAGAGCAATTGCAATGTCGTTCACATCATCCCATTTCAATTCAGCAGCCATAGAGTTCTTCATCCTCGCAGCAGAATGATATTGGTGATAGATGAAATTGTCATCACGAGCGGAACTTTAATCGCTGCTGAAAAAGTCGATTTCGGCGGGTCTTGAAGGGGCTCACCTTTAGAGCCTGCCCTAGGCTCGTCGAAGGGTGCGCCGTTACAAGTCCCTTAGATTTATCATCCCGAGGACGCCTTCAGGCCGACGAGGGATCTGCTTTTAAGTTTTTCAACAGCCTGCTCAGGACTTGCTTAGCTCAGACGCAGGATTCCTCGCGTCAAGATCGGGCGGTAGTGGCAAGTCCTTCTAATGGCTGTCCTCAGACACATAGTTTCTGTTCCACGCCGGAATCTCCACCACCACTTCGCCCGGCTTCTCAATCACGGCTTGACAGCCCAGGCGCGAGTTGAGTTGGAGATCGGCAGCCATGTCGAGCCGGTCCGCTTCCTCGTCGTCCATCTCGCTAAGCAGTTCGTTGCCCTTCTTGACGACGACATGGCACGTGGTGCACGCGCAGTTACCGCCGCAGGCGTGCTCCAGATGCAGGCCAAAATTCAGCGCGACGTCGAGGATCGATTCTGGTTTGCCATGATCCAGATAGGCGAGCTTGCCATGTTCGAACTCGAAGCTGCGGTTCTCCGGCAGAAACGTCACGCGGACCGTGTTCGGCGTAGCGGCTTCCGCCGTTGCCGTGACACCGCCATTTTGAATTTCTTCATCAGGCATAAGATCGAGTTCTGTGCCGTCTAATTGCTGATCGCGATTCAACTACCACCCAGCCCCTAATCCCAGATCCCAACTAGCTACTAGCCACTGACCACTAGCCACTGGTTCAATCAATTTCCGCCTGCGCAATGGGATGCGCCGCCGCCGGGCCTTCGCCGACGTCGGCAGTGTCCATGGTCTTGCCCTTCAGCGCCGCGCCGACGGCAGAATCCATCATAAGCTCGGCTAGGCGCATCGTCCCCTGATTCAATGCATCGATTGCGGTGCGAATCGCGCGGTAATCGTCTTCCTTCATCACGCTTCGCAACGCAGCTTCCAGCTTGTCGATATTCGTTCGCTCCTGCGACGACAACCGTTCCCAGGCTGGATTGCCACGGCCTTTTTCCAACGCGGCCAACATGGTCGTAGCCTCGTTGCGCGCCTCAATCACCTGCCGCTGCCGGAAGTCGTCTTCGGCGTTGTCGAACGAATCGAGAATGATGTTTTCGACTTGCTCGTCGGTAAGGCCGTAGCTGGGCTGCACCTCGATCTCGGCTTCCTTGCCACTGCGCAGCTCGCGCGCGGAGACGTGCATAATCCCGTTGGCGTCGATGAGGAACTTCACCTCGATACGTGGCAGCCCTGCCGGCATCGGTGGAATGCCCTTCAGATCGAAGCGCGCCAGTGAGCGGCAATCCTTGGCCAACTCGCGCTCGCCTTGTAAGACATGAATCGCAACGTTGGTTTGACCTTCGACGCCGGTGGTGAAGTGTTCGGTCGCCGACGCGGGGATGGTCGAGTTGCGATGGATGATTCTGGCCACGACTCCGCCCAACGCCTCAATGCCCAGCGACAAGGGCGTGACATCGAGCAGCAACATCTCCTTCGTCGCTTCCGAGCGGCCGGCAAGGATATTCGCCTGAACGGCGGCGCCGAGCGCGACAACTTCGTCGGGATTCAGATCGCAGTGCGGCTTGCGCTGGAAGAGTTCTTCTACAAGTTGACGGACACGCGGAATGCGCGTCGAGCCTCCAACGAGGACGGCTTCGTCGATCTGACTCGGCGTCAGTCCCGCATCCTTCATCGCCTGGCGGACCGGCCCGATCGTGCGATCAATGACCGGCCGAATCAGTTGTTCGAACTGTGCCCGCGCGATCTCGCGCTGATAATGCTTGCCGCCGGGGAGCGCAAGCTCAAGCGTTGTCTTTTCGTTCGCCGACAACGCGATCTTCGCTTCGATAACGGCTTGCCGAATCGTCTGCACGATCTCCGCGTTGCGCCGCACATCGATGCCGAGATCACCCTGAATGTCGTGGAGAGCAATCGTGACCAGCAGATTGTCGATGTCGTCGCCACCGAGGTGAGTATCGCCGTTGGTTGCGATGACCTCGAAGATACCTTCGTGCAGCTTGAGAATCGAAATGTCGAAGGTGCCCCCGCCCAGATCGTAAACCGCAACTGTCGCAGTCTCTTTCTTGTCGAGACCGTAGGCGAGTGCCGCTGCGGTAGGCTCATTTACCAGCCGCAGAACGTCGAGTCCCGCGATCCGGCCCGCGTCTTTCGTGGCCTGCCGCTGCGCGTCGTTGAAGTATGCCGGAACCGTGACCACGGCTTTCGTGACCGGTGCAGAAAAATAGCGCTCGGCGTTACGCTTGAGCTGACGCAGAATGAACGCGGAAATCTCCGGCGGCGTGAATGTCTTGTCGCCCAGCTTGATGCGAAGGACTTCGCCCGGCGCAAGGTCCTCGGCGAGACGAAAAGGGAAGAACTCGAGTTCGTCCTCGATGTCTTCGACGCCGCGGCCCATCAGTCGCTTCACGCTGTAGACGGCGTGGTCGGCGGTCTCGATCAGATATTTGTGCGCGGGATTGCCGACAACGATTTGGCCATTCTCATCCAGGGCCACGATGGACGGCACAAGATTGGAACCGTCCTCGCCCGGAATGACAACGGGACGATCGCCCGCCATGTAGGCCACCAGCGAGTTCGTGGTGCCGAGATCGATGCCGACGATGCGTTCAGTGCTCATTCGCTGTTCGCTGTTCGCTATTCGCCATTCGCTTTTCGCCAGAGCAGGTGCTGTTCACGTTCTGGCGAACAGCGAACAGCGAAGGGCGAAAAGCGATCCTTACTCCAGCACTTCCTCGATATCCCGCAGCAGATTGCGCACGTAATTCCGGCGGTTCAGGATGTCCAGCATCCTGTCGCGCACGGCCAGACGGTCCTCTTCAAGAACATTGTCACCTTGCGCCGCCTGCTCCACCAGCACATCCCATTCGTTCCAGGCGTGATGCAGCTCTTCCATCATGCCGTCATACTTGGTCTGCAGTTGTTTCTTTGAATCTTGCAATTCCAGCGCAAGACTACGATCCGGCTCGCCCATCTTCTTATTCATGCGAGCTTCTTCCAGCTGCATGTTCAGCTCGAAGACTTGCTCCAGCAGATCGGGAGGGACAACCTGCTTCTTCGTCTTGCCGGTGCGTCGCGCCTCCTCAGTGGCAGCGGTTGACTGCTCTTCCAGGTGCATGCCCTGCAATCGCAGCAGGTACTCGGTGCGCGAGATTGGGTCCTTCAATGTGCGATAGGCATCGTTGAGTTGCGAACTCTGCTCCAGGCTCCATTGCTGCTCCTGCGAACTGCTGCTCGCATTAATGTCGGGATGCAGATGCCTGCTCAGCGCATAATATTCGCGCTCCAGGTTCGCTGTTTCCAGGTTGAGCTTGTACGGCAATCCGAAAAAAGTGAAGTAGTCGACCGGTCCCGGAGGCTGCACCTTGCCGCACTGCTGGCAGAAGTGCGCGGCGCGCATGTCGCCACACGACCAGCAGTTGGTTTTACTGGGCTTGCTCGGGCTTGCGATCAGGATGCCGGTAGGGTGATCGTGGCTGGTCTGGGACATTGTCTTTTTCACTACAGGGACACAGAGGCACAGAGGATATTGAGATCGAGGTTTCTCTGTTTCTCTGTGCTTCTGTGGTTCATTACGAGAACGAGGTGCCGCAGCCGCACGACTTTGTCGCGTTCGGGTTACTAAACACGAACCCCTGGCGCATGAGGGTCTCTTCGTAGTCCAGCACCATGCCGTTCAGGTAGATGAACGACTTGGGATCGATAAAGATGCGGACGTCGCCGAATTCAAATATGTGATCGCGCTCAGCCGATTTGGTTTCGAAGCGAATGACGTAACTCAATCCCGAACAGCCGCCACCCTGCACACCCAGGCGCAGGCCACCTTCTGTTGGCGAGATATTTTCTTTCGCCATCGCGCGCCGAATAGCGGCCGCTGCTTTTTCGGTTACCTGTATGCCATGTGCCGCAGGTGCTGCGCTCTGGGAGGAATTCTCGATGTTAACCGTGCTCATAGTCTCTTTTTCTGGCGCGCTTACGTGCGCCGGTTACGCCTGCTGCTCAACTTTATTGTCTTGCGGCTGTTCGTGCGTTTGCGTGTTTTTCTTCTTCCAGTCGCCGATGGCGGCGCGGATGGCGTCTTCCGCCAGCACCGAGCAGTGGATCTTCACCGGAGGCAGCGCCAGCTCCTTCACGATGTCGGTGTTCCTGATGGCTAGCGCTTCGTCAACGCTCTTGCCCTTGACCCACTCCGTCGCCAGCGAAGACGATGCAATCGCGGAGCCGCAGCCAAACGTCTTGAACTTGGCGTCCTCGATGATGTTGGTCGTCGGATTGACCTTGATCTGCAACTTCATCACGTCGCCGCATTCGGGCGCGCCGACCAGGCCGGTACCCACTTCGGAGCTGCTCTTGTCGAGCGAGCCCACGTTGCGCGGGTTGGTGTAGTGGTCAAGAACTTTGTCGCTGTATGCCATGCTGTTCTCCTAAATCCTGCGGCCGGATGAAGCCAGCTCGATCATGAAAAGTGCAGCTCTGACGCTGGCCTGGAGGCCAGCTCTACCCTAATATGTTGGCTCGGCCGCCCACTGGACCTTCTTCAGGTCGATGCCTTCCTTGGCCATCTCGTACAACGGGGACAACTCGCGCAGCCGATTCACAGTTTCCACTACTCGCTTCGCCACGTAATCTACTTCCGCTTCGGTATTGAAACGTCCGATGCCGAAGCGGATGGAGCTGTGCGCCAAGTCGTCGCCCGCTCCCAGGGCCTTCAAGACGTAGGAAGGCTCCAGCGTCGCCGACGTGCATGCCGACCCGCTGGAGACCGCGACGTCGTTGATGCCCATCAGCAGCGACTCCCCTTCGACATAAGCGAAACTGATGTTCATATTGCCGGGCAGGCGATGCTCCATCGAACCGTTGATGTAGCACTCGTCGAGTTGGCCCAGGATCGCGTCCGTCAGGCGATCGCGCAGCGCGATCAGCTTTGTAGTCTCGGCGGACATTTCCTCGCCGGCGAGCGCACACGCCTTGCCCAGGCCTACGATGCCAGTTACGTTCAGCGTGCCGGAGCGCATACCGCGCTCGTGCCCGCCGCCATCGATCTGCGCCACCAGTTGCACCCGGGGATTCTTTCGCCGAACGTACAGCGCACCGACGCCCTTGGGGCCGTAAAACTTGTGCGCCGAAATCGAGGCGAGATCGACATTGTCCTGAATGACGTTGAACGGTACCTTGCCGATGGCCTGCACCGCGTCGGTGTGGAAGAGCACACCGCGCTCGTGACACAGCGCACCAATCTCACGGATGGGCTGCAACACGCCAATCTCATTGTTCGCGGCCATGATGGTTACCAGGATGGTCTTGTCATCCAGGGCGCGCTTCAGGTCGTCGAGATCGATGCGGCCGTCCTTCTGCACCGGAAGATAGGTGACGCGGAAGCCGTGCTTCTCCAGGCGCTTGCAACTGTCGAGCACGGCCTTGTGCTCGGTCGTCTGGGTGATGATGTGATTACCCTTTTCCTTGTACATCTCGGCGACGCCCTTGATGGCCAGGTTGTCGCTCTCGGTGGCGCCGGAGGTGAAGATGATCTCTTTCGAAGTCGCGCCGATCAGCCTGGCGATGCGCTCGCGCGCCTGCTCCACCGCCTGCTCGGCTACCCAGCCAAATTCGTGATTGCGGCTGGCTGCGTTACCAAAGTTCTCGGTGAAGTACGGCAGCATTTCCTGCAACACCCGGGGGTCGGTGCGCGTGGTGGCGTGATTGTCCATGTAGATGGGCAGCTTCACGTCCCCGCCAACCTTGGACGCAGTCACATTTGTGCTCATGATTTCCACCATCTCCCTGTGACTTCGATTGTACTCTCGTGGTAGTGGGGGTAATGAATCCCACAAGAGTGGGAAGGGGGCGAGAGGACGGAGGTGGTAGAGCGGGCCTGAAAGCCCGCTCTGCTGGAACTACGCCTGCGAATGCGTGGTGATGGTCTCCAATCCATGGGCGTCGGGGCCCGTCTCCCGCTGACGCAACAAGAGCGCGAAGAGCAAAGCCAGAAAGCCCAGAATCGAGAAAATCCACATTCCCAGCGCGTAGCCGTGGAAATTGGCGGGCCCAGCATGACTGATGTCGTTGGCCTTCCCGATAGCGAGGTTGAAGATGAAGAAACCGATCTGCTGCAACAAGCTCATCAGCGCGTAGGCGGTACCGAGCCGCCTCTCGTCCACGATGTAGGCGACAGACGGCCACATCACCGCCGGAATCAGGGAGAAGGCAATCCCCATCAGCGACACCGGCACCAGCAAGGAGACGCTGCTGTAGGCGATCATCAGGTACACCGGCATCATCAGAAACGATCCGATGACCATAAGGGTGGCGCGCTTGCCGATGCGGTCGGCAAGCAGCCCGAAAAGAGGCGTGGCGATCATGGCAGAAAATGGAAGCAGACTGTTCAGCCAGCCCGCCTGTTGCTGGGCCGATGCGAAGGCAGCAGTTGAGCTGGCGGCCGCACCCATCTGAGAGAGAAATTTGCTGGTAAACAGGTCGATGGCAAAGGTACGGAATGGGAAAATTCCAGAGTAGAACGTGAAACACAGTGCGACCACGTACCAATACGAAGGATTGAATTTCAGTCCTTCGCGGAAGCTCAACTTGTCAGGCTCGCTCGACTTACCGAGGTGGTAGCGGGTCTCGGCATAGGTTTCCTGCGCCCAGTAAACCAGGGCTCCGATCACG
>JBEKTC010000071.1:0-15126 GCA_049516475.1 Candidatus Korobacteraceae bacterium | reverse complement strand
CACAAACATGCGCTAAGTAACTTGGTTGGGATACGCATTGCTCTCTCGCGCCGGCTGCTGTTGCTTTCTAACATTGTAACGGAATACGAATCCATGTCGGCTCACGAAGTTGGCGTGCGCGAGGTAGAGCCGGCCTCCAGGCCGGCGTCAAGGCCTCACATCAAAGCCCCGACAACGATCTGTCCACTAGACGCGGCGCTGAAGCGCCGCTCTGCCAGTACTCTGCTACGCCTAGACACGACATTGAAGCGACCCGGCAAGCATCGGCGAATCTTCCTCGCCAGATACCTCTTTGGTGGGAAGGACATAGTTTCCTCCCTCGCCTCAGGTACAATTTTGATTGGTAGAGCTTTGTAACGCTCGGCTGGCGCTATGCTCCGGCCATTCTTCGACGTTTGCTCCAGGAGTCCGCTTCTGAACGTTGTCTTCAGCCTGTTCGCTTGCGCGGTGGTGGAACCTCACGGGTTTCGCCATTACATGAAGGCCCATTTTCTCGATCCTACTTTCAAGGGCCTGTATCAAGCCAACGCCTTCGACATGCTGTTGCTGATTCCCTATTTCATTGTCCTGATTCTGCTGGCGCTTTATGGAATGCATCGCTACCAGCTTGTCTACCTTTACTACAAGCATCGCAAGAACAAGGTCACCGAGCCCGAGTCGCATTTCGCGGAGTTGCCGCGCGTCACCATACAGCTGCCGATCTTCAACGAACAGTACGTAATCGATCGTCTGGTGGACTGCGTCTGCAAGATCGAATATCCCCGCGACAGGCTGCAGATCCAGGTGCTCGACGACTCAACCGACGAGACCGTCGAAGTCGCTCGTAGCGTGGTCGAGCGCTACGCCGCAATGGGACACGACATCAGCCATCACCATCGCACCAATCGTGAAGGCTACAAGGCGGGCGCGCTTGACGCTGGCCTCAAGACCGCGACCGGCGAGTTCGTGGCCATCTTCGACGCCGACTTCATGCCTCAGCCCGAATGGCTGATGAAGGTGATTCATCACTTCGCCAATCCCACCATCGGCATGGTGCAGACTCGCTGGACACATCTGAACCGGAGCTATTCGTTCCTTACTGAAGTGGAAGCGATTCTGCTCGACGGCCACTTCGTGCTGGAACACGGTGGCCGTTCGCGCGCCGGCGTCTTCTTCAACTTCAACGGCACCGCGGGAATGTGGCGCCGCAAGGCCATCGATGACGCTGGAGGTTGGGAACACGACACGCTCACCGAGGACACCGATCTCAGCTACCGTTCGCAATTAGCGGGCTGGAAGTTTCGCTATTTGCAGGACGTCGAATGTCCGGCTGAGCTGCCCATCGAGATGACCGCCTTCAAGACGCAGCAGGCGCGCTGGGCGAAAGGCCTGATTCAGTGCGCCAAGAAGGATCTGCCGAAAGTGCTGGGGGCCAAAGTCGCGCGCCGCGAGAAGGTTGAAGCCTGGTATCACCTCACCGCCAACATCAGCTATCCGCTGATGATTGTGCTCTCCACGCTTCTGCTGCCCGCGATGGTCATCCGCTTTTATCAGGGATGGTTTCAGATGCTCTACATCGACATCCCGCTGTTTCTGGCATCGACATTTTCCATCTCCAGTTTCTACCTCGTCTCGCAGAAGGAACTGTTTCCCAAGTCCTGGTATCGCACTTTCCTCTTCTTGCCTGCGCTGATGGCGCTCGGAATCGGTCTGACGCTGACCAACAGCAAAGCCGTCATCGAAGCGCTCATCGGACATCAGACGGCGTTTGCGCGTACGCCCAAATACCGTGTCGTCAGCAAGGCAGACAAAGGCGCCGCCGCCAAGAAATATCGCAAGCGTCTCGGCCTGGTTCCGTATCTTGAGTTGCTGGTCGGCACCTATTTCGCCCTGACGGTCTGGTACGCCATCGCCAATGAGAACTTCATCACCGTGCCATTCTTGGTGCTCTTCGTCTTCGGATATTGGTACACCGGATTGATGTCGCTGTTGCAGGGACGCTTCGACAGCCTGGTCCGCGAGCGCGCCGAAGAACGCAGCCCCAAACCATTTCCCGTCGGAGTGTGAGAGCAGTTGTCGGTTGTCAGTTCTCAGTTGTCGGTTGGCAGTTGGCAGTTGCCAGCACCCAGTTGCCAGTAACACCCGAGCCCCTTTATTTGTCATCCCGAGCGGAGCGAAGCGGAGTCGAGGATCTGCGGTTCCTCGCACGCCGACGATGCGTATTTCTGAAGAGTTCCATGTAAAGCACTAGACGCATGTCGACATTCTGTGCGCTATCACCAGCGTCTGTGATTGTCTGAGTTTTTACTGTTGGATCATCGAGCTTTTGATTCAAGAAATCTAAAAGCGTTCGCGAGATGGTCGTGAGCCTTCACAGAAGGGAATTTCATCGAGTGGGTATCTTTTGATTATACGACGGGGGGGGTTCCCAAGCCGTCTTACGATGGACTTGTTTACGACAGGACGAAGCGAACCGATTTCAGCCTATTGGCAATTCATATGCCCCGCCCTGGGGGCAGTCTTTCCAATTGCTTTTGTTGATTTATCCTATCGTCACAATTGACCGCGGCAATCGCGGCTGTCTGCAAGTCGTCGCGACAGAGGAGAACCCATTGAACTCTCTGGATCGTCTGCAATCGGTGGGATTGCTTTTCCTAAGGCTGGCATTGGGCGCGATCATGATTGCCCACGGCTGGCAGAAGATCGCCGGTCATATGCACGGCATCATGGGAATGCTGCCACACTTGGGAATACCGGCGTGGATGGGCTATCTGGTGGTCGCGGCTGAATTTGGCGGCGGCATTCTCATCGTGGTGGGCTTTCTCACGCGCTTCGCCGCTATGGCTATCCTCATCGACATGCTGATGGCAATCCTCAAGGTGCACCTGAAGAACGGCCTGACCGGGCAGGGAGGCTTCGAGTTCCCCATGGCCTGCGCCGCAATCGCGTTTTCGTTGATTTTCTTTGGCTCTGGGCCAATTGGCATCGATGGGCAGCGCGGAACGAAACGCGCGAGATAACCCCGCGCACGACAGTCTTGCACCGGAGTTTGTTCTAGTATTTCGACAACTGCAGCATCGCCTGATACAAATCTTCGGCCTGCGGCAGAATTTCATCCTCCAGAATCGGCTGATAGGCGACGAATGTATCCTTGGCCGCCACGCGCTTCACCGGCGCATCCAGCTCGTCGAACAACTCGTCGGCAACGCGGGCCGCGATCTCGGCGCCGTAGCCCCAGCTCAGCATGTCCTCATGCGCCACCAGCACGCGGTTCGTCTTCGCCACCGACGCGGCAATCGCCTCCCAGTCGTAGGGGTTGAGCGTGCGCAGGTCGATTAACTCAACACTGACGCCATTCTCGCGCTCCATACGCTGCGCGGCTTGCAGCGCACGCGGGACCACGGCCCCGTAGGTCACCACTGTGAGGTCGTGGCCCGGTCGCACGATCTTTGCCTTGCCAAAGGGGACCATGTAATCCGGTCCGGGATAAGGCGAGCGGCCAAAGGTTTCGCGATAGAGGCGCTTGTGCTCCAGAAACAGCACCGGATCGTCACAGCGAATGGCAGTGCGCAGCAACCCGTTAGCGTCGAGCGCGTTCGATGGGAAAACCACCATCATGCCGGGCGTGTGAGTGAAGATGCTCTCGCCGCACTGCGAGTGATAGATGGAGCCGCCGGTGAGATAGCCGCCAATGGCGACCCGCACCACCGCAGGCGATGAGAAATTGTTATTCGAGCGCCAGCGTATGAGCGGCAGCTCGTTGCGAAGCTGCTGCATGGCGGGCCAGATGTAGTCGAAGAACTGAATCTCGACGACCGGTTTGAGCCCGCGCGTGGCCATGCCCACCGCGCGTCCCACGATGTTGGCCTCCGCCAGCGGGGAGTTGAAGACGCGGTCGGAACCAAACTCGGATTGCAGGCCGGCCGTCAGCTTGAAGACGCCGCCCTTGCCCTTTACCTGCTTGTCTTTCAGATATTCGTCGCGGCTGCAATCGGCGATGTCTTCGCCAAACATGACAATGCGAGGGTCCCGCTTCATCTCATCTTTCAGGCAAGCGTTGATGAGGTCGGCCATCGTTCGCTCGGGGCTTGAAGCGCCCTTGTCCGTCGGAGTGGGATGCACGGCTTCGGTTTGGAAGTCTGACGATGTGGTATCCAGGTCGGTCGAATACACGAACTGCTTGTATGAGCCGGGCTCGGGTAAAGCCGCTTCCACGGCGCGGTCGCTGGCGTCCTGAACTTCCGCCACGACGTCCTTCTCCAGTTCGTCGATCCCTTTTTCGTCGAGAATGCCCTCCCGTACCAGGAACAGTTGGAAACGCGTGATGGGGTCGCGCTCGACTTCCGCGTTGCGCTCCGACTCCGGGCGATAGAGCTTTTCGTCATCCGAAAGCGAATGCGAATAGGGACGGATTACGTGTCCATGGACGAACGCCGGGCCGTTGCCGGCACGGATATACTCGACGGCGGTCTTGAGCGCCGCATAACTGGCGAGTGGTTCGGTGCCGTCGATCTCGGCAAAATGAAAATTCGGGAAGCCTCGCACCAGCTTGCTGATGTTGCCGCCCGCCGTCCCGACTTCGACAGGAACGGAGATGGCGTATTCGTTGTCCTCAATGAGGAAGAGAACCGGCAGCTTCAGGTTGGAGGCCGAGTTCAGCGCTTCCCAGAACTCGCCTTCGCTGGTGGTGCCGTCGCCGCAGGAGACGTAGACAACTTCGTCGCCGTGAAAAGTCACATCCTTGAACTGGCGGTAGTCGCCGGTGGCCTTCGCGGCTGCTTCCGGGTAACGGTCAAAATAGCGGCCGGCTTCGGCGCAACCCACTGCTTGCAGGAACTGCGTTCCGGTCGGTGACGATTGAGTTACGATATTGAGCTTCTTGTGTCCCCAGTGCGAAGGCATCTGACGGCCGCCGGAGTTGGGGTCGTCAGCAGCGCCCACGGCCTCCAACAATTGCTCGTAAGGCGTCATCCCCACCGTTAGGCAGAGCGCGCGGTCGCGATAGTAGGGATAGAACCAGTCGTAACTCGGCCGCAGGACCATCCCAGCGGCCACCAGCAGCGCTTCATGCCCGGCGCCGGAAATCTGGAAGAATATCTTCTGTTGCCGCTTCAGCAGGATCTCGCGATCATCGAGTTTACGCGACAGATACATCAGCCGGTAGATGTCGACCAACTGCTGAGATGTTAGCCCTTCGTATTTTTCGACGGGCATAACGGCGCTCTTAGGCTGTGCTTTGGTGGTGGCCATCCATTACCTCAGGAGTGAAATACTAAGCCCAAACCTGGGGGCTCATAAACATTTTTCCATTGTAAACGGTCGGTCGCGGTTCCTTGGGCGGCGGACCATCGTGTCTTGCCGCGGAGGTTTCGAGCCCGACTCTGGCTTAGCGGCTCGGCAAGCGGGATCGCTATACTGGAAAGCTAATGATACAGATTTCCCGTCCCATTCCGCTCGAAAGAATCAAGCTCGTCCTATTCGATTTGGATGGAACGCTGATCGATTCAGAGCACGACCTGGCAGCGTCGGTGAATGCCATGCTGGTTAAGTATGGTCGCAGGGAGCTGCCGATGGAGGTGATTGGCACCTACATCGGCGATGGTGCGCCCATGCTGATTCGGCGGGCGCTGGGCGATCCCGCCGATCGCGACTTTCTACAGGAGGCGCTGAACTACTTTCTGCTTCACTATCGCGAGCATAAGCTGGACAGCACCAGAGCGTATGCGGGCATACAAAGTGCGCTAGAGCAGATCGGCGAATCTGATGGACTGTCGCGCAAGCTGGCGGTACTGACGAACAAACCAGTCAGAGTATCGCGCGACATTCTGGCGGGACTCGGCCTGGCCGGCAACTTCTTTCAGGTGTATGGCGGCAACAGTTTCGAGACCAAGAAACCCGATCCCTTAGGAGCCAATGTTCTGATGAAGGAAGCGGGTGTTGCTCCGGAAGAGACGGTCATGGTGGGCGACTCGCAAGTGGATATCCTCACTGCACGCAATGCCGGACTGTGGAGTGTCGGCGTGACCTATGGATTTGCGCCGCGAACGCTGGTCGAAGTCGTTCCCGACGTGCTGGTGGACAGCCCGGCGGAATTAGCAGCCGCGCTGACGGGGAGCGTGTGACCGATGTCGCAGGGTTCCAGCTCGCCTTCTCCATTTCGTGACGGCTTCGCTGCGCTCCGGCATGAACCGGCGCTGCTGGCCGCAGAATTGACTTGGCGCTGGTGTTTCGGGCTGTCGGCGTGGGGACTGGGCATCATCTCGATCGCACTTTTTCTCGACAGCCTGAGAGTCGCACCGGTTGACGCATTTTTGCTTCGCACGCTGCAGCCCCGATTGCTGGACAACGCGCTAAGGCACATCTTTCGCGGGAGTCTTTCGCGCTTTGTGCTGGAGCAGACAGTACTCCTGCTGGGTGTGATGGTGCTGTGGTCGTTAGCGGCGACGGCCGGACGCGCCGCGACGTTGCATCGCCTGGTTGCGATGTTCAGCACCGATGAAGAGCCGCAATTAATGGAGTGGGGATTTGCTCCAATCTTCCTCCTGCAGCTGCTGCGGGTCATGTGGACGATGATCGCAGTTGCCGTGGCGTTCGTCTTGTTCTTCTACGGCGTGGTGATGGCGCAGAACGGGCATCCGATGCGCGCGGCATTAGCGCTGTCAGCCGGATTGGGTGTGCCGTTTCTTGCCATTGTCTTGAATTGGTTTTTCGGCATCGCGCCGCTGTTTTGTATTCGGAATGGCGCAGAAGCCATGGAAGCCCTGGAGCAGGCTGTGGATTTTGCTGCTCGACAAGCCGGACGATTATTTCTGTTGGCAGTAGGATTCTTGGCTTTGCGGCTGGTGTTGGCCGGGACAATGTGTCTGGCATTGCTGTCGCCCCTAAGCTGGATTAGTCGGATCGGTGGCCGATGGACCATGCTGCTGATGATAGTCGTGGCGCTCACATACTTTGCGGGAGCTGATCTGCTGTACTTGGCGCGGCTGGGAGGGTATGTTTCGCTGGTCGAGGACGATTCACATCCTGCACCAATGATCGAGCCAGCAGCAACACCACCGGACCCGAACCAGCCGCCTGAGGTTTTGCCCATGGTTGGGCTGGCGTAGATCGTCTGTACCAAACGTTAGTGAGCCAGTTCCAGCCGCTCTTCTTCCTGCTTCGACTTGGCGATAGAGAGCAACTCGACTGACTTTTGCGCAATGTGCTCGGCGCTGACCTCGAACTCCTTGATCAGCTCCCACGGCGCGCCTGAATCGCCGAAGCGGTCTTTTACTCCGATGGCGCCGGTGATGAACGGGACGCCGAACAGCTCGGGACTCTCGGTGAGGACGCCGCTCACGCGCCAGGCCAGCGCGCCGATCTGGTGCTCTTCGGCAGTGACGATCACGCCAGTCTCCCTCGCCGCCCGAATGATGGCTTCCTGATCAATCGGTTTCATGGTGTGCATGTTGACCACGCGCGTCTCGTATCCGAATTCCTCCTTCAAGATCCATGCCGCGCGCATTGCTTCCGGCACCATGGGCCCGCAAGCAATAATGCTGAGGTCTTCCTGCTCGTCTTCGTAGTCGGTTGCAAGTACAGTCTCGAATGCGTCGATCATCTCGGACGCTCCGCCGCGCAGCCGACTGATATTCGCCACTCCGAACACAAATGGTGTGTCTTCGCGAGTGACTATGGGCGTGGCCTCACGAGCGAAGCGGATGTACTTCGGACCAACATGCTCCAGCAGCAGGTAGTCCGTGGCCTTGCGGGTCTCGATGGCGTCGCAGGGTACGACAACCGACATGTTCGGCAGCCCGCACATCGCGAACAGGTCTTCGAGCGCCTGATGGGTTGCGCCGTCGGGGCCGACGGAGACTCCACCGTGAGCTCCGGCGATCAGCACATTAAAGTTGCCGTAGCAGATGGAGACGCGAATCTGGTCGAGATTGCGCGCCGCGGCGAACGTTCCATAGGTGCCGAAGACGGGTAGCTTGCCGTCACGCGCCAGCCCTACGGCCGCGGCGGTGGCCGACTGCTCGGCAATTCCCAGGCTGATCCAACGGTCCTTGCGCTCCGGATTGTCCGAGTAGAAGTCGCTGATCGTAATCGAAGCTGAGATGTCGAGTCCGATACAAACCACACGCTCGTCGTCCCCATTGTTCTTCAAGGAGAGGCCGAAGCCCTTGCGCGTGGGCTCCATCTTCACTTTCATCTCGCTCCGCTTGTTCCACCAGTAATCGCGCGAGAAGCGGGGCATCTTGGCCGCGAGGGTAACTTCGACCTCAGCCTGATACTCCTTCGCCTTCTTCAGCAGCGCGTCGTACGCGATGACATCCTTGAGTTCAAGCTCATCGAGCGCCTTCACCATCTCGTCATAACTGGGGGCCTTGCCGTGCCATCCAGCGATGTTTTCCATGAAGCTGACGCCTTTGCCCTTCACCGTGTTGGCGATGATCACGGTCGGTTTGCCTGGAACCGGCACGCTCTTGGCCTTCTGCAAAGCGCTCACCACCTGCTCCATGTCGTGGCCGTCGATCTCAATCACTTCCCAACCGAAGCTGCGATAGCGCTCCGGCAAGGGCTCGACGTCCATCACGTCCTTGACCCAGCCGTCGATCTGCAGGCGGTTGCGATCGATGATGCCGACCAGGTTGTCGAGCTTGTAATGCGAAGCCTCCATCGCCGCTTCCCAGATGTTGCCTTCCTGCTGCTCGCCATCGCCCATGATGCAGAACACGGTGTGTTGGTCGTGATCGAGCTTGCCGGCGATCGCCATGCCAACGGAAATGCTGAGACCCTGACCTAGCGAACCGCTGGAAACCTCGACGCCCGGCAGCTTCAGCCGATGAGGGTGTCCCTGGAAGGGCGAGTAGAGCTTGCGCAGTGTGACGACATCTTCGATAGGGAAGTACCCGGAGAACGCCAGGCCGAGATAGAGCGCTGGAGCCTTGTGCCCCGCCGACCAGATGACGCGGTCGCGATGTTGCCATTCGGGGTTGTTGGGATCGTGCGTGGCGATTTTCAGGTAGAGAGCGGCGACAATCTCCATTATGGAGAGGGTGCCTCCGGAGTGGCCGGAGCCGGCGGCGCAGAGCGCAACCAGGTCATAGCCCCGCATCAGGCGGGCGGCTTGTTCAAGTTCTTCGATGGAAAAATCGCGCACAACAGCTTTGGAAAAGGCGTTTACCACAGGCATGGAAAATTCCTCAGCAACCAGCGATTAGAAATTAGCAATTAGCCAAACCAACTGGTGAGTCCGACGGCCCGAGTGCGACTTGTTGTTTGCTATTACTAGTTGCTAGTTGCTGATTGCTGACTTGGGACCCCGATAAGTAAGGCTAGGCGATTGAAAAACCTGGGTCAGTGAGGCATGTCACGTGGGCATGTGACCGAAGGGCGGAGCGGGAGACTGAAAACGATCGAAAGCCGCCAGCTGCAATCGCGACGGCTAGTTTCGCCGCGGAATACAATGTTTCCGAGGTCAGGGGCCAGGGAATGCAGACAGCTGAAGTGGTCATCATTGGCGCTGGGATCGTCGGTTCCAGTATCGCGTGGCATCTGACGGAAGCCGGTTGCCGCAGCGTGCTGATGGTAGAGCGCGAATCGCACCAGGGCAAAGGTTCCACCGGCAAGAGCATGGGCGGAGTGCGCGCCCAGTTCGCCACCAGGCCGAACATCCAGATGTCGCTTTACTCGATTCCGTTCTTTGCGGGGTTCGAAGAACGGCTGGGGCATCCGTCTGGATATCGCGATCAGGGCTATCTGTTTGTCGCCACCAAGCCGTCACACATGGAGTATCTGCAGACCAACCAGGCGCTGCAGAAATCGCTGGGACTGACGCAGGCTCGCATGATGACGCGAGATGAGATTGTCGGGCTCGTTCCTCAGCTACGCGCCGACGATGTGCTGGGCGGAAGCTTCTGCCCGACCGACGGCTTCGTCGATCCGTACAGCGTGATGGTCGGCTTTACAACGCAGGCTTGTGAGCGGGGCGCGACACTGTGGCGTTCGGCTCAAGTCACGGCCATTAACCACGACGGTGCGGGAATTACCGGAGTGGATACTACGAGAGGCGAGGTCAGCACTCGTATCGTGGTAAATGCCGCCGGCCCATGGGCAGCCGAGGTAGCAGCCCTGGCTGGAATTAAGCTTCCCGTGGAGCCGATGCGCCGCATGCTCATCCCAACCGAACCCTTCGACGGCGTGTCGCACGAAGTGCCCATGGTGGTCGATATGACCAGCGGCTTTCACTTTCGGCCGGAGAGTCTGGGATTTCTGCTGGCGTGGAACGATCCCGAGGAGACGACGGGCTACAAAATGGACTTCGAGCCGTCATTCATCGAGAAGGTGCTGACGCTGGCAGCCGATCGCGTTCCGTGCTTCGAGAATCTTGCGGTCAACCCAAAGCGCGCCTGGGCGGGGCTATACGAGATGTCGCCCGACCATCACGCGATCATCGGGCCCGTACCGGAACTGGCGGGCTTCTTCTGCGCGAACGGATTCAGCGGCCACGGGGTGATGCACTCGCCCGCGACAGGCAGGATGGTGGCCGATTTAGTTCTTCACGGCAAGACTGATGTCGTCGATAATGTCGAGGGGCTGAGTCCGGCGCGTTTCGCCAAGGGCGAGTTGCTGCACGAGACAGCGGTGCTATAACGCCGCTCTGCTGCGCACAAGCCCGCATGGGTCTGATCGGATCATCTCACGCTCTTAAGGATTTGCCGCGCAGATCATGGCCGGCGTGAGCTATGCGCTCTCACGCGCAACCGGGAATGGCTGTTATGAGATATCCTAGTTGCTCGCCCCTGAACTGGTTCGGCGATAGCCTCACGTCTCTTTATCGCACGATTTCGCAACCGCGGTTTGCCGCAATTTTAGGGATAGGAATTATGTTTTCTCTGCGACGCTATCTGGGACGGAGTGCCGCTCTATCGCGAAGAGCGGCTGCCATGACATTTCTCAGCTCCACCGAGGCCTGGGCGCGCCTGCTGCGCCGCCTGCTTAAGTTCCATATGGTGGGCGTCATCGGCATTGGCGTTCAACTGTGCTTTCTATTTGCGTTCAGGACGGTGATGCACTTCAACTATCTGTTGGCCACTGCGCTGGCGGTGGAGTGTGCCGTGCTGCACAACTTCTTGTGGCACGAACACTACACCTGGCGGGACCGCACCAACGGAAGACGCTTGCAGCGGCTGCTGCGCTTCAACTTATCCACCGGTTTGATTTCGATTGTCGGAAATCTGGTGCTGATGCGTCTTCTGGTGGGCTCGCTGCATCTGCAATACATGGCCGCCAACATTCTGAGCATCGGCGCCTGCTCGTTGTTGAACTTCTGGGCCAGCGACCAAGTGGTCTTCCAGGCAGAACTTGCGCCGAAAGAGTAAAGAACAGAGCCCGCAGCGATGAAAGACGCGACAGGCGTGGTGCGCGAAGCATCGCAAGCCGACGCTCCCCGGATTGTTTCGCTCATCAACCGTGCCTTTGCGGTCGAGCACTTCTTCAAGAGCGGAGACCGTACCAATCCTGAACAGGTGCAGCAGATGATGCAGGACGGCAAGTTCCTGCTGCTGATGGAACGGGATGAGATGGTGGCGTGCATGTTCGTGAAAGTGGCCGGCGAGCGTGCGTATCTCGGCACGCTCTCGGTCGATCCCGCACGGCAGAAGTCCGGGCTGGCCGGACGCATGATGCGCGAGGCGGAGGATTATTGCCGCAACGCGGGTTGCAACGCGCTCGATATCCGGATCGTCAATTTACGAACTGAGCTGCCGGCGATCTATCGTAAGTTTGGCTTCGTCGAAACCGGCACGCAGTCGGCGGAAGTGATCAAGAACGCAACCCAGCCGATCCACTTCATCACCATGTCGAAGCCACTGTAGAGGGGTTCTTGCGCTGCGACGCTAGGTTTTCCTACTGGCAAGAAAAGGGCAGCTAGTCTTAGACTAGAGTTCATCTCATAAATCGTTCCGGGGTTGTACTAGGGCACGGCCCTTCGGCAAGCTCAGGGCAAGCTCCTTAGTCGTACCGAACACAACATACCGAGGATCAGGGCTTTAGCCCCTGTAAAACGAGAGTTCTCAGGGGCTAAAGCCCGAAGCATTCAGGATCCGCTTACGGCACGGCTAAAGCCCGAAGCATTCAGGATCCGCTTACGGCACGGCTAAAGCCGTGCCCTGATACAAAGCATTTATGAGATGGTTTCTAGTAAGAAAGTGGCCATTAATCTTACTGGTAAGGAGATATTAACTAGTAAGAAAAAACCTGAGGACTTATGAATATTCCTGCCGTCAAGCTGAAGAACACAGAGCTGGAGGTCTCGCGATTCTGTTTCGGCACGATGACTTTCGGCAAGCCGCTCGATCAGTCCGGCGCCACCCAGCTGGTAAATCGCTGCATCGAGGCGGGGATCAACTTCTTCGACACTGCGAATGTGTACCAACTTGGCGTCGCAGAAACCATGCTAGGTCATGCCATCAAGGGCAAGCGCCACCAGCTAGTGATCGCCAGCAAGGTGTTCTTCAAAGTGGGCGAGGAGGCGGACCAGCAGGGGCTTTCGCGCAAGGCCATTCTGCGCAACATTGACGAAAGCCTGAAGCGGCTAGGCACGGACCATCTCGACATGTACTACTTCCACGCGCCCGACCACAAGGTTCCAGTCGAGGAGTCGATGGAAGCGATGGCGTCGCTGGTGAAGCAGGGCAAGGTGCGCTATGCGGCTTCGTCGAACTATGCCGGATGGCAGGTGGTGCAGATGCTATGGATTGCGAAGGAGCGCGGCTGGCCGGCGCCCTACATTTCGCAGCCAATGTACAACCTGCTGGCCCGTGGCATCGAGCAGGAATACCTGTCCATGTGCAAGGAGTTCGGCATCTCGACCGTGGTGTATAACCCGCTGGCGGGCGGGCTGCTGACTGGCAAACACAAGCAGGAAAAGATCACGCCTGGCACACGCTTCGACAACAACAAGCTCTACCAGGACCGCTATTGGCACGAGCAGTACTTCCAGTCGGTGGAGCAGTTGCGGAAGATCGCGCAATCGGCGGGGCGTTCGTTGGTGAGCCTGGCGCTGAATTGGCTGCTGCATCACACCGCCAGCGACTGCATTATCCTCGGCGCGTCGCGGCTGGAACAGCTCAATGAGAATCTGGCAACGCTTGATGATGGGCCTTTGCCCGAGGATGTGCTGAAAGCCTGCGACGAAGTGTGGCGCAATCTGCGCGGGCCGCTGCCAGTGTACAACCGTTAGGGAAAGGCCTGATCAAGTCAAGACGAAGTCTCTCAGCGGCTAAAGCCGCTGAGATTGCAGGGAACTTAGAGGACGGCTTGAAGTGTTTGCGTGAGAACCGTGCCGTCCCTACGGGACTCGGTTGCTCTTTTCCACCCTACCCAGGACTCCGCTTCGCTGCGTCCTGGGCTAACTGCGCTTCCACCCCTTCGGGGTTCTTTTTTCGTGAGTCATACTCCACCGCCGAAGATCAAACTGAGTTCTCACGCACACACTGAAGGCCGTCCCCTTCAAACCCCGACTTAATCAGAGCTTCCTTAGGGGTAAGCGTCGCGCCTTTGCGGCGTTGACCAGTTTAATCTGTAGGGGGAAATAGAAAGGCTGTGACTTTGGTTATGCTCTAGCCGCCAACTCCTGCGAGGGAGTTACCAGCGTGGATGCACGCACCGTCACAGCCCTTGACGCGATCACCGCTTTCGCGGTTCCAAACCCCGGCTGACACCTCGCAGTGCAGTCGGTTTTTTCGGGTCTGGCGGTTCCCTCGGGTCGCCCCGCGGAACCGATCACTCAGCTTACTTCGGGTTGGCTACGATTTGTTGCCCGCCCTTTTCTGCCGTCGACGAGAGTGATCCTATCCTATGGTTGAAAATTGTCAACGCCCAAGGTTGGTGCAACCCCAATTTATTTTTGTGTGCGAATCTTTTCCGGCAAACAACGGAATGCAAGCGAGTTTTACTCGCACGCAGCGAATATTCAACATCAATTCACATCTTTTTCACAGAAATATTGCGTGGATGCGCCAGTATTTGGGGGGAATCGAATCTGTTTCTTGACGAATCTCGCATTCTCAAGCATCTTGGTTATGTCAGGAGATGAATGTCTGACCTGGTAGCGTACGTGGACGGCGGATCCCATGGAAATCCGGGACCGTCGGGTATTGGAGTGGTCATCGAGGGCCCCGACGGCGAAACCACCTGCATCGCCAAGTGGATTGGACATCAGGACAACAACGTCGCCGAATACGTTGCCTTGCTTGAGGCCCTGCAGCACGCCGTTGAGGCCAAGGCCAAGACGCTCCATGTGTACTCGGACTCGGAAGTCATGGTCAAGCAGATGACCGGCGAGTACGCCTGTCGCAGCAACCGCTTGCACTCCCTGAACTGGACCTGCCGCAAACTGGCTCGCGCTGTCGAGTTTTCCATCGCATACATCCCGCGCGAGCAGAACCGCCGAGCCAATAAGCTGGCCAACCAGGCGGCACGCTGCGCCGACAAGCCTCAACAATAAGTGTGATTCCTGTTTGTCGTCTGGCTGATTTCGCTAAGGCCGGAGGCACGAACCTGTGACCGGTATCACTGCAAATTCCTCCTAAACACGGCAGCATGGAGCTTACGCAAGGGGAATCTCCATGCCAAGTAAGACGATCATCGAACCATTTCGCATCAAGAGTGTGGAACCGATCCGCTGGACCACGCGCGAGCAGCGCGAAGAGCTGCTGCGGGCCGCACACTATAACCTGTTTCTGCTTCCCGCCGACGATGTGCTCATCGACCTGCTGACCGACTCTGGCACCGGAGCGATGTCCACGCGGCAATGGGCTGCGATCATGCAAGGTGACGAGAGCTACGCCGGCAGCCGCAGCTTCGATCGTTTTCGCGACTCCATCCAGGACATCTTCGGTTATCAGCATGTGATCCCCACGCACCAGGGGCGCGCCGCCGAACGCATTCTGTTCAGCGTGGCCTGCAAGAAGGGCGATGTCGTTCCCAACAACACGCACTTCGACACTACGCGCGCCAACATCGAGTTTATCGGCGCGGAGGCAGTAGACCTGCCGATCGCCGAAGCGCGCCAGCCCGCAAAGTGGCATCCCTTCAAGGGCAACATGGATGTCGCGGCGCTGGAGGAATTGATTGGGCGCGTGGGACGCCAGCGCATTC
>JBEKTC010000070.1:0-15237 GCA_049516475.1 Candidatus Korobacteraceae bacterium | reverse complement strand
AACTATTTCCCATCGCCGGGGCTGATTACGCGCCTCATTTCGCCTTCCGGGCCGGGAATTCGGCGCGATAGCGGCATGTATGAGGGTTGGACGGTCCCCATTGAATATGATCCGCTGCTGGCCAAGCTGATCGGCTACGGGGAGAATCGTGAACAAGCCATTAACCGGTTGCTGCGGGCGCTGTATGAGTATTTCGTCGGCGGGATCAAGACCAATACGTCATTGTTCCGCCGTATTCTGAAGGACCCGGATTTCCGCGCGGGCAACATCGATACCGGCTTTCTCGATCGGCTATTGACCAAGCCCAGCAATGAGACCGATGTGCGCCGTCCGATTGTCGCCGCTATCGGAGCGGCAATCTTCGCGACCACGGACCCAAAGGCGACGTTAACTGGTGGGCCAGCGTCTACCGTGCCCATGAACGGCAATGGCGGTGGGCCAGTGCCGATTTCGAATTGGCGACGCACAGCGCGCGCCGAGATTTTGCGGGAGAGATGAAATGTAGATGGAACTGCCCGGCCCTAGCCAAAAGATGGCTAGAGCGGGGCACCCGCAAGCTAATTGCTAGTCACTAATTGCTAGTCACTAATTGCTAATTGCTAGTCACTAATTGCTAATTGCTAGTCACTAGTTGCTAATTACTAATTGCTAATTGCTTCTTTTATGACCTACGACGTTGTTGTTGACGGCAAGACCCACCACGTAGAACTGGAACGCGGCGAAACTACCTGGCTGTGCAACATCGACGGCCAGGAGATCGAAGTGGATGCAGCGCTGACCGCGCGAGACGTGCTCTCCGTTCTGATTGCCGGCAAAGCTTACGAGGTCAAACGTGAACGATCGTTACAGGGCGAGCTCCACATGCTCATCGGCAGCGCCCGCTATGCGGTGGAAGTACAAGATCCGCGCTCGCTGCGCAGCCGCCGTGCGCTGGCCGGCGCCGAGGTTGGCCCGCAAAAGGTAAAAGCCCCCATGCCGGGCAAAATCGTCCGCATTCTGGTGAACGAAAAGGACGAGGTCAAGGCCGGGCAAGGCGTCATCGTGATGGAAGCCATGAAGATGCAGAACGAGATGAAGTCTCCCAAAGACGGCGTGGTACAGAAGATCCTTACGGCAGAAGGATCGACAGTGAACGCAGGCGACGCCTTGGCCATCATCGAATAGGCGGGTGGCCCACCCTTTCCTCACCGACACGGATGAACATCATCAGAACTCGGGTGCCCCCACCTTTTGTTCGTATCCACTACTCCCCGCACAATTCGGGTGCCCCATCCTCGTCGCCTTGGCGACAGGGTGAGCCCGGATGGACGCAGCCATTCCGATCCCGCGCGTATGAATAGAACCCCGGGACCCATCCTCTCCCCAAAAGAAAGGGAGAAGGATGGGGCACCCGATCTTCCTGGAATCACGGCCAGTCTGATTGGAAAGGGTGGGCCACCCGGCCGTGTGAGGACCATAGTATTTCCCAAAATGGGAATTATTGACTACACCGTTGCGGCGGTATTTCTAACCAGCTTCTAGTTAAGAAACTAAGACAACTATATAGCTCAGGAAAATATACCAGAGACTAGAAGTAGAACTAATTCCCAATTCGGGAATTATTTAATTGTACTCTGGAAAATCCTTCGAACTTTGTTGCAAGCGATTGCAGCAACAAGTCATCCATAAGTCGCGTTTTCAGCAACTTGACGCGGCAGCAGAATTGCACATCCCAACAGCGGTATTTTCTGTACAAAGACAAAAGGCAGGGGCTGTGGTGGGTTAGCTGTGTGGCTGCTGTGGTTGTTGCCCTGTCCTGATACTTGGCGCCGGTCTCCTGTCCTTGACTCCTCGCGGTGCCAGATGCTGATGTACTTTTTCCGAGTCGAGGCGGCGTTCCCATAGCCAAGTGTCTTGCTCCGTAATAGCGAGCGGAGAGGGAGAGTTTGGCGATGGTGTTACTTGGTAACAGAGGTACCGTTACCGCGGCTGTTCCTATTTTTTACTTAATAAGGAGGATCTTCCTTGAAACTGCGTATTGCTTCGCTCACACTACTGCTAGTGGCGCTTGCGGCCGTTCCTGCAATGGCACAGGTCGTCTACAGCAACGGCCCGACCAACGGTAACACCGACGCGTGGACCGTTAACTTCGGGTTTACCGTTAGCGACACTTTCACTACCACCCTTGCTAACACCCAGATCACTGGCGTCACCTTTGCCGCCTGGATGGCTCCGGGCGACATACTGGATTCGGCTGAAATATCCATCACCTCGTCCGAGGCCGGCGGCACCAGCTACTTTGACCAGACGGTGAACTTCACCCAGGCCGGTTGCGTCGGCAACCAGTATGGATACAACGTCTGCAACGAGAGCAGCACGTTCACCGGCCCGGTTCTTGCCAGCGCCGGCTCCTATTGGCTGAACATTCAGAACGCCAGCTCTGCCGCCGGCGACCCAGTTTACTGGGATGAGAACTCCGGTCCGTCTTCGGCTTCGGAGAACACCGTAGGCACGATTCCTTCGGAATCCTTCACGGTTCTGGGGACCCAGAGCACCACCACCACCACTACCACCACCGGCACGACTCCTGAGCCCAGCAGCATTCTTCTGCTTGGTTCCGGGATCCTCGGCCTGGCTGGTGTTCTGCGCCGCAAGCTGTTCTAGGGGCGCGCGATCGAACCTTGCCTTAATTCATACAGACCCAGAAGCCGGAACTTACGAGTTCCGGCTTCAAGTTTGTGGCTTTCAACCAAGCTTCAAGGACAGAAGACGCCAAAACCTTTGCCTTAGGCCGGCGGCTTCTTGTAGCTGGAGAGCGGAATTCTGGGTTGGAGCAACGCGATTCACCGCAAGCCGGCTCTTGTCGTGTTGGCTCTGCAACATCGCGAGCGCTTCTGAACTCAGCAGCCCCGACCTACTTCATTGTGCCCGCCTTCTTGAGGATGTCTTCGGCGAAGTAGTTATCCACAGAAGCCTTGTCGCGAATAGTCTCGTAGTACGCCGCCTTCAGCAGTTGTTCGCGTCGATCTCGAAGCTGCTCGCGTATGGCCTGCTGGACGCGAGGGTCCTTCAGCTCCCGCTGTCCCGCAGCTTCCCTGCTGATGAGCTTCACAATCCGAAAGCCGAAAATCTGATGGCTGTTAGGATCTGCGACCGGAAGAATCGCGGTGTATTGTCCCGGCTTCAGCCTCCCGATGGCGTCAAAGGCGGCTTTATCCGCCTTGAGTGACGATTCGGGTATGAATCCCAGGTCCCCACTGTTTTGTGCCGTCTCGGGCTGCTCAGAAAAGGTCGTGGCTACGGTGGCAAAATCCTCTCCGCTGTCGAGCCGGTTGTCGATCATCTGTATCTTCTTGCGCGCCTCCGCCTCGTTCTGGGCTTTCATGTTCCTCACCTGCGGGTTGGGCTGGGTGGTAACCAGAATCTGCGCCAGGTGGTACTGCGGCTCGATCAGGTTGAACTCGGCTTTGTGCTGGTTGTAGTAATTGGTGATGTCTTCATCGGAGATGTTGATCTTCGAGGTGACTTCCTTGTTCAGCACCTTGTCGATGGTCAGAGAGCGGCGCAAGTCGCGTTTGAAGTCGTCGAGCGAGATATTGCGCTCCTTCAGCCGCTTGTCGAACTCCTCCTGCGTATAGGGGGCCTTAATCTCGGCGACCTTGGCGTTAACCTCCTCGTCGGTGGCCAGCAGGCCCAGCGTTTCGGCCCGCTGCATTACGATTTCATTGTCGATGAGTCCCCGCAGAATATTCAGCCGGAGGGTGTCGGTCTGCTCCTCGCTCGGCTTCTGGGGCGCTTCGGCAACCTGATTGTCATAGTACTGTTGGACCTCGGTGCGCGTGATCTTGCGGCCGTTGACGGTCGCCATCACATCCTCGCCGCCCTGTTTGCTGGAGCAGCCGAGGTTGAGGAACAGCACAAGGAAGGCCAATAGAGTCGTCAGCAGCGCGAGACTTGCTACCCTTTTCTCTTTCAGTTTCAAACTACGCCCCTCCTGAGAGGCAGAACGCGGGTTAGTCGAAACCGTCGGGCGCAGCGGTGCGACTGAGCAAAGGCAATTGCGAGAGCAGCATCGTGCCAGTTACTTGCTGGACGATTCCGGATGTGGTGGCGTAACTGGTGCGGCCGGCGACACCGGAGGCTGGACACCTGCAGCCAAAAGTTGACGGTTCAACGCCGACCTCACTTCGTCAGCGTCCATGGCCCCTTCCAGGCGCTCTCCATTAATGAAAACCGTGGGCGTGGCGTTGACGCCAAGTTTGTCGCCCTCCGCCATCGATGCCTTCACGACCACATCCGACTGCGCCTTAAGACACGCCTGCAGCCGGGTTAAGTCGGCCCCATTCTGCTTGCCGAAGTCCATGGTCTGCCGATCGATCTCGGCAAACGAAGCTGGCAGATTTTGTTGCGAGGCATTGATGGCGTGCTGGTTGGCATGCAGGTAGTCGGCCAGTTGCCAATAGGCCGCACTGTTCTCCTTGGCCAGGCAGTTGGCGTCGTTGGCGGCACGCTGTGCCCAGGGATGCATCTGAAGCAGCGGATAGTCCTTGTAGACGATCTTGATCTTGTCTTTGTACTGCGGCAGGATCTCGCTCATCAGAGTGGTGTGCATGCGGGCGCAGAACGGGCACTCGAAGTCGTCGAAGTTAACGATGGTCACCTTGGCGTCGGGATTGCCTCGCACCGGTCGGTCCACCAGACTGATCTGGTTCATCGTTTCCACATAGGGGTCCTTGGTCAGGTCCAGCTTGGTGAAGCGAATGAGCGTCTTGCCATCTTTAGAAAGCAGGAACTCGGCATTTTGAGACTTGTCCTGGCGGGTCATGGTAACCGGGACCAGGTCATAGTTAGCGAACTCGCTCGGAGCTGGTTTCCCGACGGTGATGACAACATCGGGCGGAATGTTGAAGAAGGCCCGGACCTGCCGCTGAATACGCTCGTTGACATCCGGCTGGGCAGTTGACTTATTCGGCTGCGCCGAACACCCCACGCACAACATCAGCAACACGATCGCCAATCGTTTCAAGAACAAGGTAGAAGACCGCCTTTCGGTGGGAAACATGAGGGTTCAATTATCTCACGGGGAGGCGATTTCCCTGCCGCGACGGTCGAGATGCCTGCCTTTATGAATTGGGCACAAGCGCTCTGGGCATGACCAACCACAACCATCGCCGGATAAACGATTTCCGAGCGGAGGCTGCGGGTGCTCAAGGCACCGAAGGGAAGCGTCTGAAACTGCGGGAACCAAAGCGCGCTTCGGCGTAGAGTCTGCAAAATACCACTGGCAAATGACGCTGTTTGGTGGATAATGGGTTCCCAATACCGGAACCCAATCTCATCGAATGGCAACTTGTACTTCCGGTGAGGCGTCAGACTCATGTACATTGAAATGTTATACGGATGCTGAAAACAACGGAAGGCGCGTAATCGGAGATGAACGTTTTTGCTGTCATAGCTCTAAGTGATGCATCGCTAGAGGCCGTGGGGCGCGCCGTTACCACTACGTTTCCCGAGAATTATCTGGAAGCCGGGAAAATGGTATGGCTCGTAGCAGACCCTGGTACCACGGTTGCGGTCGGGACAAAATTGGGAATACCAACTAACGCCGCCGTTGTGGGTTTACTCATCGTTAATTTCACGTCCTATTACGGACGCGCATCTGCCAATACGTGGGAGTGGATTAAGACAAAATTGGAGGCGGCTCCGGCCCCAGCTCCGATTCCAAGTCAAAAATGAATCCTCGTCAGACAAGCCGAGAGGGCGATCCCGATGTAACTCCCAAGCGGTTCGCGGAGACAACTCCGCCTCAATATCCCGGCAGTGATTACAACTTCATTCTGCAAGGGGTATTTGACATTCAGAAGAGCATGGGACGCCTAGAGCAGGCAGTTGAAACTCTGAAAGACCAGCAAAAAGAGCAGGGGAGAAAACTGGACGGTATCAGTCATAAAATCTATGCCGCTATCGTTGTGCTGTTGCTGCTGGGAGCTGTCATAGGGTTCTTTGCCAAATTCACTAACGACTGGCTCTTACGCCTCACAACTCCCGCTTCCCAGCAGACCTCGCAACCCAAGTAACTTTCTATCGACGCCTATTTCGCCAACCATTGAAATTCTTGGTTTGTAAAGGTGATAATTCCGTTTCGAAATCACCTATCGCAAAGAATCGGCCGGCAGCAAAGCATTCATGGAGCCCGACCGAAAGCCTTCCAGATCCAAGGTGACGTACAAAAACCCCAACGCCTTAAAGATGGCGGTGAGTTCCGAAGCCATTTCCAGCGTCATCGCCCGAGGCAATTCCTCACGAGCGATTTCCAGGCGCGCGATCTGGCCGTGATGCCGCACGCGGAACTGGCGAAATCCCAGCCGCCGCAGCGCCTCTTCGCCTTGCTCCACCGCGGAAAGATTTTCCCGCGTTACCGGCCGGCCATACTCTATGCGGGAAGCCAAACAAGCGGAGGCCGGCTTGTCCCAGAGGCGCAATCCTGCCTCCCGGGCAAGCTGGCGGATGTCCTGCTTGGTCAGTTCCGCTTCCAGCAGCGGCGCGGCAATTCCATGCTGCCGAGCGGCGTTTTGCCCCGGCCGATAATCTCCTTGGTCGTCGAGGTTCACACCATAAGCAATGACATCGAATCCGGAGCTTTGGCGGTAGACTTCCATCCTGGTAAAGAGTTCATCTTTGCAGTGGAAGCAACGTGCTGCATCGTTGCGGCGGTATTCGGCGCGCTCCATCTCTGAGGTTTCGATGATATGCAAGGGTATGCCGCGTTCTTCTGCAAAAGCTATGGCGTCCAGCATTTGGAAACGCGCCAGGCTTGGAGAATCCGCCAGCACCGCCATCATGCTGGCCCCCAGTTCGCGATGCGCAGCCCAGGCCAGAAACCCGGAGTCGACTCCGCCCGAATAGGCAACCAGCAAGCGCCCGAAGGAGCGCAGTTGAGCTTGCAGGGACGCGGACTTGATCTGGAGGTCTTCCGCTGGCGAAGACGGATGGGACGGTGAGGCAAGCATCATCCTATTGTAGGACAGCTGCCGAAGCAGCGAGGTTGCGCGCTAATACAACCGTTCCAGACGCGAGATGGTCCCGAAGCTGCCCACATTGGTGAGGCTCAAGGAGAATCGAAAAGCGTTTTCGTTGCGCACCGTTCCCAGAGCATAGTGCTGATACTGGAAGGTGATGCCGCAGCAATCCCAGTTGTAATTGGCTTGAACGGTCCCGGCCTGGAAAAAAGGCGCGGGTGTTTCCGACAAGCCCACGCTTACCGCTGCACTGAAGCCCGGTTTGGCCATGGCGCCGTAGATCGCGCCCGCCCTAAACTGGTTGTAAAGTTGTTGTGTCTCTACGCCATTGACTATGGCGACCTCACCCGGCGCATTCAAATAGGTTTGCCCGCCATTCAGGTACCACTTGCCCATACGGTAACCGGCAAACAACGTGCTCGAATTCACCTGATGCAGCACCGGATCATAGTCCACACCCCACTGAAAGTCGGCGCTGCCCGATGCAATCCGTAGCCGCGAAATGATGGGCGAGAATATTCGCGGCTCGGTGAGGAAAGCGATGCCGGTGAGGTCGACCGTAGTGTCGAACACATTGCGCGTGCCAGGCACCAGCGCCCCGCCGAAGGTCGGGTCGGCAAAATATTTCTGGGCGAGCTCCCACGTAATGATGTTGCCAGCCGGACCCGACGGGTCTTTGCACGCTGCCTGCGTTTCTTTGTCCTTGGTTGCGGAGTTTTGCGGCGCTGAGGGGTGTTCCTGCGGCTGATAGCAATGCGCGCTCAAGGTCGTCTTCTTTGCGTAGATCCGGTTGATAACGCCGTACTCCACTTCGTTGGTATCGGCAAGAATGTCGCGATAGTCGAAGCGAATAATCTGGCTGAAATCGTTAATGCCGGTTTGGTAGCGATAAATTGCGAATGGTTCAATCGTATGCTTGATTACGCGGCCGTAAGGCTTGCGGTCAAAGATCCTGGACAGCGTGGGGGGACGCACCTCGAAGGAAGCGTTGGCAACATTGCGGTTGATGGTATCGTGGATCGCCGTACCGATCACAGCGGGATTCGAACTCGGCTCCAGCTGCTCGGTGTAGTAAGTCTCTCGCGCCCCAATCTGGGGACGTACCGTCCAGCCACGGAACAGCTTGGGCCATGCAAGATAGGGAGCAGCATCGATCCGGCCGACGATCGGCGCTGTTTCGAAGCCGACTTCGCTGCGATTGAGGCCTTCGATGGCTGCATCATAGGCATAGACAAAATTAGTTCTGCTGAAGGGCCGCTCCGCCGTCGAAAACTCCAGGCTGGGCTCATGCACGATGCTGATGTCATCGCCCGCCGTCTCGCTCTCATAGTTTTGATAGCGCGACGCCAGTAAACTCAAACTATAGCCGTCCCAGGTTTTTATCAGAAATCCGCTGGAGCGGACCTCCGAGTTGATGGCTTCGGCATAGCCCTCGGCGAAAGCCAGGCGGAAGATGTACGAGGAGAGAAGGTCCACATTGAGAACCCCAACAAAACCATCGGGCAGAGGTTTGTACCCGTAGGCCCTCAACTCTTCGCCGCCCTGATTCTGGCCGGTTTGCGGATTACCCTTGTTGTCTATTACTCCGTAGTATTGGGCCTGGAAGGACGAGCCGACGCCGAGCCAGCGCACATTGCCATACTGCGCTGAACCTCGTTTGGAGTAGAGGGCGGCGCCCATGGTCGCATCGGCGTTGCGGCTGATCACCCAATAGAAAGCATCCCCCAGGACGGTCCCGCGGAGGTTGGACAGTCCGACTATCGGCAGCAGGAAGCCGCTCTTGCGCCCAAGGTTCTCGGCCGGATGTTCCACAAAGGGAAAGTAAAAGACGGGAATTCCATGAAGTTTCATGGTCGCGTGATGCATCTTCGCTTCATCGCCAACTTCAACATCGGCAACCTTGGAGTCGAATTGCCATTTCGGATTTGGCAACTGGCACGAGGTGACAAATCCGTAATAGACGCGATAATGGTCGGGCCCTAATCGTTCCACAACTTTGCCGGTGAAGAAGAATGGCGTCGAAGAGGTCAGAAACATCATCTTGTTCTTGACCTTGGCACCGGTCGAGCCGGTGGCGTCATAGAACGTGCCACTGTCACGGCTGACGTCGAATTTGGCATGGCTGCCGACCACGTGCTCGTTGTGCCGACCGCCCTCGAATACCACGTGCCCGGTTGCCGTCACCTGACCGGTGGTAGCGTCATACGTCGCTTGGTCGCAATGCAGGGTGTCGCTACTAAAACGAATCTCGACGTGACCGCGCGCGGTGTAGATGTCCTGGTTCTTTTCCTGTTCGTCGGCACGAATCAGGACTTCATTGAGGCCAGGGGCGACGTTGATCGCCGGCCTCTGCGGTCCCAACTCCTGGCTGCCTTCCTGCAGTTCCTGCTGGATGATCTGCTCGGTCTTGGTGTCTTCCTCGCCGGTATCCGTTCTCACCGTGACTTCCGGGGGCGGGCTCGCGGTTTTCCCTGAATTTTGCTGTTGTCCCGTAGCAGGCAACTGGCTGGTTACTACGCCGGGCCGCAGAAACAGGTGACACAGCAACAGCGCCGTGATAATCAATCGAGTGCGAGAAGTCATCGATAGGCGGGCGTCCCTTCGCCAGTTCGTACTGAGGAAGCGGAACCTTGCAACTTAGCACGTTGCACGGACAGAGGCAAAACCGGCCGCGGTCTTCGTTGATGACGCGCGGCCGCGACGTTTTCGTAAACCCGCTTGGCGCTTTCGGGTTGCGCGTTTAATTCCCAGGGCACGGCCCAGCTACGTCTCGATATGGCGGCGGATGAACTCTTTTCTCATTCAACCTTGTACTGCGACGCGTTCCCTTATGTGCGACAGAAAAGAGAATAATTGCCCCACGATATGACCGAACAGCAAGCATTGCCCTCCGATCCTGCTGCCGATTCTTCGCAACTGCCTGATGATCTGCGAACCGAGATCCAGTCGCGGGTCGCGGGCTATCGCCACCGGAAGGGCCGCCGCGTCGTGGGAGCTTTCAGCATGCGCTTTCCGTTTCCTCCCGCCCAAGCGGAGGAAAGTCCAGCGGCGCCCGAAAAAGAAGTCGGGGAAGTTGGCCCAGCGAATTCGGGAGCCGAAGACGGCTGCTGTGCGGCGGCTGTCACTGTGGCTGCACCTGCCGAAACGATAGACCCATTGTCACCTCACGATGACGCGGTCGCAAGCGAACCGCCTGAAATCGGAATCGCGGCCGACGTTCGAGTGTCTGACGCAGATTCCTGCTTCCCTGACATCGAAGCGGGACCGGACCCAACGCCCGCTCCCGTTCCAGTCACACGGCCGCGAGGTAAGCGAAAAGTTATCGCCTTTCCACGACCGCCTTCCGCCGCGGAAGAGTCATTCCGCCGTCTGGCCGATCCGGTCGTTCCGGATCAGCTGCGCATTCTGGACGTGCCGGAGGAACTGGAGGCGTTTCCCACCACCCGGCTGCTCGACGGATTGCAATCCTTGTCGAGTGCCCAGCAAGCTGCTGTGACGCCCGCCGACCACGTTGAGCTGCCGTTTCAAGCCGTGTATATCTCGCAGCGTCTGTACGCGGGCCTCATTGATTGCGCAGTTGTGGCCGCAGCCGCGGGGGTTTTCGGCGCTGTCACCTACAAGATGCTGCCGAAGCTGACTCTGACCAAACCGGTTCTGCTAGCCGCGGCAGCAGTTCTGGTTCTGCTGTGGTCGGTGTATCAGTATGTTTTCGCCATGTACGGCGGCGCCACACCCGGAATGCGGATGTTGCGTATTCGCTTGCGCACGTTCAAGGGAGGAAACCTGAGCTGGCGCCATCGTCGCAGCCGCGTGATCGGGCTGTACTTCTCTACCGCATCTCTCATGATGGGCCTGTTCTGGGCTCTGGTGGATGTGGACGCACTCTGCTGGCACGACCGCATTAGCCGCACCTACCTTACCAAGCGGGAGTAGTTGTTTTCTCCGGTTGCCAATGGACGCAGACCGGCGACGGAAAACTCGTCAGCTGACAACTCTTCACCAAACGAGTACATTCAAGCGGGTCCCACCTACGTGGCACGCACGACGCCGCGATGCATCGGTAATAGCGATACACTGATGTTCTCTCTCCGCAACTCAGGGGTGGGAGATCTGCCCGAAGACTCGGGAACACTTATGCCTTCTATGTCGTCGCCGGCTGACAACCTACAGCGGCCTGCCATCAAAGTCTTCGTCGCCACCTCGGTGATGCTGACGTTTATCTCCTTCTGGCGGGCGTCGGCGATTGTTCTCTCCGATCTGGCGTCGTCCGCGTACTACGTGGGCGGCGACGCCGAGAAGGTGATCGGCAAGAGCGCTCCCTGGTTCGTGCTGGCCGTCATGCTGTTCAGCTACGCGGTGCGATCCATCTACATCGAGTCCAGCTCGATGTTCGTGCGTGGCGGCGTCTATCGTGTCGTCAAAGAGGCCATGGGCGGCAACCTGGCCAAGCTGTCGGTCTCCGCGTTGTTGTTCGACTATGTGCTCACGGGTCCGATCAGCGCTGTGTCGGCTGGCCTGTACCTGGCAGGATTTCTGACTGACACCTTCCACCACCTCGGCTACAACATCACCGTTCCCGACAACAGCTTTGCGGCATTTTTTGCCGTCCTGGTCACCCTCTACTTCTGGTGGAAGAACACCCAGGGGATTCACGAGTCGAGCGAGCGGGCGTTGCAGATCATGAAGATCACTACTGTTATGGTGGTGGTTCTCATCATCTGGTGTCTGGTTACTCTGTTCAAGCATCCAGCGCCTTTGCCCCCGCTTCCGTCGGCGGCGACCATGCATCACGATAAGGAGTCGCTGGGCTGGCTCCTGGGGACATGGGCGGCGCGCATCCCGCTCATCATGATGCTGGTGGGTTTTGGCCACTCCGTGCTGGCCATGAGCGGCGAGGAATCGCTGGCCCAGATCAACCGCGAGATCGAACATCCCAAACTGAAGAACCTGGAAAAGACCGGGCTGGTGATTTTTCTCTACAGCCTTCTTTTCACCTCGCTGGTTTCGTTTTTCGCGGTGATGATCATTCCCGACGGGGTACGGCGTGATTATTTCGCCAACCTGATCAGCGGGCTAGCCATGAACGTCGTGGGGCCATACAGCCTGAAGCTGGTGTTTCAGGCATTCGTGGTCATCGTCGGCGTGCTGATTCTGTCGGGCGCCGTGAACACTGCCATCGTGGGCGCCAACGGCGTGCTCAACCGCATGAGCGAAGACGGCGTGCTCACTCCCGGCTTCCGCAAACCGCATCCCAAATTCGGCACCAGCTATCGCATCATCAACCTGATCGTTGGCTTGCAGATTCTGACCATCGTAGCCAGCCGCGGCAATGTCTATCTGCTGGCTTCGCTCTATGCCTTCGGCGTGATCTGGAGCTTCGCCTTCAAGTCGCTCGCCGTCGTGGTGCTGCGCTACACCGAGCCGGAGAACCGGGAATGGAAGGTCCCGGGAAATTTCCACATCAAGGGCATCGAGATTCCGGTTGGCCTGATACTCATTTCGCTGGTGCTCTTCGCCACCGCAGTCGTGAACCTGTTCACCAAGGAGTTGGCAACCATCTCTGGCGTTGCTTTCAGTCTTGCCTTCTTCGCGATCTTCACCGTCTCCGAGCGCATTACTGCAAAACAGCACGCCCACTCCGAATCCGGCTTCGACCAGTTCAACATCGCGCAGAATGCTGAGCTTAGCGCCGCGACCATGGAAGTACGCCCGGGCAACATTGTGGTCGCGGTGCGCGATCCGCACAACTTGTACTACCTGCGAAAAGTGCTGGCCAAGACGGACACTACCAAGACGGACGTGGTAGTCATGACCTCGCGCGTCTATCACCGGGAAGATTCGTTCGGCGGTGGCGAGCTTGTGGACACTTCGGAGGTTTTCAGGAAGTACGAGCAAGAATTGTTTTCCGCCGTAGTCTCGGTTGCCGAAAAGGAAGGCAAACACGTTTCCCTTCTGGTGGTGCCGACCAACGACATTTTCGAGAGCATTGTGGCCACGGCGCAGCGCCTCCACTCGTCGGTGATTGTCTGCGGACAGTCAAACAAGCTCACCGCCGACGAGCAGGGCAAGCTTACAGGCGACGCGTGGGAGCGCTTACCCGAGCCGCGTCCGCGATTGCGCCTGGTGGTCTTCGAGCCCGACAGCACGAAGCACGAATACACCCTGGGGCCGCACACGCCGCGCATGCGCCAGGAGGATGTGGACCTGTTGCATGGCTTATGGAAGGAGCTGACCACCGATCCGCACTATCGCAACCTCCACCATTTCCACGTCCTGAATGTTGCCTTGCAGGAGATGGCCTCGCGCATGCACGACGAGGGCCGGCGGGAAGAAGTTCTGAAAGACATCTCCGACGAGATGGGCCGCCAGCGCGGCGAACCGATTATCGACGACGATACGTCGACCACGCCGCCAACGTAATCAATTTGCCTGAGCAGACTTCAAGGCCTTCAGAGCAGGGCCACACCGATTCTGGAACCGCTCTAGATTTTTCTCCATGAGGTTCACTCAACTATGAAAGCCGTCCTCGTCACTCGATCAGGTGGTCCGGAAGTTCTGGAAGTCCGCGATGTTCCCGAGCCGCAGCCCGCTCCGGGCGAAGTCATCGTTTGCGTGGAAGCTGTCGGCATCAACTTCGCGGACACGATGACCACGCGTGGCACCTATGGCGGTATGCCGCCTCCGCCGTTTATCTCGGGACGCGAGTTTGCCGGCGTCGTCGAGGGCACCGGCGAGCGCGTCATGGGCTACATGCAATGGGGTGCGGCTGCCCAGAAGATCGCCATGAAGCCGCAACTGCTCTGGCCGCAGCCCAAGGGCTGGACTTCGGCGCAGTCGGCCGCGTTTCCGGTGAACTTTCTGACCGCATACCTGGCGTATTGGAAGGCAGGGCTCACCAGCGATGCGCTTGAGCCCATCTTATGGAACGATACCCATCAGCGCCGCGTGCTCATTCACGCCGCCGCGGGAGGTGTCGGCACCGCTGCGGTCGAGATCGGCAAGCTGCTGGGCATCGAGACGTATGGGACTTCGTCATCTGATGAAAAGCTGGAGCGAGTGAAGAAGCTTGGACTGGACCACGGGATCAACTATCGCGAAGTGGATTACGAGCAGCGCATGAAGGAGTTGACCAACGGCGAAGGCGTGGATGCGGTCTTCGAGATGCTGGGCGGCGAGCACACTGCGAAGAGCCTGCGCTGCTGCCGTCCCTTTGGACGCGTGATCATTTACGGCACCGCGACCGGCCAGCCCCACCAGTTCGATGCCGGAGTGATGATGGCAAGGAGCCTCAGCGCACACGGCCTGTGGCTCAGCGTGCTGGCTAAAGATCACGAACTGATCGACCGAAGTCTTCAGGCAATGCAGCCCTGGATCGAGCAGGGCAAACTGCATCCCGAGATTGGGCACACCTTGCCGATGGAGCAGGCCGGCGACGCGCATCGATTGCTGTTACAGCGCGCCAACTACGGCAAGATCGTGCTGTTGATCCAGTAGCTGTCGCAAAGCATACAAAGTTCGCAGGTAGAGCCGGCCTTCAGGCCGGCGTCAAGGCAGTTCAGAGAAGAGTTCTATGGCAAGCGGCGGACGCGGCGCTGAAGCGCCGCTCTACCACCGACGGCTCCCCGCTACAATTGCTTCCGTGGATGCGAAACCCTGGCTGGTGCTGATTTTATTTTTCGCGATCTGCCTCGGCGCAGGTGGCCTCGGCTCGTTTTTCACGGCCAGCAGCGTTCGCGAGTGGTATCCGCGGCTGCTCAAGCCGGCAGGAACTCCGCCCAGTTGGGTCTTCGGGCCGGTCTGGACCACTCTTTATGTGCTGATGGCCATTTCCGCGTGGCTGGTCTGGAGACAGTATGGAAACGGAGCGCGCCCCGCACTGCTGATTTTTTTCGCCCAACTGGCGCTGAATGTCGCCTGGTCGGGAATTTTCTTTGGCTCGCGAATGCCTGGCGTCGCCTTCGCCGAAATCGTGGTCCTGTGGCTCGCCATCGCCTTCAACATTCTTGTCTTTTATCTGTTGCTTCCGCTGTCGGCGCTCTTGCTGGTCCCTTATCTCTTGTGGGTGAGCTACGCGGCATATCTGAACTTCGGCATCTGGCGGCTGAACCGCCAGTGAAATACCCAGCAGCCCAAGTTGCTCGGTTCGCTGCCCCCATTTACGATAAATCTGCGCGATGCCCCATTCCAAGCAGGTCTTTTTCGATCCCCAACGTAAACGCTGGCGCCGTTTGCGGTTGCT
>JBEKTC010000069.1:0-15311 GCA_049516475.1 Candidatus Korobacteraceae bacterium | reverse complement strand
CGGAGGTGATCAGATACCAACGTCTGTCTTCCTGGTTGAAACTCAACATGTACGACTGATTGTTTACGTCAAACCTCAATTTGTTCCTTCAATCTGGGGAGCTCCGTTTGTTGCTGTTAGCGCGGGGCTGAAGCCCCGCTGTTCTCATGCCGTCCCTACGGGACTCGGCTCTGTTTATGCCGCCTACCCAGCGCTGAAGCGCTGGGCTATGATCTTCCGTCCCGCTATGCGGGACTCGATTTTGCATGGCACGCAAATCAACGCGCTCACGTACGTTTCTAAGTCAACTAGTCTCTGCAAGCCGGGACCCTTTCGGAATACCCTAACTCAAACTCAACCAGCTTCTGTGAGCAGGGGCGCTTGCGCGCCCCCAGACTAGTTGCTAATTGCTAGTTACTAGTTACTTCTTCTCTTCCACATCCACGTACTCAGCATCGATTACGCCTTCGTCCTTCTTCGGCTCGGCGGCGTCTGGAGCGTGCCCATTCGCTCCCGGAGCCGGGCCGCCCGTAGGAGGCGTCTGCGCTGAAGTCGCCTTGTACATGGCTTCCGCCAGCTTGTGCGAAGCCGAAGTCAGGTTCTCGCGAGCCTTGGTCATGGCTGCCGCGTCGGTACCTTCCAGCGCCTTCTTGGCGTCTGCGAGAGCGTTCTCCACATCGCTGCGCTCCTGGCCGCTGATCTTGTCGCCATGCTCGCGCAGCATCTTCTCGATGCTGTAGACCATGCCATCAAGCTGGTTGCGGGCCTCGACCTCGTCGCGCTTCGCCTTGTCCTCGGCCGCGTGCGCGTCGGCGTCCTTCGCCATGCGCTCGACCTCGTCCTTGCTCAGACCCGAAGACGACGTGATCGTGATCTTCTGGTCCTTGCCCGTGGCCATGTCTTTCGCATTGACGTTCAGAATGCCGTTCGCATCGATGTCGAACGTGACCTCGATCTGCGGAATGCCGCGCGGGGCCGGCGGCAGACCGGTCAGGTGGAACTTGCCCAGGGTGCGATTGTCGCGGGCCATTGGCCGCTCGCCCTGCATCACGTGGACCTCGACCGACGTCTGGCTGTCCGCCGCGGTCGAGAACATCTCCGTCTTCTTAGTCGGGATGGTTGTGTTGCGCGGGATCATCGCAGTCGCCACTCCGCCCATCGTCTCGATCGACAGCGTCAGCGGAGTCACGTCGAGCAGCAGCAGGTCTTTCACCTCGCCGCCCAGTACGCCACCCTGAATGGCAGCACCGATCGCCACCACTTCGTCAGGATTCACACCCTTGTGCGGTTCCTTACCGAAGATCTCTTTCACCAGCGCCTGAATGCGCGGCATGCGCGTCTGGCCGCCGACCAGTACAACTTCGTTGATCTTGTCCGGCGAAATGCCGGAATCTTTGATCGCCGCCTTACACGGGCCGATGGAGCGGTCGATGATGTCCTTCACCATCTCTTCCAGCTTGCCGCGCGTGAGCGTCTTCACCAGGTGCTTGGGGCCGCTGGCATCCGCCGTGATGAACGGCAGATTGATTTCGGTCTGCATCGTGGTGGAGAGCTCGATCTTGGCGCGCTCGGCTGCGTCACGCAGACGCTGCAGCGCCATTTCATTGCCCTTATCGCGCAGGTTCAGGCCTTCGTCCTTCTTGAACTCGTCGATCAACCAATCAACGATCCGCTGGTCGATGTTGTCGCCGCCCAGGTGCGTGTCGCCGTTGGTCGACTTCACCTCGATGACGCCCTCGCCGACTTCCAGAATCGAGATGTCGAAGGTGCCGCCGCCGAAGTCGTACACGGCGATGGTCTCGTCCTTCTTCTTGTCGAGCCCGTAGGCCAGCGCGGCCGCCGTGGGCTCGTTGATAATGCGCTTCACCTCAAGGCCGGCAATTTGGCCAGCGTCCTTGGTTGCCTGGCGTTGCGCGTCGTTAAAATACGCCGGCACAGTGATAACGGCCTCGGTGACCTTCTCGCCGAGATAGTCTTCCGCAGCCTTCTTCAGCTTCTGCAGAATCATCGCCGAGATCTGCGGCGGGGTGTATTCCTTGCCCTGCGCGACTACGGCGACGTGATCTCCCGACTGCACCACCTTGTAGGGCACCATCTTCATCTCTTCCGAGACTTCGTCGTACCGGCGGCCCATGAAGCGCTTGATGGAGTAAACGGTGTTCTCGGGATTGGTAATGGCCTGGCGCTTGGCTACCTGGCCGACCAGCCGTTCGCCGTTCTTGGTGAATCCGACAACCGAGGGCGTAGTCCGCCCACCTTCTTCGTTGGGGATGACCTTGGGTTCGCCGCCTTCCATGACGGCGACCACCGAGTTGGTGGTACCCAAGTCAATTCCGATAATCTTTCCCATTGCAGCCACCCTCCTTCAGGGTTGATACTTAGCTAACTTATTGATAAATAAGTGCATGGTGAGAAGCTCAAGGCCTTATAGCATACCGACTATAGAACTTGAGTCAATCGCTGTCAAGTTGTTAGATGTTATGGCGGTGCATGGGGTTGCAGGGATTTCAACCGACTTGGGCGCGCCTCTTTTTGCTCAGAAAGCTGGGTCCTACCTCTGCACCAGCCGCACCCGTCCGGTATCGACTACGGCGCTCTCAATCCGCAGCGGTAGCTTGAACGTGGTCGTCATCCCGACGTTGGGATACTTTGGCGTGATGTAGTGCTGAACGAAGAATTCCAGTGCCCACCTCGGTACCTCGGAGCCGTCCAACTGAATGGATTGCACCTGGATGCTGCCGCTGGCGTTGGCGCCGCTCGCCTGTGCCACCACCTCAACAGCGTGTTTCCCGCTAAACATGGCGAACATCGGGTTGTTCGATCCACGCCCTTGCATGATTTCTTCGAAGTCGATCTTGGCATGAGCATCGAGCACGCCGGGCCGCGCCGTGAGGTGGACCTGGCTCACGCCTTTGGGCAGCTTCACTCCGCCTTCGTTGAAGTAGGCATTCGCCTCTGCTTCGGTCAGCTCAACCGGCTTGGGATCCGGATGGGCCTTTGCCGCGTTCAGCTTCAGGTAGGCGAGCTTCTGCTCCATCGCGCGAAATTCGGCGCTGTGAGAATCCCGCGGAGCTGCCGGGTGCTGACCGCCAGCAGCCACGCCGAGCGTCAGCGCCAGGAGCGCAACGATACACGCAACAAGGTAACGCAAGTTCATCGCAGCGCCGCCTCTGCCGCCGGGTTGGTAACGGTTTCCACGTGGGGCTTGTCGAGTGTCCCTGAGATCACATACGACTGCCCGCCGGACCGCTCCAATTGCACCGCGAGGTCGCGGCCGTAGGACGCAGTACCTTTCACGCTATAGCTGGCGCCGTTCGACTGCATCTTGCAATCCGACATCGTGAATGTTCCATCCTGCAATGCGACCTTGCCGAAGAATTTCGAGAACACAATGGGAATCCCTCGGTTGTCGAGACTGACGTGCCTCAGTGATCCGCCGCTCCAGGCGAAATCCGCTGTGCCCGTAGCCGAGCTTCGCAGCTTGTCAGCGCTTAGTCCGGACAGGGTCAAGCTGTATTCAGCGTCGACGGCCCCAGCCGCCCAGTTGTCGTGCATCAAGGATGCGAGCTGGCTCATGGACAGCTTATTGATAATCCCGTTGCCCATGAATCGCGGCGGCGAGACCGTGAAGTCGGCCAGCCATGAGCCGTCCTGATGCCCGCCAAGAAGATCGGCGCGCAGCTCATGTATTCGTAGTTTCCCGTAGGAGAGTTCCAGCGATCCATTAACGTTGCTGGCAGTCACGCTGCCAAGTTCGAAATGAGCCACGGAAAAATGTCCGCTGGCGCGCAATTTCAACAAGGCGTTGTCATTCCGCTTTCCTATGGAAAGCAGATGATACCAAGGCTGACGGCTGAATGTGGGGTTGAGCAGCTGATTGAGTCGGGCCAGGGAGGCATCGCCGGAACGAACATCGAATTGCAGGACGCAGTTCTCCGGCGCAGTGCAGTGCACCGGAAAGCTGGCCGATCCCGTGAGCTCGGTGCCTAGGCTGAAGGCCGCGGAGAAGGACGTAACTTTCACCAGTTGATCTGCGAGGAGAACAGAGGCCGTATCGATCAGTAGCGGCTCGGACACACCTTGCAGCTCGGCCGTCGCCGTTCGCACTTGCATCTTGCCCGAGGGCGCAGGTGACGCGAATCCCATCCACGATCCCACTGTGCCCACGTCCACCTGGGCGACACCAGCCAGCCCGATGCCGGGCGTTCCAATGCCAAACGCCTGTGCGACGTTCAGCAAGCGTCCCAATTCCGCGCCGCCGCTCAGGTGCAGACTATAGTGTTCCGCGCCAATTTCCCCGCTGCCGGTGGCAGGCGAGGGCGCACCCAGCGGCATGGCGAAGGGCTTCACGACCAGTTGAAACCCGGCATTCGTAATCGGCGGCTGGGCCTGGCGAACGGAACGCTTGCGTTTCGAGCTTGGCACTTCCGGCTTGTTGCTGGGGATAGCGAACTGCACCTCCCCAAGTTCCAACTTCTGTTTCAGAACATTTGCCTGTAGCGCCAGGGAACTGGTACTGCCACCGCCCGACCACTGGGTCGCGCCGCCTGGCGGCTTGCGAACCGAGAACACCGCTTCCACCTCACCCGTCGCGGTCAAGTCGACGGGAAGATCTTTCTTGGCATGGCGGGCAAAAGCGACGAAGCCAGCGGCGGGAATATGATCTCCGGCGATGTCCCACTCATACCCGCCGCCTGGTCCCCAGCCTTGCGCGTCCCCCCTTATACGCAGGAGTCCGGAGCCGACCGGCGATTCGCAGCGAACATCATAGAGCGTGTCATTCATGGAGGAATAGGTTCCCGTGCAGTGAGTTCGCAATCGCAAAGCCTCGCCCAAGGCAATGTCGTAGCGGCGGAAGTCGTCGACGCGCGCGTCCAGGGTAATCCCCAGCGCCGCAGGCGAGCCGGTCAGGATCGCGCTGGCGCGAACATCTCCACGCCAACCGCGATCGCGTCCGTAAAAGAGTTTTGTGAGTTGACCGAGCGGGCCATTATTGAAATTCAGCTTCAGATAAATCGGCGTGTCGCGCAGGTTGGAAGCGCGTTGGAACCGCCCGTCCAGATTGAGCGTGCCGGTATCGTTGATGGCCACATCGGTACGGACTGGGCGCGCTTCTACCCTGAAGCCCCACAGATTCTCTGACTCCAGCCACAGCGCGAAATCGGCATCGGTGAAGGCAAACGCCTTCTTCACGTCGCCCAGCTTGAGGTTGATACGTCCGCTTGACGCTTGAACGTAAGGAAAGCGCGGGCGCGTCTCAGGCCGCCTTTTGGCGGTCGGCGCCGGACTTGCTTGCGATGCCCGCTCCACCAGTTCTTCCAGGTTCCAGTGGCCATCGGCTCGCCGCACCAGGTTCAGGCTGGGATTGTCGAGATCCAGCGTGCCGATCTCCAGCCGGCCCCGCCACAGCGACGTCAGCCTGAGATAAACCGTGACGGTGTCAGCCCGCAGCATCGGCTCAGCTCCATAGCTGGGGTCTTCGGCAACAACAAAGTTGGAGAGCACTACTCCCGGACGCGGCAGCAACTTGAGTTCAATGTTGGAGACCGTCACCTCCCGCCCCAGCGCGCGGCCGATGGCGCCAGCTACCCGGCCGCGATAGCGGTTCACATTGACGAACGGAGGCAGCACCAGGGCCAGCAGGAAAACCAGCCCGACCGCCCACATCATCCGCCGGGACATACGGCGCCACATCAGTGCACCACGTGGAACATTCGAGACCAGCGGGTGTGGTCGAAGAAGTGGAAGACGATGTTGAACATCCAGGCAATGCGGTCGCCGATGCTCTGGCGTTCGTACTCATCGCGCGGCGTGATGAACGACCAGTAGATGAACATGGGACGGCCGATCAGGTTTTCGCGGGGAACCAAGCCCCAATAGCGGCTGTCCAGGCTGACATCCCGGTTGTCGCCCATGGCGAAGTAGGTGCCCGTCGGCACCACCAGATCGCCGTTCTGCACATGCGACGGCAGCATAAGCCGCCACTCTGGCGTCAGCTGTTCGTTCTCGGTGGGGGGCATATTAGGAAAGTTGTCGCGGTATTCATCGTATGGTACGCACATCGATTCATTGCTCGCCTTCTGATCGCAGCGTATGACGTAGGGCTCGTTGAGCCTTTCGCCATTGCGATATACCACGCCATCTTTCAGATGAATACGATCGCCTGGAACACCCATCACACGCTTGACCAGATAGAGACCAGGCTGGGCGGGCGCGATGAAGACAAACACATCGCCATGTTGGGGATCGCGGTAAGGAATCAGCTTGCCGATCCACTTGGTCATTGGCGCCAGCAGAATCCGATCCACGAAGAGGTGATCGCCGATTAACAGCGTGTTCTCCATCGAACTCGATGGAATGGTGAACGCCTGCAAGGTGAAGGTAATGATAAAAAGCCCTGTCACCAGGATGACGGCAATCGAGGCGATAAACTCAGGCGTGGTCTCCTTGGGCTTCTCGGGAGTCTCCGCTGTCTCCGGTTTCTCCAGTTTCACCGGTTGCGCCTTTTCCGGCGCGGCCTTCACAGGTTTCTTGGTCGTAGGCAAATTCGTTTTTCCTCGGAACTACGTTCCCTCACGAGCGGGCAGATTCGATCGGCCTTTAAGAGAGAGCGGACTACTTCAGGTTTTGAAGGGGACGGCCTTCAGGCCGTCCGTAAATACTCCAAAAACAATTGGGCTTTAGCCCTGGGCCACAGGAATCGTCTGACCGCAAGAGTTCCCTCAAAGGCTGACGCCCTGCTCTACTGCGGAATCCGCAACATCCGATGCCATCGCAGGCCACTCAACACTTGTGTGACACTTACCGTCAGATTCGAAAGTTTATCAGACCGCTGCTCACTTGCCATTGCCGTCTCCGTGCGGTCCATCGACCAGTAGATCAGCAGTGGACGTCCTACCACGTTCTCCTGCGGTACGAAACCCCAGTAACGCGAGTCATAGCTGTCATCGCGATTGTCACCCAGGACGAAGTACGATCCTTCGGGCACGATCAGTTCGCCATCGTCCATCAGCCTCTGCGCCTGGAGAAACCACTTTGCCGAAATCCGGTCGCCATAGAAGCCGCCGTCGGGAAAATTGTCGCGGAAGCGATCGCGCCAGGCCCAGTTGAACGTAGCATAGTCGTCATCCTGGCGGAGTCCATTGACATAAACATGCTTGTTGACCAGCCGCACATGATCACCGGGAACGGCGACCACTCGCTTCACGAAGTGCTGGCGCGGATTGACCGGATATCGAAAAACGATGATGTCTTGCCGGCGAATGGGCCGGTAGGGCAGCAACCAGCTCCACCAGCGCGAATGTCCGTAGTGCGCTTTGTCGACCAGCAGGTAATCGCCGATCAGCAGCGTTTTCTCCATCGACTCGGAGGGAATCTGGAACGCCTGCACCACAAACGTAATCACGAACACCGCAATCACGATAGTGCCCGCGAGCGACTGCAACGAATACAGGCCGCGTCTGGTGCGTGCCGGAGCAGCCGCCGGCTGCTCTTCAGAAATTGTCTTGATTTGTTCTGGAGTACCCACTTCACTCATGACGGCTCGGAACTCTTGCTGCTCGCCGCGATGCCTTCAACTGCCGAGCGGCCTTCCTGCAATTGTAGCCGTTCCCATGCCAGACGCGCGGCCGCTTGTTCGGCAGCTTTTTTCGTGCTCCCCTCGCTGCGGCAAACAAAAGCTTCCCCACCCGCCGGCGACGCCGGAATATGTGCCTCCATGGTGAACATCTTGCGATGGTCAGGACCCTCCTCTTTCACCATCAAGTAGTGGGCCTGCGGACGCCCGCTGGCGTGGATGGCCTCCTGTAGCGCCGACTTGTAGTCCATGACGGGAAGCGTCTCGCTTCCGTGCTGGTGCACTTCCGCAAGCTCGGGCTCCAGGATGTTTCGCAGGATGAAGCGCTGCGCCGCGTCGAGGCCGGCATCCAGAAACAGGGCAGCGATGATGGCCTCCAGGGCATTCACCAGCAGCGCGCTCTTGCTTCGCCCGCCGCTGCGCTCCTCGCCCCTGCCCAGCCGCAAATAGTCGCCGATCTTGAGTTCGCGGGCCGGCCGTAGCAAGCGCCGCGCGCTCACAACATGGGCCCGCAACTTCGACAACTCCCCTTCCTGGTACTCGGGAAACCGCCGAAAGAGTTCCTGACTGATGACGAAAGCAAGGACCGCGTCGCCAAGGAACTCCAGCTGCTCATTGTCGAATTCCGTGGCGGGAAGGCCCCCCGCCGAATTCTGCGACTCCAGCTCGCGGGCGTAAGAGGCGTGGGTAAGTGCCTGATCGAGAAGATCATGGTCGCGGAAGATGTGTCCCAGCGCTTGCTCCAGAGCCCTCGTATCGTTGGCACTCGGCTTCATATTGTTACCCGATGTCGGAGTCGGTGGGTAGAGCGGGCCCGCGTTCCGGACACCAGAAAACTTCCGCTTCAGGCACTGAGGTCGACGACCTCAGCGCCTGAAGCCAATCGTCGACTATAGCCAGACGCCGGCCTGAAGGCCGGCTCTACCCATCACCCTCTAACCCTCAGTGCGGCGTGCGGGGCGAAGTCGGGGCCGGCGACTGGCTGGGCTGGGTAGCCGGAGCCGCTGCGTTTCCCGCCGGAGCCTGAGCACTGATCAGTTTCTGCAGACGCTCCTGTTGCTGCTTTGCCAGGTTCTGCGCCGGAGTTCCGTCCTTGGAATATTGCACCGCCTTGTTGGCTGAGTCCAGCGCCTGCGGATACTGCTTCAATTTGTCCTGTGCCACGGATAGCCGCAGATAGAGTACTGCTTCGGGGTTGCCCTTGTTGACGTCAACCGCCTTCTGCAGGTTCTGCTCCGCCGAAGCGTAATCACTCTTGTTCATATCGACCATGCCGAGCGTGTCATAGGCCATGGTCAGAATGCTGTGTTTTGCGGCCTCAACTCTTGCCGGATCGGCATTGGCTGGAACCAGGAGTCCGGTATCGATGTTGTCGATGGCGGCGTGCGCGTCCTTGGCGGCTTCGGCCAGGCGCTGTTCGCGATCAAGGTCGGTATCGTGGGTTGACTCGGCCAGGGCCGAGGCCACTTGCACCAGCGGTACCGGATTCGTCGGGTCGGCGGCAATGGCCAGACGCCCGGTGATGATGACCTTCTCGGTGTCGTTCGACTGCGCGAAGAGATTCATCGCGCGCTGGTACAACGACGCGCGCAACTCGCTGTTGGGATACTTCGCGGCAAAGTCGTCGGCCGCAGCTTCCAGCTGGGCCGGATCGGTCTTGGCGAACGCGTCCTGATAGGCTTTCAGCTCCTCCTGGGTCTTCGCTTGCAGGACCCGATGGCTGCCGGTCGCCGGCGTAGCTTGGACATTGCTTGGCGTCTGGGTGGGTGCACTGCCTTGTGTCGGGGGAGTCGTGCTTTGGGCTGGTGCTTGCCCTGACGCCTGGGCTAACGACGCCATTGCGGCCAAAAACACAACCCCTAGGATTGCTGTCGATCTCATGATTTTGTCCTTTCTGCTCGAAGCCGGCCTCCGCTTCGCAATGCCGGGCCTATTGATCTTTGTGCTCAGCCCTTGGCGGCTCGTAGGGTTGCTGCAATCCGCGTTCAGCGGAGCTCTGGGCATCAGCCGGCACGTCATGGGTTGCAAGTGCCGCTTTGTACTGTGCCACTGCGCTGTCACGTTCCCCCTGCAAGTCAAAAATACGTCCCAGATAGATGTGGGACCACGCAATTACGTGCGGATCGTTCGCCGTCTCCAGCGCCTTCTGGAAATCAGTCTGCGCGCCCTGCATGTCGCCGCTAAAGCTGGCTACTTTGGCTAGCACGAAGTAAGCGCGGCCGGGGTCTTCGTTGGCTCGAAGGCTATCCTGCGCCAGCTTGCCTGCCTCCGCCGGATTGCCGCTGGCCAAAGCGCTTTCGGCCAAATCGATCTTTTTCTGGGACGCACGTTTCGAGGCCTGCATCACCTCCGGCTCCGATTTGGTGGCAAAGGTAATTTCGCTCGCCCGTTTCTTCTCATGCGCGACGTCCAGGTTGTGCAGCCAGTCGGGAAACGCGTCCTGCAGGCCCGTGCCCCCCTTCTCGAAGTCGCGTAACTGCTCGTAGAAGTATCCGGTCAGGACAAATCCCTCTGCCTCGTCCCGCTGCACCAACACCATGCGCTCCTTTTCCGGCAGCTTGGGATCAGTGCGCGCCTCGATAGCTCGAATCAGGCACTCAATGACTAGCAAGCCCGTGTCCGTCTTATACTCTTCTGCCAAGGGAGCAGTTTGTACCGACAGCAAGATGGGCTTCAGTCGTTCGAGCGCGGTGCCGCGCCTCGCGATCAGCGGATCCAGCACAAAGTGCAGATACGTATGCCGCAGCGCCTCCATGTGGATATTGTCCCCTAAGGGCGAAACCACAACGTAATAGAAATCCTGCAGATAGTTGCGGGAGTTCACCTGCCCGGGCGCGATCATCGGCTCTAAATACACATTGAAACTGCGTCCCGCATACCCGGACATCGGCAGCCGCAGATAGCGGTCGGTGGAGTTGATCATCTCGGAAACCGGCCCGTGGTATTGATCGATCAATCCGAGATATTCCGCCTGATGCTTCAACCAAATCGAGTGCAACTTGGCGGCGGCATAATAATCCTTCACCAACGGAACGAATCCGAGGATGTACGTTGCATCTGGCGGTAAGTCTGCTTCCCTGAGCTTGGGAGTGAACTCGGGAGGCGGTCCAAGGTTGAGCGCCAGCGATATGTACTGCGCCAGATCATGGGCCGCATCGCCTTGGCGATGGTCCTGATAGTAGCGGCACATTTCCTTGGCTGCGGTGGATGCTGCGGGAAATTTGCTGGCTTCGACCAGGTCGGCGCGCACCTCCATGCGGATCGGCGACGAAGATTGCAGCTCCTGGTCGTAACCGCAGACATTCATGGCGGCAACGACGCTGAAAAGCGTCTCGCTCACGTCGAGCGTGGCTCTCGACTGCGCCGCGGCTGCACAACTCAGCGCCGCGATTAGCACGATCAAAACAATAGTCCGGAAAGATGCGCTCAGCAAGGCCTCCTGATCGCTGATAGCTTAGCAACAGAGATCATCAGCACCGATCCAGCAAGGCCAAGAATGCCTCACGCGTGATGCCCGACGTTCGTATCAAGTTCGTAATAATGTCCAAACCTACTTCGTCGTACTTCGGCACAATCAGCGGACGTGCCACGCCCGGTTTCTCCAGCTTAATGTGGCTCCCTCTTTGGCCCGCTTGCTTGTAGCCAATTTGCTCAAAGACATACACGGAGTTTGCGCCAGGGAAGCGGAGTCAGGCGCGGCATCCGGCAGTCTTTTCAAATCCAAACGGAATAGGTATGGGGAAGCGAAAAGCACCTTCCGGAACCTTCGCGGATCGTTTGCCGGAGGTGCTGCCGTTAGCGACAGACCAGCCCAGTTCGCGCATGGCCTGCTCAAACGTTCCTCGTTCGAAGCAACTCACCATAAACAGAGAACAAGCTTCCTTCAGGTTCTCCTTGGCTTCCGTCGAGGACCTTCCCTGGGTAGTTATGTCCAACGGAGGGCAGTGTGCTACATACCAGTCACCTTGTCGTTTGATGACGCCGAAGAGAGTGAATTCCGCTTGTACCGGCTTACGCATAGACCCGCCACATGGTGGAGTTTACTTCTCTGGACTCCGCCTGTTTCAATTATGACATGCCAGTGGCTCAGGAAGTCTGCCCGCTACCCCCTGACCTGCACCTTGGAGAAGGTGAGGATCACCCGGCTGGAGGTGGGTTGACCGAAGGCAGTTGCCGGATTAAACGTCGTGAAGATCAGCATGTTCTTCAGTTGGGGAAGAATCGCTTCCGCATCTTCCGGAGCGGAGAGGACGCGGTAATCCAGAACCCGGCCATCGGGGCCAACATACGCTTCCACCACCAGAGAATCCGTATTCGCCACGCCCATCGACAGCTCGAACGGAGTCGACTTCAGCTCCGCTGGGGTGTACAGCATCGTAGGCACGTCGTTGGCAGCGCGTACTTGTGCCGGATAAAGGAAGCTGATCAGCAGCCCAAAGATGATGAGCGTGGTGACCAGGCCGGCCGTCGCCGGGACCATGGTGGCGTTGAAGGCGTTTTCCCACCGTACTCGTAAGCTATCCCAACGCGAGCGCCGGGAATTGGCGAGTTCCTGCGAAAGGGCCACCCGCAGCTTCAAGGCGAGATCCGGCGGAGCCGACTTCCTTCCCAACGAGCCAACCAGAGACTGCGTGCGCTGAACCGAGACAAAGTGCGCGGCACACTCCACACAGGCGCGCAGGTGTTCATCCATCTGGGCCATCTGGCTGCGCGTAACGGCGCCGTCCAGGTAAGACGACATGAGCCTCTTCGCAACTGCGCACGTCATGGTAGAACCTCAACTTCGCGACCACCAACCGGGCCGCTCCGGCGTCTGTCCTCACGGGTTTCGCCTGATTCGATCCCGAATGCCGGCAAATGTCTCTCCAAACGTTTGCGTAATGCCTCTCGTCCTCGAACCAGCCTGGACTTCACCGTTCCCATCGAGATATGCATCACTTCGGCAATCTGCTCGTAGGAAAGCTCCTCCAGGTCGCGCAGGATCACGGTTGTGCGATAAGGCTCCGGCAGGGCCCTCAGTTCTGTCTCCACTCGCTCCCGCAATTCATCCTCGTAGACGTTCTGCAATGGCGACTTGCCTTCGTCCACCAAAGTATCTTTCATGGCGTACACGTGACTTTCGTCGTCGCGTTCGGGATCGGCCTCAATCGAGGTCTCGCGAAATTTGTGACGAAACCACCAGCGCCGGCGGTTCGAAGCTTCGTGTATGGCGATGCGGTAGATCCACGTCTTCAAGCTGGAATCGGCATTGAAGCTCTTGATTCCGCGGAAAACTTTGAGGAAGACTTCCTGGGTGGTATCGGCGGCGTCGGACGGGTCTTCGAGGACCCGGTAAACCAAGCTATAAACCGGCTGGTTGTAATGTGCGATGAGCCAGGAAAAAGCCGCTTCCGATCCGGCCTTCAGTTCGGCCACAACGGAGGCTTCTTCGGTGCGGACTCCAATCGCACTTGCCAGGTCACTCAATGTTGTTGCTCCCGCCAAGGGGCACCTCAATGATAAATACTTTCGCGACCTGCAACAACCAGCTGCGACAACACTCGACGCGCTAACACCGCTACTCGTCCCAACCAGACACATGTCGGTCAGGACATACGCCGACCGCGTCGTCCACCACAGGACTACTGGGTTAGACCCCAAACAGAGAGGAAATGTTCCCAGGAAGTCGGCGAGAGTTGATACACGTAGGTGCCAGAAAAGCCGCTACTGCTCCTTGGCGACAGGTGCCGCACTACTGCCTGCGGAACCCGGCGTGGAATTCGAACTGCCGGTAGCCGGCGTCGTGGATTTCTGCGCTGGCTTTTTCTTATGGCTGGCCGTCTTTTTCGCAGGCTCAGTATCGTCGACGATCGCTTTCTTAGGAGGAGTAGCCGCCGCCTGCTGCTTCAGCGTACGGACCTGCGTCCGCAACTGATTCAACTCCAACTGAGTCGAAGACGTAAGTCTTTCCAATTCGTCGCCCAGATTGCGCCGCACCGAATCAATCACCCCAAGCTGCTGCGTCAGCGCATCATAATCGCTCCGCGGACCGAAAGCCCCCGCCGACTCGGTCAGCGAAGCGAACACGTCATAGAGAGCATTGAGATTGCGATACAACTTGAACTCCGCATTCACGTTCTGTGGCGCGCTCCGGACATTGTCGATCAGGGCCGGCAAAGCCGTGGTCAAGTTTCGCTGCACGGAATCGGCATTGCCTTGCGCCTGCTGCTTGGAGTCGCTGTCGGCCTTCCACTTCTCGATGCGCATGTGTGCGAGATCCAGATTCGCCCGCGATGACGCCGTTTGCAGGCGATCCAAATCCGCGAAGACCGGACTGATGGATGCTCCGCTGGCACGAGTGCTGGGTGAAGCGGCGGGTGACGTTGCCGTCTGCCCCAATGCCACTGAGCTTAGAGAAAACAGAAATAGTAGATGTTGAGCAGCTCTCATCGTGCTCTCCAGAAACGACGTTGTGGGCGCATGAGCAACAGACGAGGTGGAACTACAGTTTATCAAAGAAAGGCACAGGGTTGGATGCAACGCCGCGGCGAGTCGCTCCTGCTGTTGTTCTACCAAGCGGGGCGGATGCGGAGACGCTTCAGCCCTTGTCTGTATAATCGTGGGTTTGCACACCACATCTCAGGAGCTCTGATTGCAACAGGCAGAAATCGGCATTATCGGCGGCAGCGGTCTATACACCATGGCGGGGTTCAGCGATGTCCACGAGGTGTCTCTGGAGACCCCATTTGGCGCGCCTTCCGACCCGTATGTGCTTGGAACGCTGGCCGGCCGCAAGGTCGCCTTCTTGTCGCGCCACGGCCGCGGGCATCGTTTCATGCCAACTGAGATCAACTATCGCGCCAACATTCATGGCTTCAAACAGCTTGGCGTGGAGCGCGTGCTTTCGCTCTCAGCCGTGGGCTCGTTGAAGCAAGAGCATCGCCCGCTCGACTTCGTCATTCCCAATCAGTTTGTCGATCGCACGCGCCACCGCGTAGATACCTTCTTCGGCGACGGCCTGGTCGTGCACATCGGCTTCGGCGAGCCCGTCTGCGGCGAGGTGGCAAGTGTTGCTGTCGAAGCCTGCCGGCGCGCCGGGGTCAACGTAAAGTCCGGTGGCGCTTACCTCAACATGGAAGGTCCACAGTTTTCCACCAAGGCCGAATCCAATCTGTACCGTAGCTGGGGGCTGGACGTCATCGGCATGACCAACCTCACCGAAGCACGGCTGGCGCGCGAGGCCGAGCTTTGCTATGCCACGGTCGCCATGGTCACCGATTACGATTGCTGGCACGAGACGCACGATTCAGTCAGCGTTGATCAGATTGTCGCCGTCCTGGTGAAGAATGCCGAACACGCGTGCACCGTGGTGCGAGAAGCAGTTGCGGCGATGCCTAAGACGCGCAGCTGCAAGTGTGCCTCGGCCCTGAAGAATGCAATCATCACCCAGAAGAACACTGTACCGGCGGCAACGCTCGAGCGGTTGCGGCTGCTGGTTGGTAAGTACTTCGATTCCGAGCAGAAAGCGGGAACATAGCTCTTGTCTATCTTGGTCGTTGGTTCGGTTGCATTCGATACCCTGAAAACTCCTTACGGCGAGCGCCAGAAAATCCTGGGCGGTGCGGCTACTTACTTTTCGCTCTCGGCCAGCTATTTTGCTGACGTGCGCGTGGTGGCCGTTGTGGGCGAGGATTTCACGCCCGAAAACGAAGCCGTGATGAATAAGCGCGGCGTCGACACGCGTGGCATCCAGCACGCGAAAGGGAAGACTTTCCAC
>JBEKTC010000068.1:0-19034 GCA_049516475.1 Candidatus Korobacteraceae bacterium | reverse complement strand
GCAGGAGGCATTGCCGGTTTCTTGCTAACCGGCGGCTACTGGTGCTGGTTTCTATGGAAGAACTATTCCAACCCAATTCTTCCTTATTACAACACTGCTTTCCGTTCCCCTTGGGTTGTTACAGACAATTTCCGCGACAACGGCGGGGTGCCTCGGACAGTCCTAACTGGTCTTTCCTATCCTTTCCAGTGGTTAATTGGATTACACCCCACGAGTCATTCCCCGCTCCGAGACGCACGCTTCGCATTGCTAAGCGTCATGGTGCCTCTGTGCCTTCTGGCAATGCTTTGGAAAGTGCTCCGCAAGCGTGATAATCCAGAGAAGGCTGCTTCCGAACAGTTGATTTCCACCAACTACTTTTGGCTGCTTCTCCTTTTCAGTGTGTTCTCCTATGTGCTATGGATCAGGACCTTCGCCATTTACCGTTATCTGCTTCCGTTGGACCTGATCAGTGGGCTGATACTGCTTCTTACGCTTGATCGACTCATATCAAATAGCAGCCGCAAGGTCATTGTCTTTGTGTTGCTGGCTGTGTTTTCGATCGCCTGGAGCAAGCCGTTTCCTAGGGAACGAATACCTTATCGCAGGAAGGACTGGTTTGGAGTGCAACTGTCCCCAACTGCCTCAGCTCCTAATACGCTGTTCGTCATCCTGCAACATGGCCCGCTGGGATATATAGTTCCTTTTCTGCCAGACTCCGATCGGGTAATTCGAATCAACGGCAACATGCCTCTGCAGCCGAACACGCACCTGGGCCAGGAAGCGATGAGGTTGATCTCCCAACATACTGGCCCCATCAGAAGTCTCACTGAATATCCGGTAGATGAGACAGACAGAGCTCTGTTAAACAAATTTGGTTTAGTCCTGGATGAGACACGGTGCGAGAATATCAGCACCAGTTTTGAACAGGTTAAGACTTGCTTGATAATGAAGAAGGAATGAATCCTTCCCACGACCCTCGATTACAACTGTCCCTTTGCCGCCGATTAACCCTTTACGCGTGACAAACCACCGCCCATCTCCCCACTGACAACTGACTACCAGGTACTGGCTACTGCCTCAATTCACCCATGGTCCGCGCGAATCCCCGTTCTTCTTGCGTGGCACGCGCGTACTGGGATCGCGCAAATTACCGGCCTCGTCAAAGTAGTCTTCATGCTTGTAGTCGCCGCGGTCGTCGTGCTTCCGCATGTAGACTTCGAACTTGCGTGCAGCACGCTTGCGCTTCCAGCGGTAGTAGGAGTTGCGCAGTCCGAACGCCCGCTCCGAAGCCGCATAACCAAAGCCACGTCGCGGAACGAACTTCAGCCAGATGTAGCCGAACAGCAACCCGCCCAGGTGCGCCATGTAGGCAATGGATTGCCCACCGCCGTGCGCGCTGGCTAACGCTCCGTAAAGCGCCAGAAAGATGATGCCGATGACAAGGTACTTGGCTTTTATCAGAAACAGAAAAAAAATCATCACTTCAGAATCGCCGTGCAGGATCCCGAAAGCCAGCAGCAGGCCGTAAATGCCGCCCGAGGCGCCAACCGTCAACGTGTGCGGCGAAACCCCCAGAACTCCGGTGAACGACACCACCACGGTGGTCAGCGCCGCCCCAATCACGCAGAAGAAATAAAACTGGAGGAACAGGTTATAGCCCCAGTCCACCTCCAACTGCGCGCCGAACATCCACAGCGCAAGCATGTTGAACAGCAAATGCAGTATCCCGTAATGCAGGAAGGAGTACGTGATCAACTGCCAGACCTCGCCGCGAACCACCGCGTAGCCTTCCAGTCCCAGATGGTTGTAGGCCCAGCCCGCGAAGGGCGCCGAAGTATCGAAAGCTCCAAACAGATAGAACAGCAGGAACACCACGCCGTTGGCGATGAGCAGTTGCTTCACCGCCCGCGTGAACGGCGGAAAACTTAGTCCCATACCGGAAGTGCGTCGCATAACCTTACTCCGTTCCAAATCCTGTCCTGAAGCACGATAGCAAAGGTGGAAGGGGCACGGCTTCAGCCGTGCCGAAAGACGCTGCTTTAGATCTGGCTTAAGCCCTGGTGCGCCGCGGCTAAAGCCGGTCACCAGCGATCATCCAATTTGCCGGGCTAAAGCCCGGCACTACCACCTCAACGTTCCGGCAGCGGCACCATCGCCGAACTCCGATGCCCCTTCGCATCCACCGCGCGTACCGCAAAAATCACATTGTCCTTCGACACCGGCACGGTGACGCGCGTAACATTTCCCACGCTCTTCACATGCTCCCAGTCCGGCGCAGTGGTATCGCGCCACAAAACTTCATAGCCTGTCGCCAATCCGCCGGGCGAAGCCTTCCACTCTAGAGTGGAATCGTTTTGCAGCTCTTTCGTCAACAGGCGGACATCCACCGGAGGCGCCGGAGCCGACGCCAGCTCCGCCAGCGTGGCCGCATTCAACCGCGCCACCTTCGCCGTGTAATCGTAGTCCACGAACTTCGGCAGATCGCCGTACTCGATGCCGTTCTCCGTGCGGACGTTCTGATGCTGATGATTGTAGTTCTCGCGAAATTCGGTGAAGCGCACCGCCGCATATCCCTGCTCGTTAAACGAAAGATGATCGCCGCCGCGCAGGTAACGGTCGTGTCGGAAGACCAGCATCGCCCGGAAATCCTCGGCTGCAAGATATTCCTTCGCCACGTCCTCTACATATCGCGCCAGCTGCCGTGAGGGACCATCGCTTTCTCCGCCCAGCGAGCGCGTCTTGCGCAACTCTTCCTCACTCGCCGTCGAAGAAATTCCCTCGGAAAAAACTCGCACCACATGGGGATCTTGCAGCGTGTCTCCGGGCGTGCGATCGCCGCCAACAATGTCGTTGTTCAACACCGCTTCAATGCCCCACCCGACTGCCTTCGCCATCTTGGCAAAATGGGCGCTGCCGTAGAGGCCCTCCTCTTCACCAGCCACAGTCAGGAAGATGATGGTAGCGGGAAAACGATGCTTGCTGAGGACCCGCGCGCACTCCAGGCTGACGGCGCTCCCACTGGCATCGTCGTTAGCGCCGGGCGCTTGTCCGGCGGCGTCGATGGGATCGCTATTGCGAGAATCGTAATGTCCGGTCACAACATACATGCGGCCGGCATTTGCCGGATCGGTGCCGCGCAGGATAGCGTACACATTGGTGATCGTGGTGGGCTGCGGAATTCTCGTCCCGGGAGGTTGCAGAAACTGGTCCGTCCTCACCTCCAGGCAATCGCCGCACTGGCTGGAAATCCGTTGCAGCTCGCCTTGGATCCACACCGCCGCGGCGTTGATGCCTTTGTCGCCGATCGGGGGCACGTCCGACGAAAGCGTCTGCCGGGTATAGAAGCCGGCCAGCTTCTCGATGGTTTGTTGAATTCGTGCCGGCGAGATCTCGCGCAGGGCCGCTACGATTTGCGGATCGGCTTCCGCAGCCGTTGGGCTGCCACTTTGCTGGGGAGTTGAAGCAACCGCGGACAGCGTCGCGGCCATTGCCGCCATGACCCCGGTCAGGATGATCTTCGATATGGGTATGGGCATAAAATTTTTCGAGACTCCTGCCATTGGGCGGCGTCCATCACTTGACGATGTCGCCCGGAGAATCTAAATATAACCGGAGGCCATTATGGTGATTTGTCCTGAATGCGAGAGCGATCTGGACATTGAAGAAGATGAAGTCGACGAAGGCGAAGTCGTATCCTGCCCCGAGTGCGGCAGCGACTTCGAAGTGGTTGGGATTGAGCCCTTGGAATTGTCGCTCGTCGCAGACGAGGACGAGGAGGACGACGAGGACGCGAAAGAAGAGGAAGAGGATGAGTTTTAGCTGGCTGCGCGGCTGGGCAGGCCGGACTTACGGTGCTTTCGCTCTTCTCCTATTCCTGATTCTGAATGCCTCGCCTGCCGGCGCGCGAAATGCTTTCTCTCCACAATCTACTTCGCATGTCACGAAAAATGACTACGCCTTGATTTACGGCACGGTCTGGGGGCCTGACGATCGTCCCGTGGCGGGCGTCCCCATCAAAATCCGCAGGGCATCGGACAAGAAGGCGAAATGGGAGCTCGTATCCGACAGCCACGGCGAGTTCGCGCAGCGCGTTCCCGTGGGCGCTCAGGACTACATAATCATGGCTGACATAAAGACGCCGAAGGGCCAGCCCAAGCCGGAGACGACGGCCCACATCACCAACAATGAGCGCACGGACGTCGGCTTGCATCTGACCAACGCGACGCCCTCCCGGTGAGAGGATTAAGGGGAAATGATATGTACAGGGCATTGGGTACATTGGTCGTCCTGCTGGCTGCGTTGAGTTGCAGCGCGCAATTGCAGATCCCGATGGGCAGCGCGCCCTCATCGGACAGCACCCGCAAAACGCGTAACACAACCCGAACCCTCACTGGAACCGTTCTGGACAAGAGCGATAAACCCATCCCCAACGCCGTCGTCTATCTCAAGAACACAAAGACCCTGTCCGTGAAGACGGTCATCGCACAGACCGACGGGACATATCGTTTCCCTGAGCTGTCGCCGAATGTGGATTACGACCTCTACGCCCAGAAAAACGGGCAGCAGAGCAAATCGAAGACGCTGAGTCAGTTCGACGATCGGGACAAACCGAATCTCAATCTGCAGATCGATACTAACAAATGAAATTCTTGAGGTGATTCAGGAAACGACAAAGGCCGCCATCGCTGGCGGCCTTGTTCGTTATCCAATCAACTTCGCTTAGTTGTTTTCGTTGCTGGCGCGCTTCCACGACATGAACTCGCCAATCGTAGAGCCGGCCCCGGACGACGAGGTCGCAGCCGGAGCCTTGTAAGCCTCCACATCGGAGCGGGTGGCTTCTTCGCCCACGGCCCGAATGCTGAGCCCGACTTTCTTCTCGGCCTGGTTCATCTTGATGATCTTGAACTCGTGTTCCAGACCAGACTCCAGCTTGATAGGCGCGCCGTGCGGGTCCACCGCTTCCGAATTGTGGCACAGTCCTTCGACTCCATCGGCGATCTCGACGAAGGCCCCGAAACTGGCCAGGCGCAATACCTTGCCGTGAATGACATCGCCCACGTGGTGCTGCTCGAAGAAGGTGTCCCAGGAATCGGGTTGCAGCTGCTTCACTCCCAGCGAGAGCCGCCGCTGATCCGGCTCGATCGCCAGGACAATGGCCTTCACCTTGTCGCCCTTCTTCAATACCTCCGACGGATGTTTCACGCGCTTGGTCCAGCTCAAGTTGCTCACGTGGACCAGGCCGTCGATACCGTCTTCGATCTCAATGAACGCGCCGAACTCGGTCAGATTGCGGACCTTGCCTTCGACCACAGTTCCAACCGGAAACTTCTCATGCAAAGTTTCCCAGGGATTGCTCTCCAGTTGCTTCAGGCCCAGGCTGATGCGCCGCTCGGTCGGGTTCACGTTGAGCACAACCGCCTCGACCTGATCGCCCACGTTGACCAGCTTCGACGGATGCTTCATCCGCTTCGACCACGTCATCTCGCTGACGTGCACCAGGCCTTCAATGCCCTGCTCCAGTTCGATAAACGCGCCGTAGTCGGTCACGCTAATCACCCGGCCGCGAACGTGTGCGCCGATGGGATAACGCTCGGACGCATCCAGCCACGGGTCGGGAGTGAGCTGCTTGAATCCCAGCGACACGCGTTGCTTGTCGCGATCGAACTTCAGCACCTTCACCTGGATTTGATCGCCCACCTGCACCAGGTCACGAGGATGGGTCAGCCGCCCCCAGGACATGTCGGTGATATGCAGCAGACCATCGATGCCGCCCAGGTCGACAAACGCTCCGTAGTCGGTCAGGTTCTTCACTGAGCCGGTGAGGATGCTTTCTTCCTCCAGATGCTCCAGGGTCTTCGTCCGCTTTTCAGCCTGCTCCTCTTCCAACAGCTGCTTGCGCGAAGCCACAATATTGCCGCGCTTCTTGTTCAGCTTGATGATGCGGACCTCGATCTCCTGCCCCTTCAGCGCATCGAGGTTGCGGACCGGGCGCAAATCGACCTGCGAACCAGGAAGAAACGCACGTGCGCCGAGAATGTCGACGGTCACGCCTCCCTTGATGCGATCGATGACCCGCGCTTTGACCGGGGTCTTCTCGTTGAAGGCCTTCTCGATCTCGTCCCAGGAGCGCAGACGCTGCGCCTTCTGGTGCGACAGGTGGATGTAACCTTCTTCGGTGTGGCCGGGCTCGCGCATCACGGCCACTTCGTCGCCGCGCTGCACGGTCACGTTGCCTTCATGGTCCTGCAATTCAGCCACAGGAATCACGCCTTCGGATTTGTAGCCTATGTCCACCACCACATACTGCGGCGTGACCTTCAGCACTGTGCCGGTGACCACTTGCTCTTCGTTCAGCGCAGCTTCGGTCTGGGCCTGTTCCTGCTCAAATGTCTCTAGAGCGGTGGCAAAATCTTCCATGCCGGGTTCTTTTTCGGAGCGCGGCGCTGGGGGTGTAGTCGTCTCAACCGGATGAGGAACGGAATCTGCAACTTGCTCGGGTTGGGGCTGGACAGTGGGTTGCGGAGTCGGCTGTTCAGCTTGCTGAATTTCGGGCTGCTCGGAAGCAGTGGCTTCTTGCGTTTGGGTAGTCGGATCGTTGTGGGTTTCTTCGAAGGACATTGGTTGCGTACGCACACTCCACGGGTTTTGAAAACACGCAGAGAGCCTGAGTTAAACGGACTGCTGGCTTGAATCGACAGGTATGATTGTCCCGCTTCCAGCGGGTTTGGACAACCCAGCGGCCGGATCCGATGGAGCTGGCTGTGCATCCATGGAACACTTCGACTATAGCAACCGTCCACAGGCAGTGTCAAACACCTAAGTGTGGCATCCACATTGATTTTGCAGGGTTTTCTTGAACTTTTAACCTTCGCGTCAAGGCGTTCCATCACTGCGCAATGTGACAAGAAATTCGTCGCTTGGGAGCGCCCAACAGGAGTGATACTCTGCCGATTATGGATTATCTGTGGACTCCCTGGCGCTATGCCTACATCACTACGGTCGACACCTCCGACGACGGAGGAGCCTGCGTTTTTTGCGGATTGCTCCGCCTCGGCGATGACCAGAGGGCCCTGATCGTTCATCGCGCAGAGTACAACTTCGTCGTCCTCAATGCCTTTCCTTACACCTCCGGGCACAGCATGATCGTCCCATTCGAACATGTCGACCGACTGCACAAGCTTCCCCAGGCAGCGGCCGACGAGATGATGGACCTCGCGCGGCATCTGGAACTCGCCTTCCTCGACCTCTACCGCCCTGACGGCGTGAACATTGGCATGAACATCGGCAAAGCTGCCGGGGCCGGCATCGCAGGCCATATCCATATGCATGCCCTGCCGCGCTGGGTTGCGGATGCCAACTTCATGACCGTCATCGGCGAGACCCGGGTCCTGCCCGAGTCGCTGGAAACGACCTACCAAAGGCTGAAAGCGAAGTTTTAGCCGGCTGCCGAAGCCTACGCTGAAGGCGTAAGGGCTGACAACTACCTACTGGCGGCTGGCTACTGCGACCCGGCGCGGCTGCCCTTTTATTGCGAAGAAGAGAATGTACAGATAGCAAAGCACCGGCAGGACGAAGGCATGGTGCAGCCCAACGCGGTCTGCCAACAGCCCTTGCAACTCAGGAACGATTGCGCCCCCGACGATTGCCATGATCAGCAGGCCGGAGGCCTCGCCGGTCAGCGGCCCCAGCCCTTCAATCCCAAGCGTGAAAATGCTGGGAAACATGATCGAGTTGAACAACCCAACCAGCAGCAACGTCCACATGGCCAGATGTCCGAAGCTCAGCATCGAGAGGCAGACCAGAAACGCTGCGACGACTGCGTTAAAGCCAAGGACAACCCGCGCGGGAACCTTCTGCAATATCGCCGAACCGATGAAGCGCCCGCACATGGCGCCGCCCCAATAGAACGATAAGTATTTGGCAGCGACTTCCGGCCTCAGGTTACCGACCTCCGGCAGGTTCATGTAGTTGACCAGGAAGCTTCCAATCGAAACTTCCGCGCCCACGTAGGTGAAGATGGCAACCGTTCCTAGCAGCAGGTTGGGATGCCGCCAGACGGTGTCATTCGCGACGGCGTGGCCGCCTTCAGCTTCTGGAATATGTGGCAAGTTGAATTTCGCAATCGCTACGCCGAGCGCAATCAGGGCCAGCGCAATAACAAAGTACGGCAGCTTCACGGACGAGGCTTCCTGCAAGCGATAGGCGTGCAGGGCCTGCGGCGTCATCGCGCGGATCTCGTCTGCCGTCCTGGGCGCGAGCCCAGCGCCGAGAATCAGCAGCCCGCCGAAATAGGGCGCGACGGTGGTGCCCAGGGAATTAAACGCCTGCGTCAGATTCAGCCGGCTGGAAGCCGTGCGCGCCGGACCGAGCACCGCGACATACGGATTGGCCGCGACTTGCATTGCGGTGATGCCCGCAGCCAGAATGATGAGTGCTGCAAGAAACAGGGGAAACGACGGAACGCTCGCGGCCGGGACGAACAGTAAGGCTCCCAGCCCCATGGTGAAGAGGCCGGCGACCATCATCTTCTGATAGCCGATGCGCTCGATGATCTTGCCCGACGGAATGGAAAAAACGAAGTATGCCGAAAAGAAGCAAAACTGAACAAGCATTACCTCGGCATAGTTCAAATCGAAGATTGATTTCAGGTGAGGGACAAGAATGTCGTTGAGGCAAGTGAGAAAGCCCCACATGAAGAAGAGCGTGGTGACCATCGCCAGTGGTCCGCGATAGCTTTGCTCCGCGCCCCGCGCGCTGATGGTGGCCGTGTTCTGCTGTGCTCCCCGTGCCATGCTCACCTGCGAAAGCTAAAGCATCTCACCGTGGTCGTGCCCTGTTTTGAAAGGGCACGCCTTCAGGCGTGCCGATAAAGCCAGCGCTTATCCCTCCAGGCCTCAAGGCCAATTCTCTCGCGCAGCTTTCGGCACTATCGAAACAGGCTGCGGAAAAAGTCCCCGGCGGAACGGATTAGGGTAGTGCGGCGCTTCAGCGCCGCGTCAGCAACTGAACAACAAAAATGGCCTTTAGGCCCCGGGGTACATGCTCAGGGTGTTCGAAAGCCGCTCCTATAGCGCTTTAGAACGAGGTACCGCCGTGGCTAAAGCCAATTTATATCTACCTGACTTAACGCGGGCCTGAAGGCCCGCACTACCCCAAGCAAGTCACCAGACCCGACCTTCTCCGCAACCTTTGAAAGCCGTGCCCCTTCAAGGCCGGGTACACCTACATTGCGGCCCTTCGAAATCTTCGATGACAAAACCGCTTACCACGTCCTCCGCATCGGGTGGGCTTCGGTGTTGAAGACCACTTTGTGCAGATCGAGCGTCGACTTTGGCGCAAATAGCAAATACAGGTATTTCAGGGTCTCCGCCAGGAAGAAGCTTTCCATATCGTCGCGCTTTTCTTTTGTTTCAACATTCACAAGCGCGGCGAAACCGGCGTCCGTCCGGCAGCACTTTTCCAGGCTGTCGAAAAACGTCTTGCCCATGTCAAGATATCGCGGCTCGCCGGTGAAATAGCACAAGTAATAGGTTGACTCGATGATCTCCGGACGAAGTTCGTAACCCGGTGACGTGATCTTCATCGTGGAGTAATCCATCTCTTCCGGCTCAACGCCAAACGTCGTCCACATTTTGTAGCTGGATTCCTGCAAGCGTTCGGCGCGGTCCAGATCGCCGGAGAGCGCCAGTTCAGCGGGAAAAAACGCGTCGAGCGCGCCGTAGTGCGTCGAGATGCGAGCACCGGTGTTCATGCTGACTTGCGCGTACCACAAGCCATTAGGCGTTTCGTCGGCAACATATTTGTTGACTGCCGCGATGCTCGTCTTCCACATGCGCTCGCAATCCTTGTCGCCGAAAAGAATCGAGCACTTCAGAAGATATTCGTAGTAGGAATCGATGCCGCCGCTGATGTGGCTCGTGGTGTCGATCCACTTGCCGGTTTCTACGTTGATGCTGGAGCCAACAAGTCCGATGGGCGAGCGCCGATTGTAAACCTCCACCAGCGCGCGCTTGGCCTTGTCGTAGTAGACCGGCTTGCCGGTGAGCTTGCTGAGCGTGCCGAACTCGAGAAGCAACGAACCGATCTCGGCAGGATTGCTTTCCACGCCCCTCACTATGCCCGTCTTCAGATTCACATAAACGTAGGGCATGCCGGTCGGTGAATTGAACGCCGGAAGCAGGCGCTCGCCCAGATCGTCGGCCAGCGCCAGCAGGCGCTTGTCGCCGCTGAGCTGATAGCTGCTCAGCAGTCCTCCCAGCAGGCGAATGGTGATCTCGAAATTCTTGACGTAAATGTCCTGGTCGAACGAAAGCTTCTTGTCGATCAGTTGCCGATCTTCTTTGGCTTCGTTCTTCAGGCCCATCAGCAGCATCGTGTCGAGCGCGTCGACCGGCGTCATCAACAGCGAGATTCCATACCAGTCCCGATAGCTCTTGCTCAGCGGCTTGAGCTCGTCATGTCCCCAGGCGTATTGCTTGTAGCCGTTCCAGGCGTGCAGGAAATCGCGGCGAACGGAGTCTGCCATCTCCGCCTTTTGCTGATTGGACCAAGGGGCTGAGTTGCCCGGGACCGATTGTTTGCTGCGGATATTGTCTTGCGCGATCGCCACAGAAGCAAATAACAGAACCAATAGCAGAAGATTGTTCAATCGGCATCCGAGCCTTATTGACGTCCTCGGAAGGGATGCCCCGAAGAAAGGGTGGAAGGGCACGGCTTCAGCCGTGCCGAAAGGGCGTGATGAAAAAGGAGGCTTTAGCCCTGGTTCGCCGAGGCTAAAGCCAGCCAAGGTACTGCGCGGTTTCGCCGGGCTGAAGCCCGGCGCTTCCACCGCAATGCAGACCTGTTCTTTTGCAGCCATTAGCGGCCGAGCGATCATCACCGCGCTATTCTACTTCGCGTCAGATAGAGATCAGGCATTGGAGGGACTCTCGGCTGACGGCAAGAAACCGCTAACTGCCTGCGCTGGGCAGTGCGGATTGCTGCCGGCGCGCGGTCTTGATCTCATCCCAACGTACCCACGCGATGTACATAACGACCAGGATGTTGATGCCGAGGATGACCCAATGCAGCTCGTTGGGATGACGGATTACCTGGTAAATCTCGAATGGCAGATAAACACAGCCGGAGACGATGGCCAGCCATTCCGCCCACACCCGCTGCCGCCACAGGCCATAGCCTTCGATAAAGCGCAGCGCGGCATACACCACCGCGATGCTCATGATCATTGCAATGTTGGTGCTCGACACCTTGCCGGCGGCGTGGAGAAACTGTTGCGTCCAGCGGTGATGAGGGTTGATGTGGAGGTGAAACAGCACATGTTCGGCGGCCTCGGTGAAGTCCACATCGCGCCGGATCATCCGGATGAAGACGTAGGCCCCCAGAAGCGCCAGCCCGCCTTTCAATGCTTCCCAAAAAGCCACTGTGCGCAGTCCGGCCCGATGAGCACGGCGCTGGGTCGTCGAATGATCGTGAGTAGTGGGAGTAGCGCTCATCGCTGAATGACGCGATTTCAGCCGTTCGGCCTAATGTACATTATCAGATGTTGCAGGGGGCCATCGTAGTTTCATCGATAGCGCCCACGAAGGTTCAAGCCGGCCGAAGCTGCGGACTTAGGGCTGCCTCCAGCATTTCGTCAGGGCTACAGAATTTTTCGCGGCAACGCCCGGCGCCGGCCCGCGCCAGTTCCGCCGCATCGATTCGCCGCCAGCCTGCGTAATCCACCCAATGCACATTACGTTGCTCCAGCAGCTTTCGCAGGCCCTCGCCGCCAGGGCCTTCGCCGCCGTGCATTTCTTGAGCGACTCTCTGCGCCAGCTGCTGGGCCTCGACGCGATTGGTGGGAATCGTACCCGACGGGCCGCGCTTCGCCCACCCCACAACGTAGAGCCGCTCCTGGACCTTGCCATCCTGATTTGCGAAGACGCCATTCACCGGGACAGCCGAGCAGCAGGCCAGGGTTTCATAGCCGATGCAGGTTACGGCCAGTTGGGCCGGTAGTATGACGGTCTCACCTTCCGCCGAGCGAAACTGAACTTCGCCAAGCTTGACGTCGCCAACAAATGCCGTTGGCGTGAGATTGAAATGGAAGTTAATGGTGACTGACGTCTCAAGCGAAGCACTGTCGGCAAAACCGCGTAGCGTTTTGACGACGGCCGTATCTCCGGTGAGACATGCCGGATCGCCTACGACAGATTGCGCCCGCTGCAATGTGCCCAGCTCGGCCAGCTCGTGGTCCGTGAACCTCGCTTCCGCTGCGCCGCGACGGCCGACGACTTGGATCGTCTGAAGTGGCTGCGCCGCGAGCCACGCCGCAACTTGGCCGCTGACATCGGAGCCGGCAAGCTCTTCCGCGCCTTTGGCCAAAATGCGGGCCACGTCGATCGCTACGTTGCCGTTGCCAATAATCACTGCCGACCGCACGTCGCGTACAATGGCAGCCTGAGCGTGCGGGTGCCCGTTATACCAGCCGACAAACGAGCCTGATCCAATAACGCCGGGCAGATCTTCTCCCGGAATCCCAAGCCGGCGGTCGCGGGCCGCTCCGGTCGCTAGAACAACTGCATCGTAGAGCGTCATCAACTCTTCGAGACTAACGTCACGGCCAACTTCAACGTTGCCGAAGAAGCTGACGTGATCTCGTGACAGCACGCGATCGAAGACGCGCGCGACTGCCTTGGTGCTTTGATGGTCGGGAGCGACGCCATAGCGAATCAGCCCGAAGGGTACGGGAAGTTTTTCCAGCACATCGATCGAGGCATCGGGAATGAGCCGGAGTAGATGGTCCGCGAGATAACAACCCGCAGGACCGCTGCCGATGATGGCGATGGATTTCATGAAGCAGCTATCGGCCGTCAGCTATCAGCCGTCAGTAAAACCCGGCTCTCCGGGTCCGCCTTCGGTTTGTGTCAGGGCACGCCTTCAGACGTGCCGCAATTCGTTCAGAATGATTCGGGCTTCAGCCCCTGAGGACGTGCAAGGGCTAAAGCCCTAACCTTGCGTTCTGCTGTGATCGGCACGACTGAAGTCGTGCCCTGACACAACCCCGAGGAATCCAGATGAGTCACAGCTAGCCACTGGCCTACCCACTGGCCACTTGTTTAATGCATCTTCACGTACTCGTAATCCACCGGATTGTTGTTGATGCCGCGATCGGGAGGCGCAATCCACGCGGCCATCTTGGCCGGCTCGTGCACGCCATGCATCAGGCTCATGATGTACGCCCGATCGCTTTCGCTGGGCAGCCAACCGCCGATCCGCGCATTGAATTCTTCCTGCGTGATGGGCTTGCCCGTCGTGTCGGTCGGCACGCCCGCCCAAATCCCAATGTTGCGGCGGAAGCGCGTCGAGGGCAGCGACAGGCGGAACGAATGGCCGGCCTTCTCGATCAGCCGGTTCCAGCGCGTGACGCCTATCTCGCAGTCCTTCACGTACGACCCGCGTGTGACGTCGTTCATCGCGTTACGCATCGGGATATCTTCGGCCTTCGTGCCGCCATTTCCATCGGGAACTTCCAGCGCGTACATCTGTTCGACGGCGAGGTGATCTTCGTAGCGCGTCTCGTCGGGACGTCCCTTCAGCCCGTTGGCGAAATAGGACGCTGCGTTCGACGAGCTCTCCGAACCGAACAGATCGAGCGACGAGCTGAACCAGAAGTTGAGATACCGCTGCACGGTCGGCAGATCGATGGCGCCGGCGTGGCGAATGGCCACGGGATCGTCGGTATTCAATTCCTTCATGACCTCCAGCGCGCGGCGGACCACGCGATTGATGCCGGTGTCGCCGACGAACATGTGGTGCGCTTCTTCTGTCAGCATGAACGAACAGGTGCGCGCCAGCGGATCGAAGCTCGACTCGGCCAGCGACTTCAGTTGGAACTTGCCATCGCGATCGGTGAAATAAGTGAACATGAAGAAGCTGAGCCAGTCGCTAATGGGTTCGTTGAAGGTGCCCAGAATGCGCGGCTTGTCGGCATCGCCAGAGTGGCGCTCCAGTAACTCTTCCGCTTCCTCACGGCCATCGCGGCCAAAGTATGCGTGCAGCAGATAGACCATCGCCCACAGGTGACGGCCTTCTTCGACGTTCACCTGGAACAGATTGCGCAGGTCATACAACGAGGGAGCAGTGTGGCCCAACATGCGCTGCTGCTCAACCGACGCGGGCTCGGTGTCGCCCTGAGTGACGATCAGGCGGCGCAGCGTGGCGCGATACTCGCCGGGAATCTGCTGCCAGACTTCCTGGCCGTAGCTGTCGCCGAAGCCGATGCGGCGATCGAGATTGCGATCGGCGAGAAAGATGCCCCAGCGATACTCGGGCATGCGCACGAAGCCATAGGTTGCCCAGCCCTTGGCATCGACCGAGGTCGCGGTGCGCAGATACACGTCGGCGACCTGGAAATCCTTGGGGCCAAGTTCCTGCCACCAGTTGAGGAATTCGGGCTGCCAGTGCTCCAGCGCGCGCTGCAGGGTGCGGTTGGAGCCGAGGTCGACGTTGTTAGGAATGCGGTCTTGATAATTCATTGACATGATGTTCCTCGAAGGAGCGCAGCTTTAGTTGCGCCATTGCAAATTTGTATGTTGTCATCACGAGCCCGACTTCAGTCGGGCGAGGGATCTGCTTGCGCTTCAGCCGGTCGAAAAGCAGATCCCTCGTCGGCCTGAAGGCCTCCTCGTGATGACAAAACATAAAACTGAAGTGGTTGCGGCGCAGCTGAAGCTGCGCCCCTTCTCACTATGTGCCGCTCTACCTCTCAAACTCTTTCCCAGGTAAAGCGCGCTTTCGATCCCGTCCCAAAGAGTTTGAGAGCGCCGTGCTCGCCGGTGGAGTTGGGACGGATGAAAACCCAGTTCTGCCACGCCGACAGCCGGCCGAATACCTTTGTCTCCAGCGTCTCGTCGCCGGGAAAGCGCAGGCTGGCTTCCATGCCAGTGAGCGCATCCGGAGACAGGCTGACCCGCTCCTCGATGGCAACGCGGACCTCGTCTTCCCAGTCGAGGTCGTCGGGGGCGACGGTGATGAGGCCGAGTCGCAAAGCCTGTTCCGGGCCAAGTAGCTTGCCTTTGGCTTCCACTGCGCCAGCCATGTCTTTAACGTCGCTGCTGAAGCGAGTTTGCAGCCGGCTGCGGTCGTTGACCGCGGGAAGCAAATCGAAATTGAAGTCATCGACGGCGATTCTTGGCGAGTCCACTTCCTGATCAGGCAGAGCGAGCATGTAGCTGCGATCGGCGGCCAGCGCCAGTTCGAACAGCAAACCCGCAAAGCAGGAACCCGGCTCGATGATGGCATATAGGCTGCGGGACGAGACGTCGAGCCGAGCCAAAGTGCGGCGCAACATGCCGATAGTCTCGCGCACCAGCCAGTCGTTGCGATGCTCCAGGATAAAAGCATCAGCGGCGAGGACTGCATCGGGATTGCCTGAGGTCTTCAGCAACAGCAGTCCAAGCTCAAGTTCGTTGACGCGCAGCATTAGGATGGCATCGTCCAGCTCGCGCGCCATTGCCAGCGGCCACCATTGATCGCCGGCTGCGTGAATCTCTTCGACGGTCGTGGGCTGATTGCCTTCGGGCGCGCGCACGGTGAGCGTTGCGGTTCGTGCACCGCGGTCGAAGGTCACATCAACGTGCTGGTAGTGATAGCCGGCGTCGTCGATGGCGCGAGCCAGAGGTTTCAGGGTGATGCCCTTAGCGTCAGCGAGCCGAGTCGAGTCCGCGATCAGCCGCTCGGCGCGGCCGCGAACCACTTCCGGGAACTTCGCAGGGACAGCAACGTCATCCACCAGACCCCACTCTTTGGCGCGTTCTCCCTTCACGCCGTCGGGATTGGTGCAGAACATGTCGGCGAGATCGCGGCGAACTTTGCGCTTGTCGACCACGCGAGTGAGGCCTCCGGTCCCAGGCAGAACTCCAAGCAGCGGAACTTCCGGCAAGCTGACCGCGCTGGAACGATCGTCGATCAGCACGATCTCGTCGCAAGCAAGCGCGAGCTCGTAGCCGCCGCCCGCGGTCGTCCCATTCAGCGCAGCGAGAAACTTCAGCCCATCGTGACGGCTGGAATCCTCCATGCCGTTGCGCGTCTCGTTGGTGAACTTGCAGAAGTTGACCTTCCACGCGTGGGTCGAAGTGCCCAGCATGTAGATGTTGGCGCCGGCGCAAAACATGCGTTCGCGGGCGCTGGTCAGGACAACACAGGCCACTTCGGGATGCTCAAAGCGAATGCTCTGCAGAATGTTGTACAGCTCAATGTCGACGCCGAGGTCGTAAGAGTTGAGCTTGAGCTTGTAGCCCGGGCGCAGAGTGGCGTCCTCGTTGACGTTCATGGCGAGGGTGGCGATGCGGCCATCGATGGTCAGCCGCCAATGGCGATAATCTTCAGGAGCCACGTCAAAGGTGACGAGCTCCGCCGCTTTCACATCAGGCATGACGGGTGAAATCTCCTCAGGACAGCGCCGAAATGGCGGTCAAATCCCCACAGTGGATGAATGCATTATACGTCCGCAACGGCACCGTATAATAGTCCGGCGGTGAGGAACGCGTTGCTTCGGCAGTCGCACATCGCTCTAGGCGTGAAAGCATGGGCGTAGACATCACGATCCTGGTGGGCACCATGACCGGCACTGCCGAAATGGTGGCGCAGGAGGTCCTGCAGGCGCTGGAGACGGCGGGACATCAAGGCACCATCCAGGTGATGGATAACCTCGACGCCGGCGTTTTCCAGCCCGGCGGCAATTTCCTCATTTGCACCTCGACCTACGGCAACGGCGACGTGCCCGACAACGCGCAGGCATTGTTTAATAGTCTCGAAACTGGAAGACCAAACCTGAGCAACGTGATCTACGGATTGATCGCGCTCGGGGATACGACATACAAAGATACGTTTTGTCAGGGCGGCATTCGCTTCGACAAGATGCTGGCGGAGCTCGGCGCCAAACGCGCGGGCGAGATGCTGAGGCATGACGCCAGTTCGGGCACTTTGCCCGAGGAGTTGGCGGCACAGTGGGTCGTACCCTGGGTGGAGCAGTATCTGGCGCCCCTTCAGCGAGCTCAGGACAAGCTCACATCGGAGATGGCATAAATCATGGCTACTACAGTGGAAGATCGGATTGGATCAGGCGCCAAGGTGCTCGAGAGCTACCTCGGCGGCAAATGGCAGGCAGGAACGGATCAGGGCTCGGCACTGGTGAATCCCACAACGGGGGACATCATCGCGCGGGCCAGTTCTAAAGGTCTGGATTTGAGTGCTGCATTGGGGTACTCCCGCAATGTGGGATGTCCCGAACTGCGCAAACTGAGCTACGCTCAGCGAGCGGAATTGCTGGGCAAGATTGCCGACGCCCTCGCGGCTCGTCGCGACGAGTGGTTTGAGATCGCGCGCAGGAATTCCGGCAACACCAAAGCAGATGCGGCGATTGACGTCGACGGCTCGATTGGAACGCTGAAGTACTTCGCAAAAATCGGCGGCAAGCTGGGTGACGCGCATCTGCTCCGAGACGGATCGCCCATGCGTCTGGCCCGCGACCAGAACTTCCAGGGTCTGCACGTCGGTGTGCCGCTCGATGGCGTAGCGGTCCACATCAACGCATTCAACTTTCCCGCGTGGGGACTGTGGGAGAAAGCTGCCGTGAGCCTGCTGGCCGGCATTCCCGTGCTCGCGAAGCCAGCAACTTCGACTGCATGGCTGGCGCAGGAGATGGTGCGTGCGGTGATCGCAGCCAATGTGATTCCGCCGGGAGCGCTGTCGATCCTGTGCGGCTCGCCCAACGACTTGCTCGATCATCTGCGCTTGGGAGACGTGGTTGCCTTCACCGGATCGGCCGATACCGCCGAAGCAATCCGCCAGCATCCGCGCATTCGGAAGCAGAATATACGGGTGAACATCGAAGCTGACAGTCTAAACTCCGGGCTGCTTGGCCCCGACGCCGCTTCCGATTCCCCCGCATTCGGCTTTTTCGCGCGCGAGGTGGTCCGCGAGATGACGTTGAAGGCGGGCCAGAAGTGTACCGCGATCCGCCGCGTGCTGGTTCCGGCGGACCAGGCTGAAGCAGCCACGGAAGCGATTGCCGCTGCGCTGCGCACGATTGTCGTTGGCGATCCGGCGAATCCGCTGGTCAATATGGGACCGGTGGTCAATAGGCCACAACGTAGGACAGTAGAGGAGGGCATTCGCAAGCTGAAGACGCAAGCCGATGTCGCTTACTCGCCGGAGAACTTTGCGCCGCTCGACGCGAGTCTTGAGAACGGCGCGTTCGTTCCTCCCGCACTTCTGCGCGTCCGCGATGGCGCTGGCGCGGAGGTCATCCACGAAGTCGAGGTGTTCGGTCCGGTCGCAACCGTGATCCCCTATCGCGATAAAGCCGAGGCGTTCGCCCTGGCGCGGCGTGGCGGCGGCTCGCTGGCGGCATCGGTTTTCAGCGGCGACACAGCGTTTCTCGCCGAAGCCGCAATTGCCTTGGGGACAACTCATGGCCGCCTGCTGCTGGTCGATCCCGCGATTGGCGACAGTCACACCGGACATGGAATCGTGTTGCCGTCGTTAATGCATGGTGGGCCGGGACGCGCGGGCGGCGGTGAAGAACTCGGCGGTCTGCACGGCTTGTGGTTCTATCATCAGCGCGTCGCCATGCAGGGATCGGCGGCAACTTTGTCCACGATTGCCACGCAGGCAGCGGACCCGGCGGCGGAATAAAACTTGAGCAAATCGCAATCATCCACGGAACGCGGCGAAGTAGTCGTCGACGGAAAGCGTCTTGAGACTTCGTGGATCGGCCCGCGCCAATCCGGTCGCGCCACCATCGTCATGCTGCATGAGGGTCTGGGCTCCATCGCGATGTGGAAGGATTTCCCGGAGCGGCTGGCGGCGCGTACCGGCTGCGATGTGCTGCTCTATTCGCGTTACGGGCACGGCAGCTCCGACAAGCTGCTGGAGAAGCGGCCCGTGACTTTCATGCATCACGAAGGCGAAGTGGTTTTGCCGGAGCTGCTCGATAAGTTGGCAATTGCGCGGCCCATCCTGTTGGGACACAGCGATGGCGGGTCAATCGCGCTTATCTTCTCAGGAAA
>JBEKTC010000067.1:0-28533 GCA_049516475.1 Candidatus Korobacteraceae bacterium | reverse complement strand
GCACTCCTGGGAGCCGCAACGGACCCGGCAGTTACAGCTTGCAGTGGGCTCCGCCAAGGCGTCAGTACAGGCTGTAGCGGAGGTCCCTTCCCAGTTGCAGGCGTGGTCGGCTTATGCCGGCGCCGGGGTTGAACGTGAGCCGGTGGTGCTGCGAGACTTGCTCGACTTCCGGTCCGCTGGTCCGCGTTTGTCGGTGTATTCGGTGGAGCAGCGCTCCAACCTGGTGCGACGCTTTGTCTCCAGCGCCATGTCGCTGGGATCGCTCAGTCCTGAGGCGCACGAAACCATCACGCTGGCGATGAATCAGTTGGGCGGCCGGTCCAACACAGGTGAAGGCGGCGAGGACCCCGTCGTCTACCGCCGCGAAGCCGATACTTCATCCAGCCTCCTGCCACGCAACAACAAGATCAAACAAGTTGCTTCCGGACGCTTTGGCGTAACCGCTGAATATCTGGCGCACGCTGAGGAACTGGAGATCAAGATTGCCCAGGGCTCTAAACCGGGCGAGGGCGGACAGCTTCCCGGTCACAAAGTTTCCGAGCTCATCGCCCGGTTGCGACATGCACAGCCCGGGATCTCGCTGATCAGTCCACCACCGCACCACGATATCTACAGCATCGAAGACCTGGCGCAGTTGATCTACGACCTGAAGCGCATCAATCCACGCGCAGCCGTGGGCGTGAAGCTGGTCTCGCAACTTGGAGTTGGGACGGTGGCCGCCGGCGTGGCCAAGGCTTACGCGGACTACATCCACATCGCGGGGCACAGCGGTGGAACGGGCGCATCGCCCCTGAGCAGCATCAAGCACGCGGGCAACCCGTGGGAACTGGGCCTGGCCGAAGCACAACAAGTGCTGCGTCATAACGGCCTGCGCGGCAGGGTACGGTTGCGGGTGGACGGAGGCATTACCACGGCGCGCGATGTGCTTGTGGCGGCGATGCTGGGCGCCGACGAATTTTCTTTCGGGACCGCAGTACTGGTGGCCCTGGGCTGTGACATGGCGCGCCAATGCCACCTCAATACTTGCCCCACCGGTATTGCCACCCAGCGTCCCGAATTACGCGCGAAGTTCCGTGGCAAGCCGGAAAATGTGGTGCGGTTCTTCTTTAATCTCGCTGAAGATTTACAACGTCTGCTTGCCAATCTGGGTCTGCCGTCCCTGGATGCGGCGATTGGGCGCACTGACTTGCTTCATCAGGTCCGATGGGATGGGAAGCTGGAGCTAAAGCATCTGCTCGCTTCTTTTGGGGACGGCCCACGGCACTGGGAGGGGCAGACGAACGCGCGGCCGGAAGATCATCCCCCGGTTGACGATGCCTGGTTAGAGCCTGCGCTGAATGCGGCCAGAGCGGGCGTCGCCTTCGAGTACGACGGGACGGTAAAGAACGAAGATCGCACTCTGGGCGCGCGGCTGGCAGGAGAATTGGCGCTGCTGCGCAGTGATCACCCCGAACTGAAACCCAACCTGGTGTTTCGACTCCACGGCGCAGCCGGACAATCGTTCGGCGCATTTGCCACCGAGGGCATGACCCTGATTCTGGAAGGTCAGGCGAATGACTATGTCGGCAAGGGGCTCTCGGGTGGTGAACTCATCCTGCGGCCAACTGGCAAGCTGGTTGTTGCGGACAGCGCGCAGGCCATCCTGGGAAACGTTGCTCTGTACGGTGCCACCTCCGGCTGGCTGTTCGCGGCAGGAAGCGCAGGCGAGCGCTTTGCCATTCGTAATTCCGGAGCCACGGCGGTGGTCGAGGGTGTGGGCGAACACGGCTGCGAGTACATGACTGGGGGTGTGGTGGTGATCCTCGGCTCCATCGGCAGAAACTTCGGGGCGGGGATGACTGGCGGCGTGGCGTATATTTGGGACTCTTCCGGCGGCGCGAAAGCGCAGCAGAAGTGTCACAGCGAATTTGTGGAGACGTGTCCTCTGCACGATTGCGACTGCGCGGAGCAGGCGCGGGTGCGTGAATTGCTCCAACAACACGCTGCCAAAACCGACAGCCGCATCGGTCAACGACTACTCGAAAGCTGGCCCACCACCGTGAAGCAAATCTTGCGTGTTGCGCCCAGGAGCTGACCTGGCTGTCGGCACGTTGGGCGCGGCAGCCGGTCGAAGCGGCGTGAGTGTAGATCACTCCAGATCCAGAAACGCTTTGATAGCCTGATTCACAGCGCGCAACGTGCTTGCCTCCACAGAACCAATGCGCTGTCCAATCCTGGAGCGGGGCACTGTCGTGATCTTGTCTATCATGACCTGTGAGACTTTGCGGAGTCCCGCGCCTGCGCCGGCCTGAATTGTGACCCGCAACAATGGAGCCTCGTAAGGTTCGCTCGTAAGCGGCGCGACGGTCATCGAAGGAATCGAATCGAATGCGTCGGCTTGGATAATCAAGGCGGGGCGGGGCTTGCCATAGTCTCCGGACACCGCAACGGTTATCAGGTCGCCTCGCTTTATGTTCATGAATTGTTCCCGCTCACGTCCCGGATCCAATTCATGACTTCCGCTTCATCGGCAGAGTTGGCCACAAGCCTGGACTGCCTGCGGGCTTCTGCGGCAAACTTCCTACGTCGCGCCCGCTGCACATAGCCGCGCATGAAGTCGCGGAGGACCTCGGCGACCGGCTTGTCCTCCAACTGCGCGGCCGCGACGAACTCGGCCTTCAGGGCGGGATCTACTCGCAGGTTGAGGGTGTCTTGCTTGCGCTGGGTGGTTTGGGACATTGCAACCTCATACTGCTATTGTACATCGCAAGTGCAATTACAAAGTGGCATTACCTCACGGCAATACTTGCGATTGCGAGTCTCGGCGCCGGCTTGGGCTGCCTGGCTGTAACAGGCTAGTCTTTCCAGTTATCGGGCATGTGCGCCGAAAAAGCCTGCCAACAGCAGAACTCCGCCGAGTATCGTCGCTGGAGTCTTCCGGCTTACAATCCTCTTCGAGCTGCGTCCAACCTCCAGCCGGAATTGCGATCTGATTTTCCGGAACATTCCCGGGAGTGCCGGCATCGAACTGGGATAGAATAAGAGTGATCCCGCGGGCGGTATCCCTCCGAACAGCGAATTACACATGTCCATGTCGAAGACCACGAAGTTTATTGTCCTTGCTCTCTCTTTCCTGATTGCCTCGTTTGTCGTGATTGGTCAGCTCGGCGTCAAGGCCGACACCAATGACGACGGCTCCTATCGCCAGTTGGGCGTATACAGCGAGGTGCTGTCGCGCATCCGCGACGAGTATGTCGAGGAGCCCAACATCGCGGCGGTAACCAACGGCGCGCTGCATGGGCTGCTGGAGTCACTGGACGCCAATTCCAGCTATCTGGATCCGACGGAGTTCAAAGAGTACAAGCAGCGCAAGGAAGGCAAGGCCGGGATTGGCGCGGCGGTTTCCAAGCGCTACGGCTATGCGGCCGTGATCTCGGTGATTCCGGGCGGGCCGGCAGACAAAGCGGAGGTCGAGAGTGGTGACATCATCGAGGCGATCGAAAACAAATCCACGCGCGACATGTCGCTGGCAGAAATCGATGGCCGGCTGACGGGGCCGTCGGGATCGGTGGTCAACGTTTCCGTGGTACGGCCGCGGCGGGCACAGCCGGTGAAGTCGGCGCTAACGCTGGCCGTGGTTACCGATCCGCCTCCCACCGACAAGATGATGGCGGATGGCATTGGCTACATCAAGGTGGATGACTTTCCCAAAGGGCGCGCGCAGGAGCTGGCCAACAAGCTGAAGGCGCTGCAAAAGGATGGCGCGAAAAAGATCATTCTTGACCTGCGCAACTCGGGCGATGGCGAAGAGGACGAAGGTATTGCGACCGCGAATCTTTTCTTGAATCACGGCACCATCACCTATCTGCAAGGCCAGAAGTATCCCAAGCAGACATTCAATGCCGACCCGCAGAAGGCGGTCATGACCAATATGCCGTTGGTAGTGCTGGTGAATCGCGGCACAGCCGGGCCGGCCGAGGTGGTGGCGGCTGCGATCATGGAGAACGCGCGCGGCGATGTGGTCGGCGACAAGACGTTCGGCGCAGGAGCGATCCAGAAGGTGATCGATATGCCGGATGGTTCGGCGCTGATCCTGTCGGTGGCCAAGTACTATTCGCCTTCCGGCAAGGCGCTGGAGGACACGGCGATCACGCCGAATATCCTGGTTGCCGACAACAACGATGACTTCATCGCTCCTGATGAGGACGAGAACGCCGAGGACCAGGCACAGGAAGAAAAGCAGAAAGCCAATCAGCCGGACGATCAACTGAACAAGGCGATCGAGGTACTGAAGACGCAGGCCACCAAGGCGTAAAATCCTTTCACCACTGAGACACTGAGGGCACGGAGAATGAGAGTTCTCGGTGCCTTTTGCTTTGGAGAGCTGATTCCTGCGCTGTGGCCGGACCTTGCCTGAGCGAACGACCGGGTGACGGCTATTCCGTCCAGCGCTTGAAGACCAAACACCCATTGGTGCCGCCGAAGCCGAAGGAGTTCGATATGGCGTACTCCATGGCGACCTTGCGAGCGGTGTGGGGGACGAAGTCGAGGTCGCAGCCTTCGTCGGGGTGGTCGAGATTGATGGTGGGAGGCACGATCTGGTCGCGCAGGGCGAGCACGGTGATGGCAGCTTCCAGTCCGCCGGCGCCGCCGAGCAAATGGCCGGTCATCGACTTGGTTGAGCTGACCAGCAGCTTATAGGCGTGATCGCCGAAGGCGCGCTTGATGGCGGTAGCTTCCAGTTCGTCGCCCAGCGGAGTGGAAGTGCCGTGAGCGTTGACGTAGCCGATGTGATCCGGCGAGAGGCCGGCATCACGCAGGGCGTTGCGCATCACCCTGTAGCCACCTTCGCCTCCGGGAGCGGGCTGCGTGATGTGGTTGGCATCGGCGCTCATGCCGTAGCCGACAACTTCGGCGATGATGGGAGCGCCACGCTTCTTCGCGAACTCCAATTCTTCGAGAATCAAAATTCCCGCGCCTTCCCCGATGACGAAGCCGTCGCGATCTTTATCCCAGGGACGGCTGGCGCGATGGGGATCGTCGTTGCGGGTGGAGAGCGCGCGCATGGCAGCGAATCCGCCAACGCCCATAGGCGTGATGGCAGCTTCACTGCCGCCGGCGATCATCACTTCAGCATCGCCGTACTTGATGACACGGGCGGCGTCGCCGATGGAATGAGCGCTGGTAGTGCAGGCGGTGCAGGTGGCTTCGTTCGGACCTTTGGCATTGTTGCGGATGCTGACCTGACCGGCAGCAAGATTGACGATGGCCGCGGGAATAAAGAAAGGTGAGATTTTGCGCGGGCCGCCGCTGATCAGGTTGTAGTGCTCGCGCTCGATGATGTCGAACCCGCCGATGCCGGAGCCGATGTTGACGCCGGTGCGTTCGGCCATCTCCTCGTTTTCGACCTTGTAGTTGGCCATGCGCAGGGCTTCATCGCTGGCGGCGATGGCCAGATGAATAAAGCGCGCCATTTTGCGCGCTTCCTTTTTCTCGATGAACTGGAGGGGATCGAAGTTCTTGACCTCGGCGGCGATCTTGCAGGCGAAGGCGGAGGCATCGAAGCTGGTGATGAGCTCCACGCCGCTCTTGCCGGACAGCAGCGCCGGCCACACCTCTTCGACAGTTTTGCCGACGGCGCAAATGATACCGATCCCGGTGACGACGACGCGACGGTTCAAACTACTTCGATCCTTTCGCGTGCGAAGTGATGTAGTCGGTGGCGTCTTTGACGGTGCGGATTTTCTCCGCGTCCTCGTCAGGGATTTCGATTTCGAAGGCTTCTTCGAAGGCCATGACCAGCTCGACGGTGTCGAGGGAGTCGGCGCCGAGGTCGTCCACAAAGGAAGCGTTGGGCGTGACCTCGGCTTCGTCCACGCCCAGTTGCTCGACAATGATTTGTTTTACACGTTCATCAACGGATGCCATGAGACCATTCATCTCCTTTTGACCCGCGCGGGCGGGCGAACGCGGTTTCCCGGTTGAGTAGGGCCGCTACCGCATGGTGATGGGCGCGGCAGTGGCGGCCGGAGCGGACGGCGGCTATGTTTTTGCCTTGGCGTGCTGGTTGATATAGGTAATCGCGTCCTGCACGGTGCGGATCTTCTCCGCGTCCTCGTCGGGGATTTCGATTTCGAAAGCTTCTTCGAAAGCCATGACCAACTCGACCGTATCGAGTGAGTCGGCGCCAAGGTCGTCCACAAAAGAAGCATTGGGCGTAACTTCCGCTTCATCCACGCCCAACTGCTCCACGATGATCTGTTTTACCCGTTCATCTACGGAAGCCATCGATTCTTTCTCCTGTCGCGCAGCAGCGCAACGTACCGGAATACCCAACGCACGCTTTGCGGCGGTGGGCGGGAAACCCGTAAGTCTAATTGCAGGCAGAAGGCCTGTAAAGGATGCCCCAAAAGCCCTCTCCAAAGCAGCTTCCTACACGAAGACCGGAGAGCGCTCACTGATATGAGTCCCGATTCATCCTAAACGGTGGGCTTCGCAATGGTCAACGCGGGAAAGCCGCTTTTCGCTGTTCGCTTTTGGTCTTTGGCCTTTCACTCGGCGGTTTGCGTCCGGCGTCCCTCATCGCAATAAGGACCCCCGTCCAAAAACGGACGACGCGAAAGACAAAAAGCGAAAGGCGAAAAGCGAGGAGCGGCCATTGTGATACAAACCTGACATGCGAGCGGTGGTGCAAAGGGTGAGGCGGGCGTCGGTGAAGGTGGGAGAGGAGATCACGGGCGAGATCGGGAGAGGGCTGCTGGTGTTGCTGGGAGTGGCGCGCGAGGACACTGAGGCTGATGCCGATTATCTGGCGGAGAAGATTGCGGGGCTGCGGATTTTTGAGGATGACGCGGGGAAGATGAACCTGAGCGTGATGGATGTGGGCGGGGCGGTGCTGGCGGTATCGCAGTTCACGCTGTTCGGCGATGTGAGGCGGGGGAAGCGGCCGTCGTTTGACGCGGCGGCGCGTCCGGAGCGGGCGCGGGAGTTGTATGAGTATTTTGTAGATCGCGTGAGGGGATTGGGATTGCGCTGCGAGACGGGGAGATTTCAGGAGATGATGGAGGTGGAGCTGATCAATAGCGGGCCGGTGACGATCCTGCTGGATTCGAAGAAGGGGTTTTAGGGCATGGCGACCGAAAAGCAGGTCCTCCACTCGGGCTGAAGCCCTCGGTCGGGATGACAAGCTTAGTAGCATCCGACTTGGATTCGAACGGGCGACACTATTTGGAATCGTCGGAGGTGGGGGCGTTGTAGGTTGTGGACTTCTGCGGCTTGTTCTTGCTGACGGGAGTTGTCTCGGTCGGGGGCGTGCACTTCTGAGCCAGCACTTCGACGTCGGTGGCCTGGAAGCGATGCGTCTCGACTGGTTTCTTGTCCCCCGGTTGCGGTGAAGCAATTGTCTGCTGGGATTGAGGAAGCGGCTGCCATTGGCCGGTCAACTTCACCTTGCTGCCGGAATCGTTCTTGAGATCGTTGGGGCCAACGACCTGCACACCAAAACGATGAGCCATGTTGCGGAGCATGAACTTGCCATCCTTGTCAGGACCCGCCAGACAGCCGATTAGAGCAGAGCCTTTGACACCGGCGGGCTTGGTGATCTGATCGCCGCTGGTGCCACTGGTGTCCTGATTGGCGCCGGCAGAGTTGTCCTGCTGCTGTGCGGGCGTGGTCGGGAGCGGGCGCACTGGAGCAATGGCTGGGTCCTGCGCCAGGGCTGGCAGACAGAAGATGAGGAGCAAAATCGCGAGATTGGAGGACCGTTTCATGGGCATTGCTCAGATCACGTGCATTGCGATTTTCCCACAGGGGCTAAAGCCCATTTTCCATCAGCCATTTTACGGACGGCCTGAAGTGAGTGCGTGAGAACTGTGTCGCCCCCGAGGGGCTCGGCATTTTTTCCCACTTTACCCAGCACTCCGCTTCGCTCCGTGCTGGGCTATCAAGATTCCGCGCCTTCGGCGCTCCGGATTTCGGGCGTCGTACTCCACTGCCCGGCGCGAAAACTAGTTCTCACGCACACACTGAAGGCCGTCCCCTTCAAAGCACAAACTCGGTTAGGGCCGCCGTAGCTCAAGGATATCTGAGAATTCGACGCCGCGGGCGAGCCGGGAGTTGTGCCGATTGAACCACAAAGGCACAGGGGCGTGGTGAGGCTCAGTGCCTATAGAGCATGTAGTCGATGGCGAGGTGAAAGAAGGTGAGAATGCTGGCGACGGCGGTCGCAACTCCGGTGAAGCGCTGAAGGTAGGCTTCGTGGCGCTCCACGCGCTCCTCGATCTCCTGGATCTTGCCCTGGTTGCCGTTGCCGATGACCCAACGCATGTTGGCCTTGAGTTCGGCGAGGTCGGAGAGAACTTTCTGTTCGAAGTCAGTTAGCGTGACGATATTGGGACATGTGCTCATAGGGGGTAGTCCACGTGCAGCAAGATGGAATAACGCGAGTATTTGGCAGGCGATGATCCGTCATATTGCCGCAGATAGTAATTTTGCACGCGTTCAAGACGCGGCAGGATGAAGGTTTGGGTGGTGAAGCGTCCGGCGAGGTTGCCGCTGTCGCTGGCGCCCCAGCCGCCATCAGAACGGCGGGCTTCGATGCCGCCGCCAGACGGAGGAGCGACGCCGGCGTCAAAAGTGATTTCGGTCGCGATGACGTTGGTCACCTGGGCTGCGGTAAGAGAATCGATGTAGAGCGAAGACGAAGGTGTGCCGGTGTTGTAGATGGTGGCAAGGGGCGCGGTCAAGGCGATGGCTTCGAGTTTGAATGCGATGGGCTCATCGGCATCGGTGGCGAATTTTATGTCGTAATGCGAGCGATCATCGGCGAGTGAGATCACTTGCAATTCGACGTCGCGAACGATGGCGGTGAAGGCCGCTCCGCGCAACGGCGCCGACACGTGAACGGCATTGCCGGGAAGGACATCTTCGACTGGCAGGAGGTCGCTGAAGATTTTGTATTCGCCTAGCCAGGCGGGTTGCACGGTGTCGTCGAGCAGAGCGCAAGCCGCATTCTCACAATCTATGGAAGTCGGAGCGAGCGGGAGCTTGAGGCGGCGAACATAAACGCGCTGCCCCTTGTCACTGCCATCGGCGTGTTGAGCGATGCTGTAGAGGTCCTGCACGCGCGCCGCGGCGCGAGAGCAGGTGCGATACGCCACCACCACTTGCTCATTCTGTTGGGGCGGGTAAGGCGCATAGAAGCACAGCTCGCCCGAGGAGGTGATGTAACATTCGCCGCCATCGGCGAAGGCACCCGCGAGACGGGTGCGAAACTGGCCGCCAGGAATCATGCTGCGGACTTCGGCATCGGCGATGTGCTGCAGGCAGGTGTAGGAAACGCCGGCGAAGAAATTGGTTGCGTTGATCAGTGCATAGGTGGCGAAGCTGGGAGTGGTGGCGAGCACGTCGTCGCAGAGCACCGTTGCCACGGCAGCGAGGGTTGCGGGGTTGTTGGGATCGACGTCGTGCACGGTGAGCACGACGCGCACGGACGCGGAGATGGAATCGCCTCCACGACCGTCGCCCGCCGGATGCGTCGAGGAGAGATACGTCTGATGAACGCGATGGGCCTCGCTGCAGATTAATTCCGTAGCGAAAGAATATTGATGTCCCGCCGTGGTGGTGAGGACAGGGCCAGTAGCAGTGCCGTTGACCAGCGCCTGAATGTTGGAGTTGCTGCCGTTGGGCGAGATGGTGAAGCCAGCGATGCAGTTGGCATCGGCGGGAGAGCCATTGTAAATGCCGCCGATCGTGCCGGTGGATGAGGCGGTGAAGACGAATTGTCCGTGCTGCATCATCAGTCCGGCGACGAGTTCCAACTGCTCGACGAAGGCGATTGTGGAAGGACCACCGTTGACCTGAAGTTGTCCCCCGGTGAGCGAAACTGCGTCGTTGGGATCGGTCACGCTCCAGAGCGCCGCCGATAATTGAGCTTCGGAGTAGTTGTCTGCGAAGACGGGAAAAAGTTTGCCGTTGGGATCGGTAACGCTCAGAAGCGTCGGCGCTGACGAGCCTTCCGCGAAGCCGTACTCGGACGCGCTTACGGCAGTGTTGCCGAATGGCGTCTCGGAGAGATAGAACTCCAGCGTTGTACCGTTGCCCAGGAAGTAGTCACGAACGTAGGTCAGCGGCTCCAGCTCACCGATGATGGTGACGTCGTTGAACAGCTTGTCGGGTTGAAGCAAGGCGAGGGCGGTCGGGTCGAAGTTGGGATCCTGCTCGCTGATGGTGAAGCTCTGCTGGCCGACGGGCTGGAAGTTGAGCTTGCCATCCTGGGCGTAGTAGGTGGCCCGCGTCATCATGGACAACGCCTGCGCGTGCCATGTCCAGTTCTTCTGCGGGACGATGACAAACTGGTTGACCGGGCCGACATCCTGGACACCTGACTGGTCGAGGCCACCGGGCAGAACATCGTTGGCAAGGGTGGTGAGGGCATTGCCCGCAGTGCGCGAAGCGAACGCTGTGCGCGCAGAAAGCTCATTGTGGTCGAGAAGGCAGGAGTCGTCGGTCGCGGTCACGGTGTACTGCCACGCCGGCACTTGTCCGTAGCCGAGATACTGCTGGCAAGGTGGTACAGCGAGATAGCCGGTGAAAAGGGTGAGGCCGTCGCTGCGCTGCAGAATGATGCGAGCTCCGCTGACGGGCGTTTGAAAGCTGGGGTCGGCGGCGACGAGGGCTGCGATCATTGTGGCCGGTGCGTTGAGCTTGCGCGTGATTTTGGGCAGATGATCGGTGTCGACGTAGGAAGTGTAGTCCTGCTGGCCGAGGCCGTCGTTGTTGTCGATTAGTAAGTTCATAGGAGAATCCGTTGATGTCTCACAAAGTGGGACTCCCACGATGGGGGATATTCCCCCATTATAGGGGTCCTTCGACTCCGGTTCGGGCAACTGCGGCCCGAACATGCGCTCAGGATGACAACGATCTATTGCGGCGAGTCATACTCTAGGTTGCTGCACTAACGCGAACGCGAACAGCAGGTCCCTCCGCTCCGCTGCGCTCCGGTCGGGATGACACTTTTCATATGAGGAATCGCTGACTCGCAGCACTAGCGCGGCTCCGGCTATACGGCGGCGTTGGGAGCCGGGAAATAGCTGCGATAGCAGAGCACGGTCTCGTTGTCGTTGGTGTCGGTGGTGGGTAGAGCGCGGAGACCCACGTGCAGCCGATGGCTGAAGAGCGGAGCCGCAAACTCCTGACGCGTTTCCGCAGCGCCAGCGGCCGGCTGGAGGCGCGGATAGTAAAAGCAGGCGCGGCCGCCGCTGTCAGGGCCGACGATGAACAGGCCAGACCATTCCTGAAAGAAACTGCTGCCCTCGCGGTCGAGGAAGGCAATGACGTTTTGCACGCCCATGCCGGTGACCGGTTGCGCGATGAGAGGCTCGGCCAGTTGCAAGGAAGACGATGTGATGGCGCAAATGCGCGAGACGTTAAAAGTAACGCGGCGGACGTAGTCCACGCAGGTGATGCCGTTCAAAGGCGAAGCCAGATAGGCGCCGGGCGCGCCGGAGCCAAGATAGCCGGTCTGCCCGCTGTAGTCGACGTCGACGGCAACGATGTCGCCGACGCTGTAGTCGGCGAGTTGGTCGCTGGTGAGCACGATCTGGGTATAGGTGGAGCCGGCCTGCACCGGCGAGGCCGGGAGCCCCATGCCGCCTGAAGGCAGCGGCGGAAACCCGGGCTGCTCGGCGAGCACGTTCATCTGCTGGGTGCCGCCGGATAGCGCCAACTGCAATTTGCCCCAGGAAAGAAGATCGAATTCCACGCGGGCCTCAGGCTGCATGCGGTACTGAATGGTGATGTTGGCGGCAGGGCCGGTGCGCAGGGCGTCGTACTTGGTTGCGGCGGTGCGCTGGAAGTTCTCCACCCAGCCGAGATCGATCCAAGGGGCGGGCGGCGAGTCCAGATCGAACCCACCCTGCGATGCGGGATCGAAGGCGGCGATAGATCCGGTAATGCGGTTGATGGGAGCCGCATAGGCGCGGACGGCGCGAGCGGCGGGCGCCATCTGCGAGCGCTTGGCAAAAGAGTTGGAGCTCATGACTGGGTTACCTCAGGATAGAAAAACACGGTGACATTAACGTCACGTCCCACATACGGGGGGGTGCTTTTGGCTGTGTTCAACATGGGCTGGGTCCAGAAGATGGTGGAACCGAGCCCCACGGGCGAGCCCGAACTGTAATCGCACTTGGGAGTTTGCGGAGGCGAGCAAATGGCCAGCAAATCGTTGTCGAGGCTGGCCAGATCGCGGCCACGATCGAGATTGGCGTTCTGGACGGAGCCCTTGGTGCAATACCCGATGGTGCAATCCATCGCCATGAGCGTGCCCACAGAGAGCGTCGTCGGACGAGCGTTGCCCCAGCGCAGATATAAGGTGTCGCACAGGAGTGGCGCGCCGGTGGGCGGCTCATTTTCGATGACGGCGATGGCCGGCCGAGTAGCGCCGTCGAGGGTCATCGTACGGTTGGGATCGACGGCGACAAGGCGAGTGCGCAGCGCAATGTAGAAACTGTCTTTGGTTGGTTGCATGATGTCCTACTCTGTGGCAGTCAGGTGGTAAAGGCAGTCGAGACCGAAGAAACGATCGACGGTGACGGTGTCGATGCGCATGAGGTTACCGTAGTACAACACGCCTTGAGCGACCATGAGCCAGGCGGCGATGTCCTCGACGCCATAATTTTTGGCGATGGCTTTCAGCGAGGTGGCGCTGATCACCGCCTCGATGCGGCGCCTGCCGTCCTCGGTGGGCGCCAAGGCCTTCACCAGCGCGGGCGATATCTGGAGGTCTTCGGCGCTGGGAGGCTCGAGCCCGAGCTGGCTGCTGGTGTCGCCAGTGGAAGGATCGGAGATGCGCACGGTGATTTGAGTGTCGCCGCCGGAGCGCAGGAGAGCATCGGCGAAGCGGCGGGCCGCGCAGGCGTGGCCGGGAATCATTCCAAGCTGATCGTCGGACATATCAGGCTACCTTCTGCGCGACGAACGGCGCGAGCATGGTTTGCACAGTGGAATCGAGCAGAGTGTCGGCAAAATAGGCGAAGTGCATCGCGTTCAACGTGCCCTCGCGAACATTGAGGGCGGGCATGGCCTGAGCGTTGCGGACAAGCTGCACGCAAGCGAACTTTATGGGATCGGGAATGGTGTTGAAACCGCCGGTGTATACGAGTTCCATCTCGTCGAAATACATGCCCAATGGATTCGGCAGCCAAGAGACCTCGCCGGTAAGAGCAAAGAAGTCGAAGTTGGTGACGTCGAGGTTGATCCAGGTGCCGGGAAGGCCGAAAGTCATGGCGAACTCGGTGGCCATCTCCCACATTGTCAGATCATCACCACGGCGCGGCACGCCATAGCGAGCGCGGCCCGAGACCAGAGGCGAGGTGCCGCCGGATGGAATGGCGAGCGGCAGATAAGTGAGGCGGAGAACGTTGCGGCCGGGAACCAGGCGGACACGCTCGGTAAACTCCTGGAACCAGAGCGTGGGCCGATGGCAATGAGCATTGACGATGGAGCAAGCGGCGGAAACCCAGGATTCAGGCGTATCGGGCTCGAGTCCGTAGGTTTGGTATTCGGTGTCGGCTAAATAGTTCATATGAGTTCCAGTCATGGAAGATTTCTGCTGCAACAGAATGTGACTGCCCCGCCCCAGCCAAAAGATGGTTAGAACGGGGCACCCAGCGCAATAGGGGTCCTTCGACTCCGGCGGCCAAATACGGGCCGCCTACGCTCAGGATGACAGCACTTTGTAGACAACGGAGAGTGCGATCAGCGGTCGACGGTCACCTGATAGTGGGCATAGTTGGCGCCTTTGACTACGACAGCGCCAAACTTCACCACCACCATCTGCGAGGTCAACGAGCTGGGAGTGCCGAGCTGAAAGACGCGGGGCGTGGGGCTGGTGAGCCAGTGATACTCGATGAGGTCCTCGGAGACGATGTAGACGGGCAGTTGCGCGTTGCCGCTGCCGGGCGTCCCGGTGTAGGGCAACGACCAATCAGGGATGAGCGGCAGGTTGCCGGCTTGGGTGGAGAGCGTCTTGACGGTGAGGCCGCCAGCGACCTCGGTGGTCGAGAGCACGACGTTGAACTCCTGCTTCATCTCGCGATCGATCAGGTCGAGCAGCACCGGATTGGAATAGATGGCGGTGGGCCGCACCTCGAAGCCGCTGTTGGAAACCATCTGCGCGATGATGCCCTTCAGGCCATCCACGATACTGGCGGTAGTCGCGATGGTGGCAGTGTTGCCGCCGGCGGCGATTTGCCCGCACACCCCGAAATACTGCGGCGTGGTGGGGTTGTTCAGCGAGGTGTCGGTGCCATTCCACAAGGCAACGTCATGGGTGCGCAACAGACCTTCGACGGAGTCGGCCAAGTCCTTGGCTTGCAGGTAAGCGAACTGACTCTGCTGCGCGCCGACCTCCATGTCGAAAACGTTGTAGTTGATTTGCGAGACCAGGCACTTCAGCGGGACGCTGCGCTCCACGCGGGTGGGCGTGACCAGCGTGGGCACGATGTTGCGTGGATCGACGAAGGCGTTGGCCGCGGTGGGCGCGGGAATGGCCGTCTCCTCGAAAAAGCGCGAGGGATGGCCGGTCGCGGGAACTTGCTTGATGCGCAAGCCGAAGGGATTACGCCGTCGAACGATGTCGAGGATTTCGGTCTGGTAGAGCTCGACCTCGATAGCGCCTGGGCCGATGTAATCGGCCGCAGCTTGCAGGTTGAGGAATTGTGCTTTCATTGGGTCCTTTCGAGAGGCAGGGATTAGGGAATAGGGGTTAGGGGCCGGAAAAATCGGCCTCGGTGGTAGCCGGCAAATTATTGACTAGGCGAGGATGCCGGCGCGGGCCAGTTCGGCCTTGACGGCGATGCGCTGCTCGATGCTGAGACCGGCGAGAGCTTTCTCGACGATCGGGGTTTCGATGACGGCGTCGCCCTCGACGCCTTCCTTGGCGAGCAAAGCCGTGACCATCGGAGACAGCGTTTTGCGGCGAGCGGTCGCGCTTTGCGCCTTGAGATCCTGATTGGCCTTTTCCAGTTCGGCCAGTTTGAGGTGAAGAGCCGGGTTGGGTAGCGAGCTCGCCTGCAGCTCGCCGTCATCGACAGCGGCGACGATGCGGTCGATCTTGGCGTGCAGGGAGGCGAACTGGCTGTCCAGATTGGACAGCGCGGTGGCCAAAGATTGCGTGGCCTGAGCCAAACTCTGGGCCAGGGTGGAAATGTCGGAGGTGTTGGTTTCTTGATCCATGGTTTGTCCTTTACAGAAGTAATTAGTAATCAGCAGTTAGCAATTAGCTAAGAGCGTGATTGAAGTTTGAAGCGAGAGTAGGTGCGACCGCAGGGGCTAAAGCCCATGACTTGACACAGGCCCTGATGTCGCCGGCTAAAGCCGGCTCAGGATGAGAAACAAAGGGCTTAGACGCTGGCCTGAAGGCCAGCTCTACCTGAATTCTCCTTCGCCACGAGTTTTTCCGCAGCCTGTGAAAGCCGTGCCCTGAGACAAAGCATTTATGAGATGTCTTCTAGTTATTACGCGCTAGGGCGATCCAGGTTTGGGGGTAGGCAGCCTTGTCGCGGCGAAGAACAGCTGCGCCGGTGAAGGTGAAGCCGGTTACGGTCCAGATGGCGGCTTCCTGATTGGGCACGGTGGCATTGGCGATTTCGTAGGACATGCCCAGAGCGCTGTTGGCCTGAGCGCGAATTTCGCCAACCACGTCGGGAAAGTCGTGCGCGAAGAGATAGCCACTGACGGCGATCTGGCCGACGGGGCTTTGATTGCCCACCCTGTCGCCCGAAACGGGCGACAAGGGTGGGGCACCCGCTGGACGTGAGGTTTTACTCTGTGGCATAGGCACGATATCGGCTTCGGTAATGATGCCGATTTTGCGGCGAGCGTCGTGGGCGTCGAGCGCCGGAGCGTAGTCCAGGGCCATGCCTAACAGGGATGGCAATGCCGCTTCGGTGGCGGCGCGGGTGAGCATCACGCGGTGGCCGCGGGCGCCGCTGGGCGAGCGCTGCGAGGCGGTACCGACCAGGGTGAGCACGCCGTGAAATGGCAGGCGGTTGGGATGTCCCACAACGTGGGGCATAGCGACGGACATGGCGTCGAGTTGGAGGTTCATGGGGTTCCTCGTGGGAAGCAATTAGCAATTAGCAATTAGCAATTAGCCAAAACGGGCGGCTTCGGAGCGCGGCCGAACAGCAGGTCCCTCGACTGCGTGAGTCCTGTCGCTGCGCGACAAGACTCACTTCGCTCGGAATGACAGATCAAAAGAAAGGCGCAATTTGGCGCGGCTGAAGCCGTGCCCCTTCGCCTTCGCTTGGGATGACAAACAAAGAAGAGCGCGCGCCTACTCCATAGGTGGAGCGTCGGCGAGGCCGGCTTTCTGCTCAGGCAGCGGGGGCAGGCCGCGCATGCGGCGGACTTCGTTGATGGTCAGGACCCCGCAGCCGACGAGGATTTGCTGGATCTGCGCCTGTTCGAGTTCGTTGGGCGCGTCAACATCGGTGAAGACAAATTCCAGGTCGTCCCAGCCGAGGCGTTTGCTGATGGCGTCGCGAGTGAGGTGTTCGGCGATGAGGCGCGCGACCGGCACTATGGCGGTGCGAAACGCGTCGTCAGACTGCGTAGCGGCGGTGTTGCGATTGACGTCGCGCTCCAGGCCGAGCAGCATGGGCGGCAGATCGAAAGCGTCGGCGATGATGCGAATGAGGAACTCCTGCCATTGCAGGCGGAGGTCGGCGTCAGTGCCGCCGGCGAAGCGCAGCACTTCGGGCTTGTTTTCGACGGTGAGGATGGGCACTTTGCCGGTACCTTCGATTTCGTCCTGCCACCAGCGGATGAGGCGCTCGTGGTGCTGCGGGTTGAGGTTCTGAAGCCAGAGCGCGTACTGCACGACGCTGTTGCTGGCGAGGCGAGAGGCGAAGCGGTGGGCACAGAGGAACTCGTGGATGGTCTCGAAGGCGACTTCGAGTTTGCCGAGGCCGAAGGGCGTGTAGCTGCGCGGATTAAGACGGATGTAGGAGAGTTCTTCGTCGGCGAGGGTGATGGCCTTTTCGGGTGCGAAGGTCATGAGGGTGGACTGAACGTAATGCGGCGACGCGGGGTTGCCGTCCCAGTCGGTGCGGATGCGAATGCTGGCGCCGTCAACCGGCCAGAGCGTAAGTGGCAGAGCGGGATTGCCGGTGAGGTCGAGTTCGATGGCGCCGAAGCCGCCAACCAGCACGTCTTCGATGACCTGCTCGATGAAGGACCGGAAGGAATCTTCGGGATTGGGCTGCTCGAAGTTGAGGGTGAGGGCCGCGATGCGCTGGGCGGCGCTGGGCAACATGCTGACACCATCGTGGGCAAAGTCGGCGCGTGACGGCGATTCCTCGAGCGAGCGGCCACGGCGCGGTTGAATACGCCATGCCATGCCAGCGATGCGGTCCTTGATGGTGTTGATGGCCTTGCGAGCGATGGGCATTTCTGCGAAGCGGCGCAAGTTGGCGGGCGTGGGTTTGGGCATGACCCCGGCACGCGCGAGCGTGGGTGCCCCCGGAGTGAATATGGTGGGTAGCGGCACCGTTCTGCGAGCGGATTCGGCGCTGGTGGCTAGCAGCGCAGACGGGGGCCGGCGAAGCGGCCATTGCAGCTTGGGAAAAGACGATCCGGCGATGCGGCGCAGAGCGCCGCGCAGAGTGTTTGGCATGTTCATGAGTTGATCCAATTCAGTTGTCGGTTGTCAGTGGCTAGTGGTCAGTGGCCTATCCCACATCGTGGGATATTGGTTGGGGACGAACGCCTAGGCTGAAACTGCCCCGCCCTAGCCAAAAGCGGGCTAGAACGGGGCACCCAGCGGGAACGGGGCACCCAGGCGACTCTTCTAGTTGTTAGAGTTTGAGGTCGACGCGGACGCGCTCGGCGATATGGGGCATGGCGCTGACCTTCGCGATGGTGATTTGGTTGTCTTGTAGCGCAGCCAACGCGAAGGCGACGCCCTCATCCTGGAGATCCAACTCGTCTTCGGTGATGGCGGTCAGATCGCTCATGGCGTGCTCGGCCGCGTGCAGGTTTTCGCGCATATCAGAATAGCTGTAGGCCAGGACCTTGGCCGAATTCACGTCTGTCGCCAGTGAGACAGCGTGAAAAAGATGAAGTACTCCGTTGGGCATGTAGCCGCAATCGATCTTCAGCGGATCGCCAGGGCGGGTGTACTGCGCGACGGCGATGTCTTTGCGCATCAATGCCACTTGCCAGACGCCAGCCTGCTCGAAGGCGTCGCGCATGGCGGTGTAGATGACGCGGCGACCGGATTGCGCGCGGTGACCACGGAGCGCAGATTCCAGGTAAAGCTGCGCGAGTTTGCCGATTTCGGCCTGCGGCGACTCGGCGAGAACAGCACTCATGGGCGCCATCTCCAGAGTGCCGGCGAACGATTCCTGCATCAGCGCCAGCAGCCAGGCGCGACGGGACGTGGGCCCGCGATAGTTGATGACTTCCGGCAGGCGCGATTGCAAGAGGCGGCGAAAGTCAGCTTCGTACGATTCCAGAAGCTCGATGTCGGCGTCGGGATGGAGGCAGCGAACGCGGCGCCAGTCACGGGTGAAACGGACGTCGGTGAAGCCGTCGTCGCCATGTTCCAGCAGGGCGACACCGACATTGACGAATTCGCCCTTGACCACGTCGGGGACGTAGCGGAGGAGGAAGAATTCGCATTGTCGAAAGTCAGCCATTAGTAGTTAGCAATTAGCATTTGGCATTTGGCACTTGACCAAAGCGTTGTTCGCCCGGCTCCCGTCGACTGCATTGTCTTTCTTCTCTGTGTCCTCTGTGCCTCTGTCGTGCACCTTAATTCACGACTTCCTTCCAGTTAGGGAAGGGGTTTCGGGATGAATTCTTGAAATCGAGAATCAGCTCGCGGACGCGGGAGCGGCGCGCCAGCAGGCGCGTCAACAGCCGCTCCAGGTCGTCGCTGGCGCCACCGTACCACTCGGGCGGAATTTCTTCCGCCAGCGTCCAAAGCGAACTTTCGGAAAAGTTTTCGATGCGGGTGAGCCAGGGTTCGAAGCTGTCCCACGATGTGACACATTCATAAACATCATTGCGTCCGAAGACGCCGCGCAGGGGCGCGTCGGGAAAATTCCACTCGCCGGCATTGAAGCAGTAACCCTGATCGATGAAGCTGGCACTCAGCTTGCGTTCGCGCGAACGCTTCCAGAAGGCCGCCTGGCGGCCATTGGCGTTGCAGGTCCACTTGTCGAGCGCCAGCACGCCGGCGAAGTCGGGGAGGTTGCGCACGCGCCCCATCATGCCCTCGGGCAGGTAGTCATAGACCTGACCCTCGAGCGGCGAGATGACATAGCGCGAGCCAAACGACAGGCCCGGGGTGAACATAGTGCGACGGCCGCAGAGTTCGATGCGCAGGTCGGGGGTGTGCTCCAGCAACCAGGGGTTGACGTCGACGATGGCAGCGACGGGAACGGGCAAGCCGATCAATTCGGCGAGGCGCGTGCCCAGCCAGTCGTTAACCAGCACGCGCGTGTGCTGCGGATTGTTCTGGAACTTGACGACGTAATAGAAGCCGTCAGCGCAGCGCATGAGATGACTCTGCGCGCCGCCCCGCATCCTGCGCACGTGTTGGACTGCGTGAATGAACATAAGGAGCAACTAGCAACTAGCAACTAGCAATTAGCTAAACCCGTGGGCCCGGAAGGTCCGAAGCGACAGGGCGGCGCACAGCGACTGCTGGAAACCGCCCGTAACGGCCATCGCGGCCGTACATCACGGCCATCGCGTCCGCGTCGCTACGCCCAAGCTCGTGGAGGGGCGCGAGGTTGGGAATCGATAGCGGCGGCTTCCGGAAACTCGATGTTAGTTCCAGGACGCGCCGCGAATTGGTGGCACACGTCACAGTGGTGTGTGAGGAAGGCGAGGTCCCCACCCTGTCGCCAAAGGATGGCGACAAGGATGGGGCACCCGCCGACAAAGGTGGGGAGCGCGGCGACCTTCGCGGGGCCTAAAGTTTCTTGGCGAAGAGGCTGGCGAAGGCGAATATGACCGGCATCAGGGTGGTGGCCAGTTGGGTCGCTGCCGTAGCTTCCTGCTGCTGTTGTGGATTGGTGGTGGCGGACTGCGCGATGGCTCCTGCCGTCTGCACGGCTGCCGTGACTGCGCCCACGTGGTCGCCCGATCCCCACTGGCCGGCGACCGTAGCTGCTTCCGTAGTAGCCGCCTGCACGACTCCCATCATCTTCTGGAAAGTTTGTAGGTTAAATGCCATTTCAATTTTCTCCTTTATGGTTGTGATTGGTAGCGACGGCAATGGCCGCCGCTATAGAGTTGAATTTCTGTTCGGTCGTTTCCGAGCTAGCGCTCCGGGGCTAAAGCCCGTTCTTTGAAGGGCGCTCTTTTCGCGGGCCTAAAGTCCCGCGCTTCCACCTAGGAACCCTTCCGGAAGTCGATCCACATGGCCCAGAGGAATTTGCGGTCGTCGTCGGTCAGGAGAGAGTCAAACAACACCGCGCGATCGGGAGCGTCCGAACCGTCGCGCTGGGCGGCTTCTAACTGGCGCGCCCAGTCCTGCCAGATGTCGTGACTACGTTGGGAAGGAACTGAATTAAGGTTTGCCATCACGCCACCTCCGGCGCGCGAGAATGTTGGTATTGCCCTCGCCTCCGCTCAGGCTTGTGCCGTCCCTACGGGACTCGGGTTTCTTCTTATCGCTTACCCAGCGCTGAAGCGCTGGGCTATCCTCTTCCGTCCCGCAAGGCGGGACTGGGACACCGTTTCAGTCGCGGCGTGGCGAGCATGGGCATGTCACGCAGGCCGGGACAAACAGCAGGTCCTTCGACTCCGGCGGCGCAAAAAGCGCGCCGCCTGCGCTCAGGATGACACCCAAGAAACAGACCACACGAACGCGATGACAGTGTTACTGAGCTGTTTGGAACATGGTCGTCGCCAGTTCCTGAGCCGATCCTGGCGGCTGGACGATGACTTCGGCCCGGACGGCCTGCGCGATGGCCATCGCCATTACGGTATCGTCGTGTGCGCCAGAAGCGGCTGAGCAACTGCCGTCGGGATGACGGATGAAGGTCCGGCACTCTCCCAGGAGGCGCGGGCTGAGGAACATGAAGGGCGCGGCGGACAAGAGGGCGGCGAAATTTTCCAACATGCGCGGACGGGTGGCGACGTTGGTGAGCCATCCGGGCTGGCCGCCGGCCTGGTAAACATTGGTGTAGCCCTGACTCATCACGAGATGAGCGAGGACGGCGTGGCCGTGATTGTTGCGTTCGACGGCCACCAGGGCGGCGTTGTATTTGCGAGCGAGGAGAGCCACGCGTGCGGCCAGAGCCTGTGGCGGAAAATGTCCGTGAAGCTCGGCACATTGCACACCGCATGTGCGCTCGATGACCTGGGCGCAAGAGTAATCTCCGTCTACGCCGCCGCCCGCAGGATCGACGCCGATGATGTACTGCTTCGGTTGGTAACCGTTGCCGCCTGCGACGGGCGGAAAGAAGGTGAGCAGCTTGCCCTGATCGGTATTTTCGATAATGGGCGCGGTCTGATGGAGGCGCCGCTCAACGATCTCGATGTCGAAGACACAGTCGCCGGAGGCGAGGAAGCAGCTCTCGGGATCCTCGGCGTATTCTTCGCGGGTGCGGTTGCGGAAGTTGGCGTGCACCTCGCGACGAAAGGCGATTTGCGCGGCGTTGAGGCCGTGCTTCTGCATGAGCTCCAGCTCATCGTCAGAGAAGCGGACGATCTTGAGCGAGCGCCGATAGGTGGGGTCCCACCACCAGGGATAGAAGTGGCGCGCGTAGCCGGTGTGCGAGGCGCTCTGCCACTCGTTGTAGAAGGTGCCGCCGGCGCCGTTGGGCGTGGACTCGAGAAAGATCTCGCCTTCGGGCGGGACAGCGGCGCGCAGCGAAGCGAGAGTCTCCGAAACATCGCGCGGCCAGCGGGCGACCTCCGAGCAGTGCAAGTTGTGGATGGTCAACCCGCGGCCGGCGTTGGGGTCCGCCGCGGTTTCAACACGGTATTCGCTATCGAATACGGGGAACACGATCTGGCGGACATTGGCGCGCGAGGTGACCAGCGCGCCCTGGCGCAACGGCTCCGGCAGGTTGTCCAGGAGCCGGTGCACGATGCGGAAGATTTCCTCGGCGGAGCGCTGATCGTGCGCGACCTGCACGCTGAGCGTCCCCTCGCGAGTGATGCAATTGATAAAGAAGCGCGCGGCGACATAGGTGGTTACGCCAAGTTGACGCGCCTTTAGCACGATGTTGCGATTCGTGCTACGGCGCTCCAGGTCTTGCTGGGCGCGGTTGAGGATGAGCGGGCGCAGATGGCCGTGCTTGTCGCGAATTCTTAACATGGCCCACATCAGATACTCGCGCCAGGTGGTGGCCTGGGGCGAGGTCTTGTAAAGGCCGATGACATGGTCTGGCGGCGGCTTCTCGCCGAGACGGTCGCCAACAAGCTTCAGGACTTCGGCGGTGAGCTCATCGGAAAGCTTGGGCAGTTCGGGATTACACGCCGGCTCTTCTGGCGGCGCAGGTTGCGGTTGCGGATTGGTTGTACGTTTTGTGGGCATGGGAATCAGTGGTCAGTGGCTAGTGGCCAGTTGTCAGTTATGGTGTCCCACATTGTGGGAGGCCATGAACGATTTGCCCCGTCCGGGATTGGATGGGGCATCCGGAGTGTCGCGGGAATAGGGGCCCCTCGACTCGTCCGCCGCAGCGGACTCGCTCGGGATGACACAACAAGAAGAATCTCGTGTTGACGCCGGCCTGAAGGCCGGCTCTACCTACTGGATGGTTTGGCAGTAGAAGCTGTCGCCGGTCATCTTGTCGGTGTTGGCGACGTTGAAGGTGAAGGAGAGCGTGTCGGAGTTGGCAAGGTTCTCGGTCCAGGCCAGACCGCTGTACGGCGATTCGGTTGTACCGCCGAACGCGGCCCAGGGGACGTTCACCGTCTGCGCCGACAGGGACGAGAAGGTAAAGATTTCGATGGAGGCATCGCCGCCATTGTTGCCGGTGGTGTAGGTGGTGGGATAGGTGTAGGCGGTACTTCCCAACTTCCATCCGACGGTTACGGTCGCGCTTCCCGTGGTGTGACGCGCGCGGGCGAAGCATTTGATGCCGGTTCCTACCGAGAACGTTCCAGCAGGCAGGTTCACGCTGTAGAGGGAAGCGGTCGAGCCTGTGCCGGTGATTGCCGACGTCGGGCCTTGGATGGTTCCCGACACTAAATGACTTGCCGGGACGGTGCCGCCGAGTTGCGAATACTGCACCTGGGCGCAGGTGGGCGCCGATCCATTGACGCTTGCCGCTTCATATTGGCCGCTGGGACACGCGCCGGCGTTCGGCCAGTTCGAGGTGGTGGGGATGGCCGGCTTGTTCGACAAATCGTTGTAGCTTCCTGAGGTCGCGACGGTTGCCGGGGGTTGGCCGTTGATCTTCGCCACGGTGGGGTTGGGATAACTGCCGCTGAGATCGCCGCCTGCCGCGCCGTTGGCGCCGGAGCCACAGCCGTTGCAGGTAGTGACGTTCAGCGTGCCGACGGTTGCCGTAGTGGAGTTGAGATCGGCGGCGTAAACCTCGGGCCAGCGGGCGTTGGGATCGCCAATCCAGCGCACGCTGGTGTCGCCGGTAGCCCAGATGGGAATGAATGTCCACGTGGTCGTGTCATAGCCGGGATTGGTCCAGCGCCATCCCATGCGCGCTTGATATTCGGGCGTCTGACCGAACTGGGTGCGATTGAAGGTGCCGAACTTTAGGCCGCCGGTGAAGTACTTGGTGTTGTCGCCGTTGCCGATGGCCGCGATATCGGTGGAGCTGTCGCTGCCTGCTCCGAACATCTCGGTAGGCGTGCCGTTGGGATTGGCTTGCATGAATGTGTTGGGCTGGAAGGTGAAGGCCTGGTTGCCGAAGACGATGCCGTTGCTGAGGTAGAAAACCGGCTGCTTGAGGGCGGTGGTGGCGTTGGCAATGAGCTGGCCGCGGACGGTGTCGTTCAGGATGTTGACGTAGCCGTTGAGGTAAAAGTTTTCCTGCTCGTATTGGATGGAGCCGGGGCCAGCGCTCTTCACCATGTTCTGCTGGGTGGTGCCGAAGGCATAACCCCCGTCAACCTTGATGGAGGCCAGGACGGTGCTGTCGGTGGTGGTGGCGAGGATGACGGGATCCTGAGCCGGCGGGTTGCAAATGGAGCTTTCGGCTTCGGCCTTGAGGCCGTGAATGGTCAGCGTGCCGGCCGAGTTGAAATTGGCGGCGATGAGCGACGTCTGATTGCAGTCGCCGCTGATGCCGTTGAGCACGGCGATGCCGGAGAGGTTGGTGAAAGCTACGCCGGAGCCGGTGACGGCGCGATTGCTGGTGATGTTGGCGATGTCTGACGGTGTGGCAGCATAGCCGATGTTCTCAAAATTGTGGTTGTAGCAGGCGGAGAGTTCGACATCGTGAACGCTGGCGACCTCGCCCATGTTCTCGACCTTGAGGCAATCGCCGGCTGTCTGATTCGCGCCGTTGCCGACGATGCGGAGGTTGGCGATCTCGCCCCAATGCCACCATTGCGGGTTCGTGGTGCCGGTGCCGACGGTGGAAGTTGCGATGAGGTCGGCGTTGAGAGCGTTGGCGGGCTGAAGAATGGTGCCGTGATTCGTCGAGGTGCTTGCGCCCAGCAGGCGCGCGCCGGGCTGCACGATGATGCCGGCGGTTACGTTGTTATTACCATTGTTGAAGGTGACGGTCGCATTGATGGTGTAAGTCGTGGGCGCGAGTCTGACAATGACAGAGTCGGGGATATTGAAGCCGGGGCCAGTGTAGGGCGCGGTGCGATCGTCAATGAGCGCGCCGAGCACGCTGCCATTGTTGTAAGCCGCGTTGATGGCGGCCTGGATAGTGGAATAGTGGCTGACGAGGAAATCGACTCCGGGGATGTTCTGGTAAGTGAGCGCGGTGGCGCTGACGGTGTTGGGAGTGACGTTGCCGATGGGCGGAGGCGAGCTGAGCGAGACGTTGCTGCAAGTGTTCCAGGTCATGGGAGCGGAGCCGCCGCCGGAGGATGTGAGACATTGGCCGGCCGTTCCCGGACTGCTGGGCAGCGTCATGGCATAAGTGGTAAAGGCCGCTGACGGCGCTCCGACGGTAATGCCGCTGCTCCCGCCGCTGGAAGAGAACAATTGCAGTCCGTATTGATTGAAGCCTGCAACCCCGATTTGGTTGACACTCCACTCATAGCCGGCACCGGTGGGCACATCGTAGAAGACGGTACCGATGACTCCGAGGGCTTCATCCACGTAGCTGTTGCCGGTATCGAACGACGCCAGGCCGATGTACTTCCGATTCCTGACGACCAGATTCGGTGACGCGGCAGCGTTGGAGATTCCGCTCTGGTAGGGAGGGTTGCGATCGTCGGCGACCAGCAGAGTGTTGATGATGGTGTAGGCGGTGTTGCTGTCGAGCGAGACCGCGAAGGTAGTGGGATCGCCGCTGACTCCACCGTCCTGCGCCACGAGTTTGTCGATGGTAGTGTCGGCGGAGGCCACCGAGGTGAAACAGTTGCCGTAGGAACGCAGGCAATCGAGAAAACCGATTTCGGTGAACCAGGAGTCTTCCAGCTCGACGCCTCCCAGCTCGACCTGCGGTCCAGAGGTGTAGGCGCCGCCCTCCCATTGCGTGTCCTTAAGCGAGGTGATGGAGGCGAACTTGAGATGGATGCCGTGGGCCGGCGTTGACGGCACCTCCGACTGGCGCGTCTTGGCTCCCAGAACCGAGTTGCCAATGGAATAGGCGGTACTGGTGCCTTCGATCAGAATGTTGTCCCAGTCGCCGGCGTGATTGCCAAAATTGCTCTGCGAGATGTTGGGCGAATTGATGTTGTTGTTGCCCTGCGAGAACACTTCGGGCACGCCGAAGCCGTAGGCGTTCAGCTCGCCAACGTTGATCCACATCACACTTCCATCGCGGGTGAGGCAGCCGATGGTCTGGCAGAATTGCGCCGGACGGGTGGCCGCGGTGGTACCCACCTTCTGCGTGTAGTAGCCGTAAGCGCCGGGATTGTTGGAGGTAGGGATGATGATCTTGGGCTCGAGATAGATGGTGGAGGCGAGCCAGTCTCCACCCTGGTTGCCGTCGAAGTGCATGCCAAAAAGGCCGTTGCGATACGCCGTGGGACCATCGAAGACGAAACCGGCGGCCATGACGTGCCAGCCGTCGGCGGTGTTGCCGTTGGCTTGCGACATGCCGGAGACATGGCCGTCGTAACCGAGCACAAAGCCGTCTCCACCGCTGCCGTCAGCGACGGTGTTCTGGATGTCGTCCTGCCCGGCAAGGGCAAGAATGTCGGCGCTGGTGAAGTTGCGGGCGTGGACACCGTGGATCTTCATGGAATAACTGTTAGGAGCGAAGATGCCAAAAGTGCCGGCGCCGTTTCCGTTCAACTCGCAGGCGATGACGCTGGTGCCGTCGGCGGTATGCAGTCCGCCGTTGGCGGGATCGACGGTGTTGGCGATCAGCGGGTACGGTCCGCCGGAGAGCAATGCCGTGGACGAGGCTTGCAGAATTGTGGATGTGGGACACTTCAGGACCACGTTGGGCGCGGTGACGTTGATGCCGGGATTGCCGTTGAACGTCCACGTACCCGCACCGAAGAGAATGGTTACCGGCTTGTTGGCGGTGAGGATGGCATTGCAGGTTTGCCCGGGAGAGAAGCCGCGCGCATCAATGGTTCCCCCGGCGGCAGGCAGCGAGCCGATGGCAGCGTTGATCTGGGCGCAGGGATCGGATTGCGGATAGTTGGCGGGACTAGGAATGCCGTTGGTGGTCTGCACGGTGAGGGTGGTGAAGTTGCCGGTGTTGGGGGTGACATTGCCGATGGGCGGAGGGGAGGAAAGATTGACTCCGCCACCTCCGCCGTTGGCGTCTACGTAGGCCTTGTTGGCAGCGTCGGTGGGATTCTGCGGAGTGGGGACGGCCGGAGAGTTGCTGAAGGTCTTCACTCCGGCGACGGTTTGCGCGTCGGTGAGGTCCATGTAGTGAGAGTCGGCATACTCGCGAGTGAGAAACTGCGCCGCTTGATTGGCGGGAACCAGGGTGCTGCGAATGGCGCCGATGGTGGTGGTGGTCAGGTTCGGGACGGTCCAATATTCGGAGGCTGTGGAACCGTCGTCGAGCTTATAAGTGACTCGGTAATAGGTGCCGGCGGGCGTTGCGCCGCTGTTGGGCGCGAGACTGGCGTTGAACTGTCCGCCCGATCCCAGCGCAACGGTGAGATTACCGGCGGCGACCGGCTGTCCGGCGGCAGTGGTAAAGGCCGACCAGAGAATGATGACGTCGCCTTGCGCGGGAGAACCGTCGGCGCGATAGACGGTGTCGGAGATCTGGCACAGGGTAAGGCCGGAACTGAAGGCGAAGGCGGCGCGCGGAAGCAGGACGGCGAACGCGATCGAGATCAGAACAGAAAAAAACCGCCCTGCAAGGCGGTGAGTGTTCGGCATGACGAATGCCTCTCTGTTGCCGGAGGAACCGGCGCGTAAGATGAAGTGTGGTCCCACATTGTGGGAGTACCGTTCGTTATTGCGTTTCAATTCTATGCAGTTCGAGGCGAACCGACTCCGCTGCCCTCCGCTCGGGATGACAAGAGCGGGCACCTACAGGACTCAATGGTATGCCAAGCCAGGGGCGGAAGAGTCCTTCCAATATAGGGGTCCCCTCGGCTCCGCTCGGGGCAGGCTCTTCGACTTCGCGTCCGCAAAAAGCGCGGACGCTACGCTCAGGATGACAGTTTATGTAGTAGCGCGGACGCTCCGCTCGGGATGACAACTTAATGGTTTAACGACCGCTTAGCTGCGCGGCTGTTCGGCGGCGGAGTAGGTGCGCATGAAGTCTTCGACGCTGTCGACATAGACGGCAGCGAAATCGACCACCCCGCGGCGGGACTCGATCATATCCATGGCGCTTTGAAGATCGAAGCCCAGAGCGCGAAGAACCGCCAGCGCCATCATGGGCGCACGGTGTACGCCAGCGGCACAGTGAATGAAGACGCGGGATTCGGCGTCGTCGAGAGCGGCGAGGGCGAAATCCACGCCGCGCTGGAAGAGCGCCGGCGGCTTGGGACGGAAGTCATCATCGGTCGGGTTCCAGAGGATCTGGACGCCGTAGGGTTCGGCGAGGCGAGTGTCGTCGAACTCGATCTGCATATCGATGATGTGGGTGACGCCGGCGCGGACCACCTCGATCATTTTGTCATCGTTCCAGATGCCGCCGCCAACAGCGATGCGGTCGGTCACCCACGTCATGTCCATGCGATGGTAGCTCCTGGCGGCTAGCAAAGCCCGGCAAGCAGATTCTTCGCGGGCTGAAGCCCGCTCGGAAAGCCAAAAATAAGGGACTTGTGACGGCGCACCTAAAGGTGCGCCCCTTCAAAAACAATCGCAGACTTCTTCTGTCGCAGGCTTCATCCGCAGACTGTAAAGGTGCGCCCCTTCAAAGCGCGCGAGCAAGCGACTTCTTCCGCGTCCCTTGAAAGGCGTGCTCCACCCGCCAAAGGTCATTTTACAGACTGGAGAGAGCCATGTCGGGGTCG
>JBEKTC010000066.1:0-15557 GCA_049516475.1 Candidatus Korobacteraceae bacterium | reverse complement strand
CTTCGGTTGGCCTGCAGGATCTTCTTGCGCAGCCGCAGATGGTTCGGGGTTACTTCCACCAGTTCATCATCGGCGATGAACTCGAATTCTCGCCCACCACCATACCTTCGTAAACCTCGGTGCCCGGGCCGACAAACAGCTCGCCGCGCTCCTGAAGTCCCCACAGTGCGTAGGCTGTAGTTGCGCCGCCGCGATCGGCCACCAGGGCTCCTGTCACACGATGTGGGATATCACCCTGCCACTCGGTATAGCCGTCGAACAGGGAATTCATCACGATGGTTCCGCGCGTGTCGGTAAGCAACTCGCTGCGCAGGCCGATCAGCCCGCGGCTGGGAATCACGAACTCCATGCGCACTCGCCCGTAACCGTGATTGTGCATCTTCTGCATCTGCGCCTTGCGGGCGCCGAGCTTCTCGATCACCACTCCGACAAACGCCTCCGGCACGTCGACGGTCAGCCGCTCCATCGGCTCCAGTAGTTTGCCATCGACTCGCTTGGTCACGATCTCCGGCTTGCCTACCGCCAGCTCAAAACTTTCGCGCCGCATCATCTCGATCAGGATCGCCAGTTGCAACTCGCCGCGTCCCATCACGGTGAAGGAGTCGGTATTCTCTGTCTCCTCCACGCGCAGAGACACGTTCGTCAGCAGCTCTTTTTGCAGCCGGTCGCGCAGGTTGCGCGAGGTGACGTACTGGCCTTCCCGTCCGGCAAACGGCGAAGTGTTCACCATAAACTGCATCGCAATCGTCGGCTCGTCGATGGTGATCACCGGCAGCGGCGAAGGATTTTCGACGTCGGTGATGGTCTCGCCGATGTTGATGCCGGTCACGCCCGCGACCGCGACAATGTCGCCCAACTCAGTCGCGACGATGTCCGTACGCTTCAGGCCGGAGAACGAAAACATCTTGGTGATCCGGATCTTCTCCAGCGAGCCGTCGCGCTTGGCGATGGCAACGTCTTCGCCGGTGCGCAGCGTCCCGTTGAACACGCGCGCAATCGCCAGCCGTCCCAGATAGTCGCTGTAGTCGAGGTTGGCTACCAGCACTTGCAGCGGTCCGCTGGCGTCGCCCGTCGGCGCAGGAATCGTGTTCACAATCGCGTCGAACAGCGGCCGCAGATTTTCGCCGGGCTTGTTCACATCGGCCGTCGCCGTCCCGGTCTTCGCGTTGGTGTAGAGCACCGGAAAGTCGAGCTGATCTTCGGCGGCATCAAGATCGATGAAGAGGTCGTAAATCTCGTTCAGGACTTCCTGCGGACGCGCGTCGGGCCGGTCGATTTTGTTGATCACCACGATCGGGGGCAGCTTGGCCTCCAGCGCCTTGCTCAGCACGTAACGAGTTTGCGGCAGCGGGCCTTCGCTGGCGTCCACCAGCAGCATCACGCCGTCCACCATCTCCAGGGCGCGCTCCACCTCGCCGCCAAAGTCGCTATGGCCGGGCGTGTCGACGATGTTGATCTTGACCTCCGATTCCGGCGAAGGGTGGTAGAAGATGGCGGTGTTCTTGGCGAGGATGGTGATGCCGCGCTCGCGCTCCAACTCATTGGAGTCCATTACCCGCTCGACGTGGCTCTCGTTGGCGCGGAAGATACCACTTTGGTTCAGCATGGCATCCACCAGCGTGGTCTTACCATGGTCCACGTGCGCGATGATGGCGATATTGCGAAGACTCGTGCTCAAAACTGTCCTTTCCTGCTTTGCGGAAAACACCAGGGAAACCGCGTTCGATCAGCGAAACGGAGGGAGTCGGACCGGTACAACCAGTTTACAATACGGGCGCAACTTCGAAACGGCACAACGTGACGCGGAGAAAGCCGAACCATGGGGCACGGAAACACCGAGGAAGGCTGCCGGTTGAGAGTTGACGTGAGGTGTTGTTTCAGGCGTCCGCTGTCCCAAGCCGCACGGCGCCACGGCGCTTCTTCCGCTCACCAATCCGTTTAGCTGTCGGATTGTTAGCCACTGCCCGAAACTGCTCCAGGCTAAGTTTGATCTTTCCGTTCGGCAGGGCGACGTAGAGTTCCAGGTCTCCCCCCATCGCCTTGATGACTTTGTCGAGAGTACTGATGTACATATTCTGGCCCCGAATGATCTTGGAAACTGACGCTTGTCGGATGCCGAGCGTCTCCGCCAAATGTTCCTGCGTCAGGGATAATGCTGCTCTCAATTCATCAAGGGCCATCTCTGCCAGTAATTTCTGCGTTTTGACTCGAGCGCGCTCCTGCGATTCAAGAGACATCGTCCGGTTTACCAACTCCAGGAATTTTCTCGCCATTTGTTTTCACCGTCTTGACTTCAGTCTTTATGGCCGCGTCTGCCGCGCCTTAACTATTGTTCTTCTCCAGTTCGGCCAAATGCGCATCGTAAAGGCGATCGGCGATGGGGACATTCTCCTCATACCAGCGATTTTTCCCCGTCTTATCTCCGCCAATCAGGAGAATTGCAGTCCTCCTTAGATCGAATGCGTACAACACCCGATATGGCCGTCCTTGATGCTGTATTCGCAGCTCCCGCATTTTGTCATGGCGGGAGCTTACAACCCCCGAAGAGTAGGGAAAGGGCAATGCCGGCCCACGCTCCTCCAGCAAACCGACTGTGGTGCGCACATCCTCGCGCTCGGCTTCATCCAGCAGGTCCCACCAGTCCTCGAACTCTCGGGTCACTTCTACTTCCCAAGGCACAATATCATTATACCCTGGAATCTATATAGACTAAGAGCAATATAGTCCCTCTTTAGGCGAAAGCGGAAAGGGAAAACGGTGCGCTGGAACAAATTACGGTGCCATTGAATAGAATGACATCAGCCGTTCATCACTCTCAGGGACTACCGAATGCGCTTGCTCTCACTGATCGCGGTTGCGATCTCGCTGCTTCTTCTGTGCGGCCACGGTTGGTCACAAACCGGCGCGCAATCCGACTCCTCATCGACGATTACAACTTCGCCTGCCGTCTCCGACGATCCCGTCTTCGCGTCCTTTCAGCCCGTGACCAAAGGCATCAAGCCGCCCAAGGCAACCTCGGCGCCCGACCCCAAGTTCCCGGATCTTCCCGCCGACGCCGAACCGCGCGGCACCGTTGTCATGCTGATCGGCGTAAACGCGAAAGGCCACGTGGAGGCGGTTCGTGTCCTTCGCAGCGACGAGCAGGCGTTCGAGACGACCGCCGTTGCCACCGTGAAGAAATGGAAGTTCAAGCCGGCCCAGAAGGACGGTCGCCCCATTCCCGTTCAGATCACGGTGGAGATGAAGTTCCAGCGGTAGGGAAATCCTGATCAAGTCGAGGCGAAGTCCCGCAGCGGCTAAACAGGCCGCGAGAAAAGCCGAAAGCAGGTCCCTCCGCTCGGGCTGAAGCCCCCGGTCGGGATGACACATCAAGAGGAGTAGGAACTTACCACGTGCTATAGGCCGTGCCTTCGCTGGAGTTTTGTTCGCTGCCGCTATGCACGTCGATGATGCCGGGCTCGGTCTGGTCAGGCGACATGATGCTCTCGTCGCTGACCGGGACCCAGGATTCACGCGAGTTGGTAAAGGGGTCTTTGGGAAGTTGCTTCAGGTATCCGGCTTGCACCAGGTCGTCCAATGACGTTGGAGCTTTTTGCTTGTCGAGCGTGTACTGGTCGATGAGCGATCGCATGGTGTACAAATCGTCGCGCAACGCCGTTTCTTTGGCGTGAAGAATCGACGACGAGTAATTGGGAATGGCGAGCGACAGCAGGATGACGATGATGCTGATGACCACCATCAACTCAATTAATGTGAACCCGCGCTGTCGTAGCCGTTTTCGCATGGCAACCATCTACCAGGTTTTATACTTCGTGCCGTCCAATCCCGTGCCCTCGGACTTGGTATAGATGTCGAAGACGCTTTGACCGCCCCAGGAATCGGAGTCAGGGTCGTCCTGCATCGAGCGTAAGCCCCACTCGTCCTTGCCAGTCATCGGATCAATCGGGATGCGCCGCAGGAAGCGCATCTTCTTCCCATTCGTATCCACGCCCTTCACCAGGGTCTCGAGATCGGGAGGATATCCCTGGCTGTCGACCTTCACCTGAAATGAGCCGCGGTCGGCGGCGTCCTTGTAACGGTCGATGGCGTCGCGCAGTTGCCAAAGGTCGCGGCGCAGTTCGCGCTCCTTGTTGCGCTGGATGACGATGTGGATCACGGGCGTGGCCGCGGCCGTCAGGATCATCAGGATGGTCATGGCGACCAGCAACTCCACCATGGTGAAGCCGCGGTAACCAACCTTCCGCAGGCGCGACAAGGAGGGATCGGCTGTGGCAGAACCAGCGGGCTCCTGAACCATAAGCGCGCGATTGGAATGTCTGAAGAGCACGGATCTAATTTTAATCCTTCTGAACGTTTCCGGCTGCATACGAGTTGGTGGGCTGGCCAGCTGCAAATGCTGGGAAAGCGGGTGGAAGGTCACGGCTTCGCACGCTGCCGAAAGGTCGATTTGCTCCCCGCTCGGGTAGTGCGGGCCTTTAGGCCCGCGTTAACGCCGATCAAGTCATACGGCTTTAGCCGCTGAGGTACTTCGTTTGAACCCGGTAGAAGAACGTGGTGTCACGACTTTTCGGTATGTACCTCAGAGCCTAAAGGCTCTCTGAATGGTCAACGACTGATGCGGCGCTCAAGCGCCGCACTACCCGATCCGGCCCTTTTCAGCGCTTCACGCCGGGCTGAAGCCCGGCGCTTACACCATTTCCGCTACGGGTTTAGACGGCTGTTCTAGTGAACCGTCACAATCGCCTGCGAGCCGCTCGCCGGCGTGGTTTGCATCGCGGCATTCTTCAAGGCAGCGCGATTGATGCTCAGCGTCGATTGTCCCGGAGTTCTGGCCTGGAACGTCAGCGTGAATACCGATCCGTCGCCGGAAATCCCGTTCGTTCCAGGAGGCCGCGAAGCCGTGACTTGCAGGATTCCGGCCATGCTGTCATCCCGGTTCACCAGCGCCACCGTTTGCCCGTCCTGCGACAGCAAAGTTCCGTTGGAGACGTTCAGCAGTTGCAGGACGCGCGGGTTGTACATGATCTGCAACGGCACGGAGAAGACATTCTGTCCTCCAGCCAGGTTCACATTCACGGTGAACGTGGAACCTACGGGCTGGTCGAGAGTTGGCGGATCGAAGCTGACGATCGCACTTCCCATGGGTGCCGAAGCGGCGCCTGGCTGTACCGACGCCGAAGGTGCAACGTTGCCTTGAGGCTGGACTGACGGCGTCCCCGGCTGGCCCGGGTTATTCACGGTTCCCTGCGGACTGCCCGGCTGGCCTTGCGGCTGCGCATTGTTCGGCGGCTGGCTGTTGTCGCGCCGCAGCGAAATCGTATTGGCCGTGCCCACATCGATTGCCTTCATGTTGCCCGGGCTGAGGTCCTGCGCGCGCACGATGTGCGGTATCAGGATGAAGACGATTTCGTTGTCATTGACTTCTTTGGTCTCCTCGGAAAAGAGATACCTGAAAAGCGGAATCGAAGCCAATCCTGGAATGCCCGACAGCGACTTGGTTTGGGTGCTCTCCAGAATGCCACCCAGAATATTGACTTCGCCTTCCTTCAGGCGGATCTCGTTTTCAATCTTGCGCTGTCCAATGACCGGCTGTTGAATGCCGCCAATGTTCTGGTACGAATCGACTGCCGAAATGTCCATCGCCATCTTGAGGGTCACTTCGTCCATGCCATGCACATGAGGCGTGATATCGATATTGACGCCGACATCGATGTAATTGAACTGGGTGTTGACCAGGGGGTTGATGCCGACGCCGCCGATACCCGGCTGGAACGATCCCGTAGCCACCGGCACGCGCTCACCAATCTTTAGCGATGCCTTCTGCCCATCGGAAGCGCGAATCTCCGGCTGCTGGATCAGCTTGCTGCTGCTGTCGGTCATCAGGAAGTTCGCCGTCGCCGTCGGGATTGTCACCTCGAAGTTGGTGGCGTTGAGGTGGGCCAAACTGTTCAGGTTGATCTGCCCCGTATTGGAGGTCGAGGTTGTAGCTGTTCCACCAACTCCGGAGTTGCCTGTCACCGATGTCGTGGAAGTGACTCCGGGAGATTCCTGCACTGCAATGCTGACGCTGGCCGGCGGGTTGATGCCCAGGTTGCGCAGCTTGTCGCGCGTCACCTGCATGATGGCTATTTCCACCACCACTTCAGGCTTGGATTTATCGAGGTCCTCGATCAGCTTCCCGGCCATCACAATCTGATCGGGCGTGCCTCGCACCACGATTGCCTGTTGCGAAGGGAACTGCTGCAGCCGCTGCGTGTCCAGCAGCGTTCGCAGAATGTTGACCATGTCCTGCAACTCATTCGGCTGGGAAAGGTTGCTCAGATAAAAAGTGCGGATGACGCTCTGTTCCAGTTCCTTGCGCTTGGCCGCAGTATCGGCAGCCACAAATATTGTGTTGGGAGTGACCGGACGCCAGAAGGTCTTCGATTCCAGCGCGGTGATCACCAGCGCTTCCTGCAAAGTGACGCCGTTCAGGTCGACGTGAATCTTGCGAGAGGTGTAATCGGGATCGAAAAGAACGTTGATTCCGGCCAACTTGCCAATGCTTTCGTAGACCGTCTTCGAGTCCTGGGTGAGATTCAATGTGATCGGCGTCTGCGAGATGGGCGCCAGTTCCACCGGGCCGGTCGCCTGTTCCAGGCGCTTGTCCAGTTCGGATTCCGTACTCGGCGGCAGCGAAGCCCCGGGATTCGCGTTCTTCTGTAAGAGCTGGCGTACTTTATTGGATTCCTGTTGCGCGATGAAACTGGAGGGATCGATAGCCAGCGCCTGCTCGAAGTCGGTCAGCGCTTCCTGCAATTTGCCGCTGTTCATCAGCAGTTGGCCTTTATGAACATATGCCGCCGCGGCCAGAAAACGAACATATTCGTACGAGGAACGGTACGTCAGGTCCGTAGGCTTAAGCTGGTAGGCCTGATGATAATAATTGTAGGCGGTAATGTAATCCTGGCGGGCTTCCGCCTGCTTGCCCTTGTCATAAAGGGCCTTGGCTTGCTTATCTGTGGAGGCGAGTGCCGCTGCCACCAACACCAGCAGCAACGCCAGGACACCAGTCAAGCGTTTCATCATGTTCCTTGAGACCCCAGGGATGCGAACCAGACCTCTGCCTCCGTATGGCCGGAGAGCCAGGCTCCGGATGTAAGACTTGGACCCACGTCAAACGTGAGCACAGTCTGTGGCGAACGCACCCCTCCTCTCGCTCGTACGGAGACAATGCGGACGGCCCGATTATAGCATTCCAGATTGCAGGCAAGGCGCCGCATTCATCGCGTGTTAACACCCAAGGTTCGTGCGCGATGCGGCAATCGACGAGCATTTTCCACCCCTGCAGGATGGTAGCTTTCCCGCTAGCGTTGATTGCTCCATTCCGACGCCGGAAACTCTCGGGAACTCCGATGCTCGAATTGCCGAATAAAAATACTGCCGATATACGAAAAGACCACTTGTAAAGTGGACGCGATTTGAGGCTAGAATAGGGAAATGACTTTGTACAAGTATGCCTGCGCGGTCGTCTTATGTCTCTTTTTCGTTTCGTGTGGTGGTTTCTTTGTTTCCAATGACACCGTGACTCAGCTGGCGCTGTCGCCGACGAACCCGACAGTGCAGGTGGGCTCGACCACGCAATTTACGGCGACCGGCACAACCGCAGTCGGAAATACCATCGACGTGACCCCGGGCGTGAGCTGGTCTTCGTCGAAACCTGCCGTAGCTACCGTGAACTCCGCTGGCCTGCTGTCCGGAGTATCTGCCGGCATATCGATTATCAATGCGACCTATCAGGAGGGCTCGACCCAGACGATTGCAACCATCACCTCGGCGACTCTGACCTCGATCGCCATCGCCCCCTTGACGGCCACGCTTTCCGTGGCAGGCACCCAGCAGTACACAGCAACCGGCACCTATTCCGATGGCACTCAACAGGACTTGACGGGAGTTGTCACCTGGTCGTCCAGCAATGTCGGTGTGGCCACCATTTCCGGGACCGGACTGGCGACTGGAGTGGCTTCTGGAAGCACTACGATCTCGGCGGTCTACCTCGGTTTCAACGCCAATACCACGCTCACGGTGACAGGCATATAACATCCTCAGCTCACCAGGCAGGAATCAGCTAGGGCCGGGCCGAATGTCCTTGCTTCGCTCTCTCTGGCCTCTCGCCCCATCGCTGCTAGGCTGAACTCGCGGGAAGGTCCTGCGATCTTGACGGGGTTTTGTGTCAGGGCACGACTTCAGTCGTGCCGTAACACGTCGATTTCTGAAACAAGGGCTTTCGCTGCTGCGAGGACGCAGCAGCGAAAGCCCAAGATCGTTGAGCAGTCTTTCGGCACGGCTAAAAGCCGTGCCCTGACACAAGGCCGCTCGGGTAATGGCGAGACTGGTTTCCACATCGTCTCCAACCGTCTACACTTGTTGAACGCCACCATGGCCCGACCACCTCAGAATCCTCCGCCGAAGAAGCCTGCCGGACGCCGCGATCCTGTCGCCAGCGGCGAGCGCGATGCTTCTGTCAATCGCTCCGCCTCGCACAACTACTTCCTGCTGGAGAAATTCGAGGCGGGCATCGCGCTGCGGGGTACGGAAGTGAAGTCGGTCCGCGGCGGTCGAGCGAATCTGAAGGACGCCTACGGCCTGGTCAAGGATGGCGAACTCTGGCTGATCAACGCCCACATCGGCCCCTACGAGCACGGTAACATCTTCAACCACGAGCCTCTGCGAACCAGGAAGCTGCTGGTTCATCGCAACGAGTTGAACAAACTAATCGGCAAGAGCCAGCAGAAGGGACTGACGCTGATTCCGACGCGCCTGTACTTTCGTAATGGCCGGGTGAAGGTGGAACTCGCCGTCGCCAAGGGCAAGCAGAACTGGGACAAGCGCGAAACCGAGCGCCGCAAAACCGCCGACAAGGAAGCGAAAGAGGCGATGGCGCGGAGCAGGAGGACGTAACATCGTTTACGTCTGGATCGGTTGTCTTGGGTGTTTCGAGCAGCGCTCGGACGCTGACGCCTGCAGTATCCGAGCCCGCTGCCACGTTTGCGTCGTGCGCTGGTTTTGCGCACGGCGCGTGGCGAGGGCGGCCCGGAAGTTAGCCCACCTGGGCCGGGGTCCCCAGCAACCGTGCTGTTGCGGTTGATGGGGTGGATGCAGCGCAGCGGAACGGTGGGTGTTCAGCTGAGCCGCGACCTCCGTGATACTTCGACTTCCGGATTACCAGTTGCCTGGACAAGGTAACAGGGTGACGCGGGCAAAGGCCCCCCGTCTTGACCAAATCGAACCGTCAATCCGGGGAGCCTGGTTGGTTACTTGCCGGCGTACGTATGGGCGGAGCCGATGCCGGTGCACAGGTCCCAACCAACTTTGCAACGCGAATCACCGGTCGTGATGTCGTTGAAGTCAGCATGGTACTTGATGGGATTGAACAGCTCGCTGTACATGGTGGTGAGCTGCGCCAAGGACGACTGGTGTCGGCTGCCGGCCGCGTTCACGATACCAGCAAAGGTAGGAGACGCCCAACTAGTACCTCCGACCGAACCCCAGCTTCCCTGGAGGTAAATGGCCGTGCAACAAAAGTCGGAAGCAACATCAGGATATCCGCGAAAGTTTCCTACGATGCTTGCAATGCCGTTCTGATAGCTGGGCCGCGGCTCGTATGGACTGATATCTCCCCCTCCGCCGCCAGTGTAGTACTGCTCGGAGGTGAAGTTTCCGTTACCGTCGCGGTTGAAATAAGTACCTCCAACCGCTACAACGTTCGGTGACGCCGCCGGATAGGCGCTCACGCCAAGCCCCCCATCGCCCGAGGCTGCAAAGTAGACGACTCCCGGGGTAGTGAAGTATTGATCAAAGCTAGTTTCCTGAGAAATCTCCGCATCGGCAAAGCTCATGCTCACCACGCCGCCGCCGTTCTGGGCCACTAGCTCTCCGGCGTACTGCACCGCTCCCCAGGTGGGATCGGTCGCGCATTGCGGGCTGCTACACAATACCGACACGACCAGGAACAGCTTGGCCTGTGGCGCCATAGCATGGGCCCACTCGATATCTAATGCCTCCTCGACCTCCCAATCCCCGTAACTGGGTGGCCGTATCGGGCCGGGCCAGACCTGCGTTATGGTCGTAGCTGGAATTCCAAAGTAGGAGTCAAAGGCGTCCAAGTCGGACTGCGCGGTCGGATAGTAACCGGCGTCGACGATGGCAATTGCGCCAATACCTCCGCTGGGCACGGTTGTGCTTGTGGCAATCGGACAGCCGCTCGGTCCCGTTACCAACTTATAGACGCAGGCTACTGACCCAGGTGTTTCATCACTCGGGTCGGGTTGCGGGCTCCGTTGATCCGAGTCGACAAAAAAGTAGTTCGTGTGAGGCCGACCGGGCACGGGGATGCTGGAGGCCGGATAAATAATCCTGTGTCCGTTGTAAACGGACTCGTAGCGGGTTTGTGCCGATGCTGGGCTAAGGGCTGCACTTGCAAACAAGATAACTGCAACCGTCGTTAACATTACAATCTGGATGTCTTTGCGGAAAGTAGTCATTCATTGGCTCCTGTGTGACACCCCGAAATCATGAAGGGAGTTCATGGAAAATGCAAGCTGCGAGTTGTTCTGTCTGCAAAAAGCGTGGCATGCGCAGTTTCTCCGCAAGGAGCCGCGCATCGTGTGCGCTGCGATGCCCCAAATGCCAAGCGAGAATCAGCTTTGCGTTGCTCTCGATTCCCACGGAGCCAGCATCAGCTGAATGCGAGCCGCTCGTATAAGGATTCCTGTCCGAGGCAGACGCGACGGAACCTGGAACTTGAGCGCTATCGCATGATTACGACAGTTACGCGGGGGGACACGCCGTTTCCACCGCTGCTTCATCCTTCAACCGGGGCGTCAATACAAGGGGCAGCCCTGGACCTTTCCCTCAAAGCTAGCGATTGAAAGGAAACTCCTGTACCCAGTGAAAACCTCTGCTGACGAGCAGAAAGGTCTTGCGGTCGAGCAATTTGAGTTGCATGTGAACCTTATGGCGGTCCATGTCGCCATCGAGGATCAACTGATCCGGGGCCGGACTCTGGAAGATGAAGCTTGCTTTCCAGTTCTTGTCGTCGTCCTTGGTGAGCGCTAGGGTTTTGTCGTTGACCTTGATGGAGGCTCCATAACGGGCCACTGAGTCGTCCATGCGCTGAAAAGCCATGCGAGTGGGAATGTCAAAAATGACGCGCCGCCAGCGTACGTTGTCAGTGAGAAGCGGCGGGCGCGGCTCGCCGTCAATCGACATCTGGGTCACCTCCCAGATGCCGTAGAGCGCTGAGTATTGTCTGCCGCCCCCATAGATGCTCCAATACTGCCGAACGGTGTGAAGGTTCAGACCCAGAAGCCACAGTCCGAGGACGATTTGCGCGGCCAGCGCGATCCGGTTGGCGCGGAGGGAGCTGAAAAGCTGCTCTGGTGGCCGTGGTGCCGTGGCACGGTCCAGAAACAAGACGGTGACAAGACGTGGAACGTCTGGGGCGAGCAGAAAACAAGCGAGCAAGATCAGGTGAAAGGCAAACAGCTTTACCGGTACGTCGTAGGTCATGTTCAGCATGAAGACCTGCGTCATGTCGGCCAGGCAGATCAGCGCACCCAGGGTTGCCGTGCGCGGAACGATCAGCAGCACGCCACCGATGACCTCCGCGCAACCGGCGAAAATTTCATAAGCCGGAGCCGCGCCGATTGAACTCCAGAGCACGCCCATGGGAGAGAACGTGCCGAAGGGCTGCAGCAACCTGCTCAATGAAGGATAGGGCATTTGCAGCGGGATGACCTTGGCCAGGCCGTAATTCAGCATCTGTCCGGCAAGCATGAAACGAAAGACGAGCCGGATCCACTTATGCAGCGCAGCATAATTTTTCCGCTTGCGGTCAAGAACGGACCAGATGACGGTAGCGAATGCAGCAATGACTAACAGACAGAACGCCGTGACCCATCCGAACATGCAATCGCAACTGGCGCTGTTGCCGTCGATAGACAGCGGTGCCGCCACGTGAAAGATATGAACGGCCGTCCAGACGACCAATGGACGCAGCGGCCAAAGTGTCCCCGGGTCGGGGATATCACTTCCCTGAGTGGCCGAGAACAGGCTGGTAACGATTTGTGTGGCCGCACAAAACAGTCCAAGGTAGGCCACGCTGAATCGAAAAGCTATGCGAAGAGCCGGGTTCCACTCGGGTTGTTGCTGCTGGTATGAGATTGGCTCGCTCTGAAGTTGTGGACTCATGCGTGAGAACTCCGTCAGAGATCTGGACCTCAAGACAACGCCAGGAATATCACCGGTTGCGCCCCAGAGTATATTACGGAATCCCCGGACCCTTACAGGCAGACCCGCTTCCACGACTCGGATTGACGCACTCGTTCAACAATGAGCAGAGATCTTTGGCGGATGGTTGACGTAATATCGCCATTTCACAAGTAATCCGGCTCGCCGGGGTCGGTAAGGTCCAGCACCTTGGCGACCGCTGAATTGGTGTCGAAACCGCTATTCTGCTGTTCGGCCCAGCGGACTGGGTTTGATATGCCGGCCATGGTGACGGCGGCTTGGTAACGGCGTCTATAAGCGGGTACGCGTATTCTTTGTCGGCAGAGCCGTTTATCTAGTTCAAGCAATTTGAGGAGGGTCACTCGGATGAAACGAACCCGAATCGCCCTGCTGTTGGTAGTGCCTGTCTTTGCCGGAATGGTCCTGGCGCAAAGGTTGCCTGCCGTTGCCTCGAGTGCGCCACAAGCGCAACCGGCGCAGCCGCCGCCAACGATAGCTTCCATGCTGGATCGGCAGATCAGTATGATTGAAAAGCAAATCACGGAAGCTGCGGAAGCCATGCCGGAAGATAAGTTCAATTTCTCTCCGGAAAGCTTGAAGATTCCAGGCGACGATTACAAAGGCGTGCGCACGTTTGCTTTGCAGGTGAAACACGTTGCCGCTTCCAACTATGCGTTGTGGTCGCCGCTCACCGGCGATAAGTGCCCTGAGGACTACCTCGGCGGTAACGGTCCCAAGAACTTAAAGAGCAAAGCCGAGATCCTGAAGTTCCTGAACGACTCTTTTGCCCTGGGTCATAAGGCCGCGGCTACGCTGACGGTCGAGAACATGCTGCAAAATCCAGAGCAGTGGAAATGGTCGCGACTTCACTTGGCTACATTTGCCGTCGAGCACGCATTCAATCATTACGGGCAGATGGTTGAGTACCTGCGGATGAACGGAATTGTGCCACCGGCCAGCCGGGCCAAGTCCGACTGATCATCGCCTCATATGTGTGATTTGAAACAGCATATTTCTCAAATCACAATAGCGAAGTAGCCCTTTATATCGCCTGCGTTAGCCCCCAAGCTCCCTGAATCGCTGCGCAACAACTATCACCTGGCTCGCGGCATGCTGTGGCATTCCGAACGAAGCTGGTGTCTATTGATCGACTCGCCAATTGATAACTGTTGATAAATCCCATGTCACAGGCAACCCTTGTCGTAGGATTCGCTACCACATTGCCTGTTATCGCCACGAAGCCGCCAGACGCCAGGTGCTCCGTTCGAGTGAGGCTTGAGCGGGCCTTTTTCTTCGTAGTACGAACGAAATCCCCACTCAAGGCCGGAAGAGGGCCTTGAATGGGCATGAATCGGTGGGACGGTTGTTCCCAAATCGGGAACCAGGCGCGGATTTCTTCGTTTTTCCTTGATTCCGCTCTTTCGTGGTTTTAGACTGGCTCAGTACATCCATCCCAAGCGCAAGGCGATGGAACTGGGACCGGGCAAGGACGGCGAGCCGCTGAAAATCGTTGTGGAGCGCGTTGGCATCTGAGCGGCGCGCCTTTTGGATTTCCCGGTAGTATGCGCGCTCAACCTCTCGTGAGAAAGGCTGTACTTGCTGCCGAACAGGCTGACTGCATCTGCTATACTCTCGGTCGTTCCTTATAGTCGAGGCTGCACTCTGGGATGATATTTCACTGTTTCAAACAGGACACAACCTGCTACGACGACATAGTGGCTTCCGAAGTTCGTCGAACCGTGACTCTCATACATGGTACCTGGCCCAAGGGGCCTCTTAAATCTGATCGCGAGATTCGATGGTACCGCAAGAATTCCCGCATTTGCTCTGCTCTTTTGAGTTTTGACCCCGGACACACTCTGATTCGCCGTTTTAAATGGTCTGGCGACAACAGCATTGAATCCCGCCGCACAGCAGGCATCGAGCTAACGTCTAAATTGTCCGAGTTGATTCGCGATCATCGAAATGCAAAGCACTACATCGTCGCGCATAGCCACGGCGCAGATGTTGCTATAAGGGCAATGAATGAAGAGTCAGTGGGGAGCCATATTTTCGGCTTTGTTGCGCTGTCTGCCCCGTTTCTGCGCGTTTCTCTCAGACGGTGGGTCAGGCAGGAGCAGGGCGACCTTTTCCGAATTTTCACAGCTTTTCTGGGTTTAGCATTGCTAGAAAGTGTCGGCTTCTATCTCTTCAAACTGCTAATAGCATGGCCCTTGCCTCCAAATGATGACAGTTGGCGATGGATTTCATCAATGGCAGTTGTCGTATCCTCGGTCGTCATCGGTGCGCTCTCAATATTCTTTGTATTTGCGGGTATAGCGTGGTTTATTTCTTGCTTTGTGCCACTTTCATCTAGGTGGCTGTGGAATTCACTCTATGAGCGCGCAAAGTCCTGTGTCGCACAAGTTCGGACTGTTAACGCGGATCATTTCCGAGTGCTTGTTGTCCGGCCCATCGCAGACGAAGCGTCCGCTGTCCTAACTGTGGGTCAATTTCTGGGGTGGGTGACCGGCTATGTTGAAGTCATAGCCGCTTCATTGCTAGTTCCGTTATCATATTTCGGTTTCGCCATATTGTCATGGGAAAAGCTTCGCGGTCGCGGGGGGCAGATTGGGGAGCGCACTATTCTGTTTGGAACCTTGACGCTCTTGAGCTTGATTCTCGTGTCGTATTTCGCACGACTCGTTGTAGCGCTCCCCTTCGGTGTGTCGCCCGGCCTCTTCGCCCCACTGCTAGATATCTCGGTGGAATCCGCTCCGCCGGGGCAATCGACGTTCTATCAGATGCCACAAGGGAGCCGGCGCCTGCCAGGCCTATTTCACAGTTCCACTCACGACGATCCCGAGGTCGCGGGGGCTATTGTGAAATGGCTGCGTTCCGAGGAGTCCGTAGCTCCGAAAGTCGATAGTGCAGGCAAGCTATGCCTATGACTAGTCTCTCACCGGGGCGCTCCAGAACAATGACGATTCGATGCGGGGCCGCACCGAGGCCTAGTCGATCAACCTAACCCGACATTCTGCATGCCGTCATGCTAGAGGCGGCGATACGTCGCGTTGCCACTTGCGTTGCCAGATAACTGCCGTTTGAGATGATTGGCCCCGATTTCGAGCACTCTGTCCATCTCGTAAGTGGCTGAGCCGATTGAGATGGGGATGGAAGCCCATATTTCCTAAACCGTTGGTCGGCAGTTCGACTCTGCCCAGGGCCTCCATAGTTTTCAAACACTTCCGAGTACTCTGACCGTTCTCTCTCATCGGCCGGTTGCGCCTGGGTTGCGTTTTGTTGCG
>JBEKTC010000065.1:0-15530 GCA_049516475.1 Candidatus Korobacteraceae bacterium | reverse complement strand
GTCGTTCTACTGGACAACGTGGGTGCTAATCTGGGTGCTGCCGCCCGTCGTACTCGTGCGCGGGGTTCGGCTAAAGGACCGCTTCGTCATCGCGGTGGGCGCAATTGCTGCCGTCCTGACCTTCGTCTCCAATAAACCCTATCTCGGTTGGCCACGGCATACCTGGGACCCGATGCTTCTGGGCATACTGTTGACCGGTCTTGCATTGTTCATTCGACGCTGGCTAGCTCGGGGCCCAGGCGGAGTTCGCGGCGGCTTTACCGCCGTGCGCCTCTCGGGAAAGGACAAAGAGTGGATGAACGCCACCTCCGCCGTATTGGGCCTGGTGACACCTCAGTCAATAACGCCAAGTCCGCAAACAACGAGTGGAGACGTTCGCTTCGGTGGGGGAGCTTCGGGAGGAGGAGGTGCCGGTGGCGATTTTTGAGGACTTAACTGCCGATTATTCCCGGTAACGGACCACTCTGAAGCTGCCCGCAAAAGCTACGGGCCGGAAGGCCCCATCCTTCTCGCCGGCTGTTGTCGAGATGATGGGCACGGCCGAGAGGGTCTAGCCGGATCATCCCTCCCATTGGTTTCGTGTGAATTTACGGTCAAAACGTGGCGCAGTTGAAATACAGTCTTGCCTTCCTGCGACGAGCGTGGTGATAATACCCGAGACTTTTCGATCCAAGCCTCGAAACGGCAATCTTCTTCTTGAAAGGAAACCTTGTTATGCAGAGCCCTGAGGAACAGCGGAATTGGATTTCGAGCGCCAGCTTGCAGGCTGCGGGGATGGTCATGGCGATTGTGGCTGCGCTGGTGTTGGTCGGGGCGCAAACCGCACAGGCGCAAACCTTCACTGTGATTCATACCTTCACCGGCGGTATAGACGGTGCTGCTCCCGAAGCTGGCCTGACATTGGATGGGGCAGGGAATCTCTACGGAACAGCGTCCGCCGGCGGCACCGGCCTCTCGGGTGCGGTCTACAAGCTGTCGCACCGGGGTACCGGATGGACATTCAATCCGCTCTACAACTTCGCTGGAGGCAATGACGGGGCTACTCCCATTGCCCGAGTAATCTTCGGCCCCAACGGTACGCTTTATGGAACGACGTCCGATCAAGGTATGGGCCAGGGAGTTGTAGGCACGGTCTTTAATTTGGGACCTCCGCCAACCGTTTGCAAGACCGCACTCTGCCCCTGGGACGAGAAGGTGCTTCATCGCTTCACGGGATCCGGCAGCGACGGATTTATTCCCGGATACGGCGATCTGCTGTTCGACCGCGCAGGCAACATCTACGGCACGACGATCCAAGGAGGTACCAATGGCAAGGGCACCGTCTTTGAGCTGACACCGTCAGGCCAAAATTGGACGGAAAGTATTCTTTTCAACATGGCTGCATCTTCGGGTATCTATCCCTACAATGGCGTCATCTTCGACCAGGCCGGCAATCTTTATGGCACGACCTATGAAGGCGGCATCATGTCGACTTATGGCTCGATTTACGAGTTGACCCCATCAGGATCCGGATGGACGCAAAGCACTCTCCATACCCTTCAAGAAGCTAGCGACGGGGCATACCCTTATGGTGGCGTGATTTTTGATCAAGCCGGCAATCTCTATGGGACAACCAGTTACGACGGACCGGATGGTGCGGGGACCGTCTTTGAACTGAGCCCCTCCGACGGCGGGTGGACGTTGAACGTTCTTCACAGCTTTGCTGGAAGCGAAGGCCCTTATGGCGGCGTCACCATGGACGCAGCAGGCAATCTCTATGGCACGACGTTTGCCGGCGGCGCTCATCTATTCGGTTCAGTTTACAAGCTGACGCCGTCGGGCAGCGGGTGGACCTTTACCGACCTGTACGACTTCACTGGCGGTAACGACGGGGGGTATCCATATGGCACCGTGGCCATCGACGCGAACGGCAATCTGTATGGCACAGCTTCGCACAACGGAGCCTTGGGTTATGGCACCATCTGGGAGATTATGCCGTAACCCGCTGGGTGCCCCACACAAGCCGACTTTGCTTGTGTGGGTATTTTGCCAGAGCCACCCACGGTCTTCTGGGATTATTCGGCGATCTTAGCTGCCAACGTTTCTACTACGGCGATGTTTTGCAGCAACTCCGGAGGCAGGTTGTGCCGCTGCTGCAAGTAGGCTGGGCTGTTGTAACTGACCCAGACCTTGTCCTCGGCATCTTGCCACACCAAGATCTTAAGCGGCAGGTCGATGGCAATGCTGGGGGCGGCCACCATCAGAGGCGTTCCGGCTTTGGGGCTGCCGAAGATCAGCAGCTTGGTGGGACGCATTTTCAGCCCCACTTTTTCGGCTTCGCCACTATGGTCGACGGTCGCGAACAGCGCGACTCCTTTCGCTTGCAGAATCTGCTTCAGCCGTTCCACGGTCTGGTCCACCGAGTGATGGCCGGGCACGTTGACGATGCCGCTGTCGGTATTTGACGTCATCGATGTCTCCTCACCACTTCCAGCATAGTATCTTCGGAGACGTTCCTGATGGGCATACTCTGCCTTCACCGAATCTGCTCCGGCTGCGCGTTGCCACTTCGGCTGCGCCGAGGTTTTACGCTGCCGGGTTGAACAGCCGGATCACCCAGAACGTCAGCATCGCGACCAGGGCCGACGCGGGAATGGTTAATATCCACGCCCACACGATTCGGGTTGCAACGCCCCAGCGTACTGCGGACAGCCGGTTCGTGGTTCCGACGCCGATAATGGCGCCGGTGATGGTGTGGGTTGTGCTCACCGGTATACCCGCCAACGCTGTGCCGAACAGCGTGATCGCGCCCGCGGCCTCGGCGCAGAATCCGCCCACCGGCTTCAGCTTGGTGATCTTCGAGCCCATGGTGTGGACGATTCGCCATCCCCCGAAGTAGGTTCCGAGAGCAATGGCGGTTTGGGCCGCCAGGATGATCGGCCAGTGCCAGTGTCCCCAGTTGGCGGAAAAGTCATGCCGAGTCATGACCCCGGCGGTATAGAGCGCGCCGGCGACAATTCCCATGGTCTTCTGCGCGTCATTGCCGCCGTGTCCCAGGCTGTAAGCCGCCGCCGAGAGCAGCTGCAATTTACGGAACAGGCTGTCCACTTGACGGGGCGATTTCCGCTGGAAGATCCACGAGATCGCCACCATGAAACCGAAGCCCAGCACGAAGCCCAGCACGGGAGCGATCACGATAAAGATCAGCGTCTTGTACCAGCCGCCGGGCACGATAACCTGCGGCGCTGCGCGCCAGCCGCGAAGGATCATGGCCCGTGCCATGGCTGCGCCCGCGTAGCCGCCGATCAGCGCATGCGACGAAGAGGTCGGCAGTCCCAGCAGCCACGTCACCACATCCCACACGATCGCACCTGCCAGTCCAGCCAGCACTACGTACTGGGTGACGATGTCCTCCCGGATCATGCCGGCGCCAATCGTCTTGGCAACCGCTATGCCCAGAAGGAATGCGGCCAGGAAGTTGAACGCGGCAGCCCACAGCACTGCCAGCTTGGGCGACAGCACGCGAGTGGAGACGACCGTCGCAATACTGTTGGCGGCGTCGTGGAAGCCGTTGAGGAAGTCGAAGACCAGCGCCGTAGCGACGGTGATGAGGAGCAGGATGATTCCTGGGCTCACGGGCGCACGTCCTCCGCCGACTTTGGGTTTGCGGCCACGGCTTGGCGCATCACGCGTTCTTCAGGACGACGGTCTCCAGCACGTTGGCGACATCTTCGGCTTTGTCGCTGGCCTCTTCCAGAATCTCCAGCAGTTCCTTCAGCTTGATCAGCGTGATGGGATCGTGCTCTCCGTCGAAGAGGCGACCAATCGCCTCCCGGCTTACCTGGTCGGCTTCGTTCTCCAGCCGGTTCACTTCTACGCAATGCTCCAGCAGTTGGCCGTCCTTGTTGAGCAACACCACCGCCTTCTTCAGCTCTTCCGCCTGTTTCAGAATGATGCCAGCCAGCACCTTGGCTGACGGAGAAGGCTGCGTGATCTTGTAGGTGAGCAAGCGGTCTGAGGCGCTGTAAACGAAATCCAGAACATCATCCAGCGAGGAAGCCAGCAGGTGGATATCTTCGCGATCGAAGGGCGTTATGAAGGTCTGATTCAGCTTCACCAGAATTCGGTGCGTCATCTCGTCGCCGCGATGCTCGATCTCCTTGATCTTCTCCAGCGCGGCAGGCATTTGCTCGTAGTCGTAGTTCTGCAACAGGTCGCTCAACGCTTGCGCGCCCTCGACCACATTGCCGGCGATCTCGGTGAACATGTCGAAGAACTTGGTCTCGCGTGGTATCAGTCGCACGGGAAAACTCCACAGGCTGACGCGGATGTGGAAAGGTCCATGAGAAGTAAAGGATTGCTAATTATTACAACTTTGTTAAAACGAAACTATCGCATGCGACCGCTGGCAGGGTCAAACCGGGTCGTAATGTCACGAGACCCCTGACGCATGCGAAGCCGGTTATCGCAAACTCTAACGGCTCACGTCAGAACAAGCCGTTTCTCATACTTAGACCACTTGCCGCTACACCAGTACCGCAGCTGTGCGGTGCTCCAGTTCGTGGGCCACGGCGATCGACAAGCGCCGTATGCCTTCGCGAATCTGCTCCGGCGCGGCATTCGAGAAGTTCAGCCGCATGTGCGAACCCGTGTCGCCGTTCGGGTAGAACGGCTCGCCCGGAACGAAGGCGACGTTTTGCCGCAGCGCCAGCTCCAGCAACCGTGAGGAATCCACGCCCGGCGGCATGGTGACCCACAGGAAGAGTCCGCCATGCGGGTGCGTCCACGAAACCTCCGGCGGGAAGAAGTCGTTCAAAGCCGACAGCATGGCATCGCGCCGCACCTTATAGGTGGCACGAATCAGCTTCACGTGCTCGTCGATGAAGCCGTCGCGGGCGGCTTCGTAGACCACCATCTGGGTGAAGGTGCTGGTGTGCAGGTCGGTGCTTTGCTTGATCTGCACCAGCTTGGCGATCACGTCCGGCGGCGCAACAATCCAGGCGACCCGCAATCCCGGCGCCAGCACCTTGGAGAACGTGCTCAGGTAGATCACGTTGCCCAGCTTATATCCGTTGTCGCGCAGCAGGTTGGTGCGGTCCAGCACCACCAGCGGCGAAATGTGCTCGCCTTCATAGCGAAGCTGTCCGTAGGGATCGTCTTCGATGATGGGGATGCCGTAGCGGTCGGAGAGCTCGACCAGTTCGTCGCGCCGCTTTCGCGAGAGCGTGACTCCGCCCGGGTTTTGGAAGTTCGGCAGGATGTACATGAACTTCGGTCCGGAGCGCAGCGCCTGTTCCATGTTGCAGGTTTGCAGGCCGTCGTCGTCGACGGGCACGGTGACGTATTCGGCGCCCATCAGATCGAAAGCCTGCAATGCGCCAAGGTACGTGGGCGACTCCACCAGGATGCGGTCGCCGCGATTGATGAGCAGCTTGGCGATCAGGTCCAGTGCCTGCTGCGAGCCCGAAGTGATGAGAATGTTATCGACGGTTGCGACGATGCCGTATCGCCCCATTTGGGCGACGATAAGTTCGCGCAGTGGCCGATAGCCTTCGGTGGGACCATACTGCAATGCCGTGGTCGCCTGGTTCGCCAGAACTCGCTGGCACGCCTCTTGAAAGCGCGCCACCGGAAAGACTTCAGGGGCGGGCAAGCCGCCGGCAAAGGAGATGACCTCAGGACGTTGGGTGAGCTTGAGCAGCTCGCGGATGATGGAACTCTTGACTGACTTGGTGCGCTGCGCGTAACGATGTGCCCAGGGCGCTGCCATACGACACCTCCGTTATTACCTTCAAGCCTAGAGCGGCGGAAGCAGCGCTGTCTGTGACGGCGGACACGATGTGAAGTCAGCCGCAAGGGCGCCCGCCCGCATTGTCTTGGGCCGGGACGCGGTTAACTATTTGCAAACGGATTGACAACGCAACAAAAAACGCTATACTCCGAGAACCCTTGCCCACAACTCCACACCACATCTCACCCACAAGTTCACCGCCCCACATTTGCAGGAACCAAAAAGGACCGCTCATGCGCCGCTTCAGTACCTCTCTAGCTGTCGCCGTCCTTGCCGGCTTGCTGGTTTCGTCCAGCTTCGCCCAGCAAGCTTCCATCACAACCGTTCCGAATCTCGTTCGCTATGGAGCGACGCTGAAGGATACGCAGGGTGCGCCTGTTTCTTCTTCGACTGTAGGTATAACCTTTGCCCTCTACAAGCAGCAGGACGGCGGCGCGTCGATCTGGATGGAGACTCAGAACGTCACCACCGATACCAGCGGCAACTACAGCGTGCTGCTGGGTAGCACAACCGCCGCAGGACTGCCGAGCGATCTATTCTCGCAACAGGAGCAGCGCTGGCTGGACGTGCAGGTGGAGGGACAAGCGGAGCAGCCGAGAGTGCTGCTGGTCAGCGTGCCTTATGCCTTCAAGGCGCATGAGGCAGAAACGCTTGGCGGTAAGAGCGTTTCTGATTTCGTACTCGCCAATGGCGCAAGCTCCGCAGTCAATGGCACCGCCAACCAAGCGTCGCCATCCAATGCGAATAGTCTCCCCACGACTGCGGCAGGAATCAGGAAGGGCGCAGCCAGTGCTGGGCCAACGAACTTCAGCGGCTCGACCACCGACCAGATCGTGCAGGTGACGCAAACAGGATCGGGCGCAGGTATCCGCGCTTCCACGTCTAACACAACCAGCAGCTCGAATGCGGTGGTGGGAACCATCAGCGGGCCCGGCGTTGCTATCTACGGGTCGGCCTCTTCCACTTCGGCACAGGCCTACGGCGTGCAAGGCAATTCAGCCAGCACCATCGGCATTGGGCTGCTGGGCTTTGCCACATCCACCACGGGATCGACCTATGGCTTGAAAGGTTATTCCAGCAGCACGGGTGGCACAGGCGTGCGTGGGCTATCTACGGCCACCACCGGCAGCACCACCGGTATAAGCGCGTCCGTCGCCAGTGCGGCGGGCACTGCCGGAGTGTTTAACAACACAGCAGGCGGCAAGATTCTGAGCGGCCAGAACAACGGAGTGGAGAAGTTCGCCGTCGATGGTAGCGGCAACATCGCCTCGCAAGGGACGCTCAGCGGTATAGGGATCACTGGCACCACGAGCGCGGCCACAGGCGTGGGACTTACAGGGAACGCTACGAATACCACCGGCGCCAACACCGGCGTGATGGGCGAAACGGCCAGTGTTAACGGGATTGGCGTCGGCGGTTACGCGAATGCCACAACCGGCCAGAACGTAGGTGTTTACGGGCAAACCAACAGCAACTCGGGATGGGGTGTTTACGGCGAAGCCGCTTCCACCAGCGGGCAAACTTTTGGCGTAGAGGGTAACAACCAGAGCAGCGGCTCCTATTCGTCGGGAGTACTGGGCTATGAGAACGCCGCAACGGGGGCGGTCTATGGTGTCCAGGGCGTAACTGCCAGCGCCACGGATCAAGCGGCCGGAGTGGCCGGCAACGAAAACGCTGCCACGGGGTTGGTTTATGGTGTGGTCGGTATAACGAACAGTACGACGAACTCTGCCTCAGGTGTGGATGGATATGAAGGGGGCGCCAGTGGGCAAGTCTACGGCGTCACTGGCGGCACGGCGAGCAGCGGAGCTGGCGCGGCTGGCGTGGCCGGCTACGCCTCTTCAACGACTGGGCAAGTCTACGGCGTCTCCGGTAGCACGCCGAGCGCCGGCAATGGCGCTGCCGGCATCTATGGTACCGCGTCAGCTACTTCAGGCTATGTGAATGGGGTGGTTGGGACCACGGCCAGTTCCGTTGGCAATGGCATAACGGGCTTTGCGACAAACACTAGCGGCCCAAATTTTGGCATCCAGGGTTTCTCATTCAGCACAGGCGGCGTGGGCGTTTCGGGTGCATCCCCTGGGGTAGGTGTCCGAGGCCAAAATCTGAATTGCGTGAGTACTTGCGTTCCTACAACCGGAGATGCTGGGCAGTTCGTGACCGGCACTGGCGGCAACATATTGAACGGATTCGTTAACGTAGGGGGAACGTGGACACGGGAGTTTACGGTGGATTCCAGCGGCGATGGCTACTTCGCTGGCAATCTCAACGTTACCGGCACGCTCACTAAGGGCGGCGGCTCGTTCAAGATCGACGATCCCCTCGATCCGGAAAACAAATATCTCTCCCACTCCTTCGTCGAATCGCCCGACATGTTGAACCTTTACAACGGCAGCGTGCGGCTGGATGCTCGCGGCGAGGCTTGGGTCACCATGCCGGAATACTTCCAAGCGCTGAATCGCGACTTCCAATATGTCTTGACCTCGGTGGGATCATCGCAACCTCGGCTCTACATCGCCCGCGAGATCAAAGGCAATCGTTTCAAGATCGCCGGCGGTAGGGCGAATGGAAAGGCATCCTGGATGGTCACCGGAATTCGTCAGGACGCCTGGGCCAACGCGCACCGCATTCCGACCGAGGAAGAAAAGCCTCCGCAGGAACGCGGCAAGTATCTGCATCCGGAACTCTATGGCTCCGGCGCTGACAAGAACACAAACGCGATGCTGCAACACTAGTCGCACATCAACGGGTGACGTGCGCTGCGTCACCCGAACAACTGTAACTGTTCGTCCTCCAGCTTGACCGGATGTGCGCTCTGGCTGCGTGAGCTGAATTCGCGGGTGATGCCGTGCTTCTTGCGCAGCTGCGCCATCAGTTCTGAGATGCTTTTGCTGTAGGCCTTGCTCACGAAGGCGCGCTCTGCAAATCGCTTGCGATAGTCCGCGACAAGCTGCGGAAACTCCTTCTCCAGGAACGGCAGGAACACGCTCGCCGAGCATGGCTTCAGGAACAACGGATTGGCATAGATGTATTTGCCGCCAGCTTCTTTGGTCGCACGCACCACCGCGTCCAGGGCCGCGGGCGAGTCGGTTATCCCCGGCAAAACCGGCGCGCAAATCACTCCTGCATTGATTCCGGCGGCGCACAACTCGCGTACCGCCTGCAGCCGCAGATCGGGACGCGGCGCGCGCGGCTCCAGAATCCGCGCCAGTTTGGTGTTCAGCGTGGTGATTGTCAGATTCACGAACAGGGAATTGTGTTCGGCAACTCGCTTCAGCAGCTCCACATCGCGCCCGATCAGGTCCGATTTGGTGACGATGCCAATCTCCAGCTTATGATGCTGCGCCAGTTCCTCCAGAATGCCGCGCGTGACCTCGAAGCGCTTCTCCGCCGGCTGGTAAGGGTCGGTCGCGGTGCCGATGGAGATCGACTCGCCGCGTTTGACCTTCTTCAACTCCTGGCGCAGCAGCCACGCCGCCTGCTGCTTCACATAAATCTTGCGCTCGAAGTCCACGCCTTCGCGCATTTCCATGAACTCGTGGGTATAGCGCGCATAACAATATTTGCAGGCAAACTCGCAGCCGCGATAAGGATTGATCGTCCAGGTGAACGGCATGCGCGCGGACGCGCAGCGGTTCAGCAGAGCGCGTGAAGGCAGGGTGAAGTACTCCACCAGATGACCTTGCCGGATCGACTCGCCTTGCGCCGCGAGTTTGGCAATGCCAACCAACGGTTGCGGCGTATCTTCCTGCTCGATGTGGAGAAGCGCGGGATGCATATGTCGAACCAGCGGATATTCGCTTTTTGTTCGCCATAAATATCATACCGCCGGGCGCGCGTCAGGTCAAGCGGCTGTTCACATGGCGTGGCGGGTCAGTTTGCAATTTTAGCGGTGGAAGCGCCGGGCGTCAGCCCAGCGAAACAATGGGACGTTGAGAACGGCTTTAGCCGCGGCCGCCGGGGCTCAAGCCCGGTTCCATGGCGGCTCTTTTGGCACGGCTGAAGCCGTGCCCTTTCACCGCTAGGATTTCAAACTGATCCACTACCAAGCCTGCTCGAAACTTGAAACTCGAACCCACAACTGACCACTGGCTATTTCAAGTTCTTCTGCAGAAACTCATCCGTTAGTTTCTGCGCGCTGGCCGCGTCCTCGGCTCGGTATCCGCCTTCATTGTTGGGATTTTCGAAGCCATGTCCCGCGTCGGGGAAAATGTGGATGTCGATTTTCTTATCGAGAGCCTTCATGTCTGTCTCAAACTTATGCACGTCGGGGACGGAAATGCCTTTGTCCTGCCCGCCAAAAATCCCGAGAATCTGGGCATGAATCTTCTTCAGCGTGGTTTTGTCGCTGGCCAGGTGCCCGTAGTTGATGACAGCAACCTTCAGCTTGGGATCGGCGATCGCCAGGTCGAGCGCATAGCCGCCGCCCATGCACCAACCGATCGCGCCGACGCGTTTGGAGTTCACGGTCTTCAGCGATCGCAGGTAAGCCGTCGCCGCCAGCAGGTCGCGATTGGCGCGGTCCTCGGGAACGCCGCGCATGATCTGGTGCGCTTCATCGGGAGTCGTCGCCACCTGGCCGCGATAGAGATCGATGGCCAGCGCCACGTATCCCTGATCGGCGAAATTCGATGCCTGCTCCTTTACCCAGTCGTTCAGACCCCACCATTCGTGGATGACCACCAGCGCAGGGAACGATCCTTCGCCCTTAGGCATGTAGAGAATGGCCTGTACCGTCTCATCGCCGCTTCGGTACGACACGGCTTGCGGCTCGGCGGCCAATGCCGTCATCGCAAGCAAACAGATCAACGCGGTCAACAATAATGCTCGCACGGAATCCTCCCGCAACAGGTTAGCAGCTAACTTCGTCTTCCGCACACTCGCCCGTGACCCCGGTCACTGACACCCCCGGCACACGGGGTGATAATACCTCCGCGTTAGAGTTCGAGCCCACCCCCTAACTCTCCCTGGACATCTCCGGCTACTTCGCGCCGTAGGTGAGCGCTTGTCACCATGCGAAGAATCGAGGAATTAGGACGGTACCGGTTTCTGATGTATCGTTAAGCCCTGACCTTTCCAGTCCGAGAAGAGGTCTGATTGCATCCGCGTCCCCCCACGCGGCATGATCGCAATTGAATTCTGTCGTCAATTAAACGTTGCGACATCAGGTGAAAATTGACTCTAAGAAATCTGTATTGCGTTGACCTTGCAGTCGTCTTGGTGTTTGCCGGCGCTCTGTTAACCCCGGCGAGTGTCCGTGCTCAGAATTACAGCTACGTGAACATCGACTATCCGGGTGAGAACGTGTTTTCCGCTCCCTTAGGCGTCAACGATCATGGACAGGTGGTAGGGTATTGGCAAGATCTTACAACTGGAGCTCTCCACGGATACTTCTACGATGGCACTACCTACACTACGCTTGATTATCCTGGCGCAGCCACCGAAGCTGTGGGAATTAACAATGCCGGTGTGATTTCGGGACTTTACTACTTTTCTAGTTCGGGCCCCTATGGCTTCATTTACGACAATGGTACTTTTACACAACTCAGCTACCCGAACACTCCCTCCGGCACGGATGGTCAAGGTATCAACAACCATAATGAGGTTGTGGGCTACTGGGGGTACTATTACAGCTTTATATACAACAATGGTTCCTATACGTCGTTCGGTTACCCCGGCGCAGCGGTCACCTATGCTTCCGGCATCAACGACAGCGGCCAGACTTCCGGTTATTACCAGCTAGTCAATTCTGGCACACCCTACGGCTTTTTTGACGACGGGGGCACATTCACTTCCATCGAGTACCCGGGTGCCTACGCAACCTACGCTTATGGCATAAACAATCTGGGAGTGGTTGTGGGCTATGGAACGCTATCTTCCACCGGCAACTCGGTTGGCTTTCTCTGGCAAGCCGGCCAATTCACCTTGATCAACCCAGGCGATTCGAACCCGATACCTTACGCAATTAACAACAACGGCCAAATCGTAGGGCAATATAACCCTGCCGGGGTACATCACGGGTTCCTTGGCACTCCTACTTCCAGTCCAGCGTTGCAGTTCGTTCCTGTTGTTCCCTGCCGTCTGGTGGACACGCGGCACACCGGTGGAGCGATTCATGGCGGCACATCCCGCAGCTTCGCGATTACCCAGCTTGGCGGCTGCGATATCCCCAGCAGTGCGGCAGCCTACTCGCTCAATGTCACCGCGGTGCCCCACGGACCTCTGGGCTATTTGACCATCTGGCCCACCGGCGAATCCCAACCAACTACTTCCCTGCTGAACTCAACCGACGGTCGCGTTAAGGCGGACGCGGCGATTGTGCCGTCCGGAACCGGTGACGCCGTCAGCGTTTTCGTTTCCAACACCAGCGACGTGCTGTTGGACATCAACGGATACTTCGCGACACCGAACTCCGAGACGCTGGCGTTCTACCCGTTGGCGCCATGCCGCGTGGCCGACACGCGCAACCCCCGCGGCGAGTTCGGCGGGCCATTCCTCGCCGCCGGCACCGAACGCGACTTCCCCGTGTACGAAAGTAGCTGCATTCTCCAAGATGCCGGCGCGGTGGCGTACTCGTTCAACTTCACAGCCGTGCCGCATCCGGCGGGGCAGGAACTGGGCTATCTGACGGTGTGGCCGCAGGGACTACCGCAGCCGACGGTCTCTACCCTGAACAATCCCACCGCGACGGTGGTAGCCAACGCGGCCATCGTGCCGGCGGCCCCGAGTAGCGGCATTGCGGTTTTCCCCTCGAACACGACCGACCTCGTGATTGACATCAACGGCTACTTCGCGCCGGCGGGAACGGAAGGCCTGTCGCTCTATACCCTCACGCCCTGCCGCGTGCTGGACACGCGCACCAACCATGGCCACCCGTTCAGCGGGGAGAAAACAGTGAACGTCGCAGGCAGCGCATGTTCCCCTTCCAGCACTGCGCAAGCGTATGTCTTCAACGCGACGGTGGTGCCGCCGGGCTCCATGCCTTTCCTCACCTTGTGGCCGAACGACGAGAACCAGCCCGGGGTCTCGACGCTGAACGCCGTGGATGGCTTCATCACTTCCAACATGGCCATCGTGCCGACGACGAATGGCTCGATCGATGCTTACGCCCAGGGTCTGACGCAACTGATTCTGGACATCTCCGGCTACTTCGCGCCGTAGGTGTGTAGCGGTTGCGAGCGCCTTGCAAGCTGCGGCAAGTGACAGCGAGCTTGTAGCGGGTCGTCACCTCAGGCGGTGACGCGCTGCACTGACAGACTGGGCTGCGTACTGTTATTACTCATTCTCGTTCTGTGGCTAAGTGCGGCGTGTGCGCCCGTGGCACCAGCTGCCGACCCTCGCGCCACACCCAGCCTTCTCAAGAGATCCCGCCGCTCGCGGATCCCTAATCGACAAACTATGCGGTTGAGAGCTGTTCAATTCCTAGCCAGGCGAAGCGCAATAGGAGGGGGTATGAAGAAAGCCAGCTTTTGGAAGATGGTCTGCATCGTCTGTACATTTTGCGCCGCGACGGCGATCGGCTCGTCCGCGCAAACCCTAAGCACAATTTACAATTTTTGCTCGCAAACCAACTGCACCGATGGGCAATACCCTCTGGGCCGGCTGGTGCAAGCCACCGACGGGAACTTCTACGGGACAGCCTACGTCGGCGGGGCGAACACAGCAGGCACGGTTTTCAAGGTCACCTCCAGCGGCACGCTGACCACGCTGCACAGCTTTTGCTCTCAACAGGGATGCGCCGACGGCTACGAGCCTTATGCCGGGCTGATCCAAGCCACCAACGGCAACTTCTATGGGGTCACTACCGTCGGCGGCGCGGTTGGGCAAGCTGGCGGCACGGTCTTCAAAATCACTTCCAGCGGCACGTTCACCAGCCTGCATTCCTTCGCTGGATATCCGGCCGATGGTGCCAATCCCTGGCCTCCGTTGGTGCAGGCCAGCGATGGGAACTTTTACGGGACAACCTACGCGGGCGGGGCCAGCAACGTAGGCATTGTGTTCAAAATCACCGCCGCAGGCTCGCTGACCATCCTGCACAATTTCTGCTCTCAATCCAACTGCGCTGACGGCGGTAATCCTCTCGGCGGGCTGGTGCAAGGCAGCGACGGCGATCTCTACGGAACCGCCAGCGGCTCCGGGGCGCACAGCGCAGGCACAGCCTTCAAGATCACCACCTCGGGCACATTCACCACGCTGCACAGTTTCGACGATTACACAGACGGCGCTAGCCCTTCCGGAACCCTGGTGCAAGCCAGCGACGGCAACTTCTACGGGACAACCTCGGAGGGCGGCGCTAGCAACGCCGGCACGGTTTTCAAAATGACCCCGAGCGGCACGTTGACAGCCCTTTACACCTTTTGCCCGCAAGGCAACTGCACGGACGGCAGTGAGCCCTATGCGGGGCTGGTGCAAGGGAGAGACGGAAATTTCTATGGGACAACCTACGCGGGCGGGACCGGCAACCAAGGCACGGTTTTCGCAATCACCCCCAGCGGCTCGCTAAGCACACTTTATAGGTTTTGCTCGCAGACTAACTGCACCGATGGCGCCAACCCTTACGCCGGACTGATACAAGCCAGCAACGGGAAGCTCTACGGAACCACAAAGCAGGGCGGAACCAATAACGGTGGCACAGTCTTCTCGTTGCAACTCACTGAATACACGCTACAGGTCTCGACCAGTGGCAATGGGGGCGTGACCAGCACCGACGGTTTCATCAACTGCCCGGGCACGTGCAGCCATTCCTATTTCGATAACACGCAGGTCACTTTGAATGCCACGCCCGCAACGGGCTGGGCCTTCACCGGCTGGGGCGGCGCTTGCTCCGGTACCGGCTCCTGCCAGGTGACCATGACCCAGAACACCAACGTCTCCGCCACCTTCTACCAGCTACCGGTCACCCTCACGGTGTCGGTCGCGGGCAACGGCAGCGTCACCAGTACCGACGGTTTCATCAATTGTCCCGGCACCTGCACGCATATTTACCAGCCGAATACGCAGGTGACGTTAAATGCCGCCGCCGCGTCAGGCTGGATCTTCAGCGGCTGGACCGGCGCCTGCATGGGCGTTGGCTCCTGCGCGTTGACCATGACGCAGAATCTGTCCCTCACGGCGGTCTTCATTGAGCCGGGCCACGGAATTCAGCTCACTCCGGTTACGCCCTGTCGCCTGATCGACACCCGACAAACTGGCGGTCCAATTCAGGGTGGCACGTCACGTAGCTTCACCGTACCGCAGCTTGGTGGCTGTGACATTCCTACGACGGCGGCAGCCTACTCGCTCAATGTCACTGTGGCGCCGCACGGGGCTTTGGGATATCTGACGATCTGGCCCACCGGTGAAGCTCAACCTGTTGTCTCCACCATGAACTCCCCAGATGGCCGGATCAAGGCCAACGCTGCCATCGTGCCTGCCGGCAGCCAAGGCGCAGTCAGCGTCTATGTCAGCAATACTACCGACGTCATCCTCGACATCGATGGCTACTTCACTACCCCTGGCTCGCAGACCTACCAGTTCTATCCGCTGACGCCCTGCCGCCTGGTTGACACTCGCGGCGCTGTCGGCCACCTGGGAGGGCCACGCCTGGCGGCGCAAGCGCAACGCACTTTTCCGCTGCGGGAGAGCAGTTGCATTCCAACAGGTCTCAATCCCCTGGCGTACTCACTGAACTTCACGGTCGTGCCCAATCCTTCGGGACAGCCGTTGGGCTTTCTGTCGGTCTGGCCCGCGGGGGATCCGCAACCGGTCGTCTCCACCCTTA
>JBEKTC010000064.1:0-15559 GCA_049516475.1 Candidatus Korobacteraceae bacterium | reverse complement strand
GAATGTGATCGTCGTCTTCGGCGCAAACTGGTGCTATGACTGCCACGTCCTCGACCTGGCATTTCATCGTCCCGACCTGGCCGGCGTGCTGCAACGCAACTACGAATTGGTGCATGTGGATGTGGGCGAGGGCGACAAGAACCAGGACATCATGGAGCAATATCATGTGCCGATGAAGAAGGGTATTCCGGCGCTGGCGGTGCTCGACAGCAGCGGCAAGCTGCTTTATAGCCAGCAAGGCGGCGAGTTCGAGAAAGCCCGCTCCCTGGCGCCGCAGGACCTGCTGGCATTCCTCAATAAATGGAAGCCGGGCAAATGACGGCTCAGTCCTAAGGAGACTGCGAGTAAGTCCGAGTTTTGAAAGGACACGGCTTCAGCCGTGCCGCAAACATCGCAAAATAAATGGGGCTTTACAGCCTGCTGAAAAACTCCCAGGGCTTTGTGTCAGGGCACGACTTTAGTCGTGCCGATAAGCGCTTTATTTTTGTCATTCCGAGCGGGCTTCAGCCCGCGAGAGATCTGCTGTTCCGACTTTTTCAGCAAACTGTTTAGCCCCGGCGGGAACATCCTCGGACTAATCAGGATCCCCTCAACTTTTCTTAATGTCCCTTGCCGAACCCTTTACGCCGCTGCTCGCTGTAGCGGACCAGCGCGTCCTCGATGACAGGAAGTGCGTCTTTCGCCGGTAAAATCTCGTCGACCTCGACAGCCTTCTTTTCCAGCTGCTTGTAGTCGAGAAAGAACCGCCGCAGCATGGCAAGCCGATGCTCCGGCATCTCGGAGGCTTCCCGGTAACTATTGAACTCCGGGTCCTCCGTGGCGATGGCGATGATTTTGTGATCGCGCTTGCCGGAATCGATCATGGTCATCAGGCCGATGGCGCGCGCATAGATCAGTGTCAGCGGCACCACCGGTTGCTGGCACAGAACCAGAACGTCGAGCGGGTCGCCGTCTTCGGCCAGGGTTTGCGGGATGAATCCGTAGTTCGCGGGATAATACACGGCCGAGTAAAGCACTCGATCCAGTTTGATGAGGCCACTCCCTTTATCCAGCTCGTACTTCACATTCGAGCCGTAGGGAATCTCGATGACGCTATAGAACTCCAGCGGCAGTTTTTCGCCGGGAGAGATGTCGTGCCAGGCATGAGTCACGGGACGCTCTCAAATCGCAGAGTGCTGGCTTGATTGTAGCTGAGGAGTCAGACATCGCGGGACGCGGAGGCCCGTGGACAAAACAAAGGCGCGGGAAGCTGTGTGCTTCTCCCGCGCCTTAAAGGATCTTGCGCCGCTGCTTAGTAACGGTGCGGCAGTTTCTGCTCGGTTTCCACCGAACTCGTCAAGGAACCGATCACGTAACTCACAACGATAACGCCTACCACAGCGATCGTAATCAGATCCATGTGGCACCTCCCCCACCCGGCAGCTGGCGCCGGCCCATACTCGATCTCATCCCCCTCCGCTACTTCGTTAGTAACTGGCGTGCAGCGGAAGTTGTGCATTCTTTGTAACACGATTTTTGCTTAGGTGCAGCAGAAATCGGAGGAGCAGCCGGCAACATCTTCGGTACCTTCCAGCGGATGGTTCGGGAAAAGGTAACTAAGCGGCTGCGTTCGGCCCGGTTTCGGCGATCACCTGCAGGAGAGCTTCGGGTCCGTCAGAGCCGACCACGTAGCGATCGGCTTCCACCTCGGGCCATTCGCCGTAGATGTGCGCGATGAAGATCACTTTGCCCTCGCGTTTTTCGTCGCGGAAGATGCGGATGATCTTGCGCGCGGTGGCGTTGGGCAGGTGATGGCAGATCAATGCGATGTCGAACGGCACCTGTTTTTCCACCGCTTCCAGGGCTTGCTTCTCGCTACATATCGCCAGCACTTCATGCCCGGCGGATTGCAATACGTGCTGCCGCAGCAGGGCGAGTTCCTGATCGGTGGTGAGGATAAGAATCTTCATGCCAGAATTTCAGTGCGCCGGCGCCTTCATGAAGTCCAGCGCCCGCGATATGTACGCCTTCAGCTCGTGGCGGCGCACCACGCCATCCAGCATTCCATGCTCCAGCAGAAACTCGCTGCGCTGGAAGCCTTCGGGCAGTTTCTGGCGGATGGTCTGTTCGATCACGCGCGGTCCGGCAAATCCGATGAGCGCTCCCGGCTCGGCGATGTTCAGGTCGCCCAGCATGGCAAACGACGCCGTCACGCCGCCGGTGGTGGGATCGGTCATCACGGAAATGTACGGTACCCTAGCATCGTCCATGCGGGCCAGTGCCGCGGAGATCTTCGCCAGCTGCATCAGGCTGATGGTGCCTTCCATCATGCGCGCGCCCCCGGAGGCCGACACGACGATGAGCGGCAGCTTCTCCGCCGTAGCCCGCTCGATGGCCCGGGTGATCATCTCGCCCACCACTGTGCCCATCGAGCCGCCGATGAACGCGTACTCCATGGCACTGACGATCACCGGCTTGCCGTCAACCTTGCCGCGCGCATTGATGACCGCGTCGTTCAGCCCGGTCTCTTGCTGCGAGCGCTGCAGCCGGCCGGCATAGGACTTCAGATCGGTGAACTCCAGCGGATCGGTGGAGACCAGGTTGTTGTCTTCCATTTCGTACTTGCCGTCGTCCAGCAGGTACGACAGACGGGTGCGCGCGTCGATGCGGAAGTGGCGATCGCACTTGGGGCAGACGTTGAAATTCTGGTCAAGATCCTTTTTCCAGATGATTTGGCGACACTGGTCGCACTTCACCCAGAGGCCTTCGGTCTTGACCCGCTTCTCGCCCGAGGTGTCGAGGGGAACGGATTCGCGCTTAAACCATGCCATGTGTCGTAAGTCAGTGTAGCCGACGGGGAGTTAAGTTGTCGCGCGACCGAGGAGCGTCCTTCAGCCAGCGCGACATTGAATCATCCGCTCCGCCTTGTGACAGGGCACGACTTGACAGGCTGCGGGAAAATCGCTGTCGTCGCGTTTTGGAGAGGTGGCTGCGCAAAAAGTCTGTGGCTCGCCGTTTTGAAAGGGCGCAGCTTCAGCTGCGCCGTTGCGGGCAACTTATTCTTGTCATCACGAGCCGACTTTAGTCGGCGAAGGATCTGCTTTTCCCCGTACCCTGCATCGGCATGCGATTGGCGCTTGAAACACTGCAGCGCTGTTGTGCTAGGCTGTACAGCGCTATGAAGCCACCCGCAAAACCCGTCCGGTCAGCCTCACCCGATCCCGCCGAACAGCTCAACAGCTTTATCGACAAGTTCGATCCGAAAAACCAGGCGCTGATTCGCGCCGTGCGCAAAGCGCTTCGCAAGCGCCTGCCCACCGCCAACGAGCTGGTCTACGACAATTACAACTTCTTCGTTATCGGCTATTGCCCGACCGAACGCCCCTCCGATTGCATAGTCTCGCTTGCCGCAGCGGCGAACGGAGTGGGCCTCGCCTTCTACCGCGGCGCCACTCTGCCCGATCCCCATCACCTGCTGCTCGGCTCGGGTGTGCAGAATCGTTTCATCCGGCTTGAATCCGCGAAGACGTTGGCTCGCCCCGAGGTAGAAGCACTCATCGCCGCAGCCGTCGTGCACAACAAAGCTCCGCTGCCGGCCAGCGGCAGAAGCAAACTCATCATCCGCTCAATCTCCGCTAAACAGAAGCCGCGCCGCAAGACAGGTAAGTATCTAGAGATCATCTAGTCGTCTAGTCACTCAGTTACTGTCACTCAGCCACCAAGTCACCTAGTCATCGTCGTCTCATAGATGGTTACGCCTTGTGTCAGGGCACGACTTCAGTCGTGCCGAACAACGCCCGAAAAAAAGTAGGGCTTTAGCCCCTGCGAAACTGCCGCATCAGTGGCTAAAGCCCGGGGTTGCTGGCAACCGGGCGGCACGGCTGAAAGCCGTGCCCTGACACAAAGCGACTTTTAAGACTGGTTCCTGTCAGGGCTCGCCCCACAGCCGTGGACGCAAGATTTTCGCCGCTCCGCCGATAGAAGAGGATGGAGGCGCGTGTCTAATGATCTCGCCATAACCAAACGAAGCGAGGCCCGTCCCCCGCCAGATCCCGGCTGAGTGACGCGCCCAAAGCACCGCGGCATTTTCAGGTAGCCACGCTTAGGAAGCCCCAAAGAGCATGTTTGCCATCATCGGAATATTGGTCGTTCTGGGCGCCGTGATCGGCGGGTTCCTCATGGAACACGGGCCCATCCGGGTGCTCATCCAGCCGTCCGAAGCCATTATTATCTGCGGCGCAGCCCTGGGAACGCTGCTGGTGGCCAATCCCCTGCACACCCTCAAGGAAGTAATGAATGGAATTCTGCAGGTGCTCAAGGGATCGAAGTTCAGCAAGAAGCGCTATCTTGACTCGCTGAAAATGATGTACGACATGTTCAACAAGATCCGCCGCGACGGTCCCAACTCCGTGGAGAACGACATTGAAGAGCCGGGCAAGAGCAAGTTCTTCGCCGCATTTCCCGACTTCGTCAAAGACCACCACGCGCGCGATTTTGTCTGCGACACCATGCGCATGGTGCTGATGGGCGGCGTCGAGCCCTTCGACGTCGATCAGATGATCGAGGCCGACATGGACGTCCACTCCCATGAGTCGGAGGAGTCGGTGGGCGCCTTGAGCAGTGTCGCCGATTCACTACCTGGACTGGGAATTGTCGCCGCTGTGCTCGGCGTGGTCATGACCATGAGCGCTCTCGGCGGCCCTCCGGAAGAGATCGGCAAGAAGGTAGCAGCGGCCCTGGTGGGCACATTCCTCGGCATTCTGATGTGCTATGGCTTCGTCGGGCCCATTGCCTCCAACCTGGCAAAGCTCACGCACGAAGAACATGAATACCTGCACGTACTGCGCGTAACCATGATCGCGTTCATGAAGGGCACGTCGCCTTTGCTGGCAGTGGAAATGGGACGCCGCTCCGTCCCGGCGCATCTGCGCCCCAGCTTCGCTGAGTTCGAAAAGCATTGCAAACAATCGGGCGCTGCCGCAGCCGCCGCTTCCGAAGCCGCGCCTGCGGAGGCTGAGGCTGCACCAGCGTCCTCGTAGGACAAAAGCGCATGGCCGCAAAAGTACAGCCCATCATCATCAAACGCATAGGCGGCCACGGCGGCCATCACGGCGGCGCCTGGAAGGTCGCCTACGCCGACTTCGTCACCGCCATGATGGCATTGTTCATCGTGCTCTGGCTGATGAACAGCAGCAAGCCAATCCAGGAGGCCATCAGCGGATACTTCAAGGACCCTGCGGGCACGGGAAAGTTGACCGGGACCAACAAGGCGCCCACCCATGAGGTCAGCAAAGACAGCCTCAATAAAGTAAAAGCCGAGTTGGAGAAAGCGATTCGCCAAGTCGCCAACTTCGACAAGCTGAAGGACCACATTGAGATGACGGTCACGCCCGAAGGTCTGCGTATCGAAATGTTGGAATCGAAGACAGGAACATTTTTCCAGAGCGGACAAACCGATCCCAATGGCGATGGCCGGGAGATGATGATGACCATTGCCGAGGAGTTAGGCAAGGTCCCCAACAAGATCTCGATTGAGGGGCACACCGATTCGCAGCCGTTTTCAGCCCGCGCCAATTACACCAATTGGGAATTGTCGGCCGACCGCGCCAATGCCAGCCGTCGGCTGATGCAAGAGCACGGTTTGCGCGCCGACCAGGTGGCGCAAGTTCGCGGCTTCGCCGATCAGCAGCCGCGCAACGCCAAGGACGCGTCCGATCCGGCCAATCGAAGGATTACCGTGATCGTGCAATATACGGAGAAGCCGCCGACGGATGATGGGAAGGCATCTACGCAACCAGGATTACATTCAGCAACCGAGCAATCATCGTCGGCTGAGGATAAGAAGCCATAGAAGTGCAGCAGTGGTTGGATCGAGCTGCGAACAATCTTATTTGCTGCGCAGTTCGCAGGGGCTCCCTTCATAGCCAGACTGGGACAAGCGCTTAACCTCACCTGAAAGGTTCACGCGGTAGCAAACCGTGAACCCCTGCGCACCTTCTGTATCGAAATGCCCAAACCGCTTAACTAGAAAGGAAGTGCCGTTGATCCAATACAAAGCATTAAAGTAATGGTGACTGCCATTCTCGAAGTGACGGTCGGATGGAATCTTCTGATCAATCGATTCGCCAATATCGACGCGCCGATCCTCAGCCGGGAAATACAGGTATATCTCCGCTATATTGCTACCAAGGTTGTCGTTCAAAAAGAATGTATTACCGGTGGGAGCCCAGCCGATGCGAACGTTCCGTTCGATTTCAAGCAGTAGTTTGCGATCGTTGGTAGCGTTATTGACTAGCCACAGCTTCCGATCAATGTCCTTGCAGTCATGGTCGACACAACTCCGACTCTCCAGAGTAAACCTGCCATCGGGCGAAATACTTGGTTTGGCGAAGGGAAAGTTCGCCAATCTGGTTTGGCTGTGACCCTGCATCGCAGCCGACAGTAGAAAGACGAGAATTGCCCAACGTTTCATAGCTCGTCGGCATATGTTAGATCAGCCGACTCGCCATTCTACTCCGGAGTTTTCTGCTTTAGTGCGCCTTGCTCAGCGTTGTGGATCCGCCTTCCCACGATGGATCGTTGGCAAGGACGCTGTCCTACTCTACGAATGCCGGTACGGCAGCATCACCTTCACCCGGCAGCCGCGCGCATCGGGACGGTTTGTTAGCTCGATCGAGCCGCCGTGCGCTTCAGCGATCTGCTGTGACAGCACCAGTCCAATTCCCGAACCGCCCGGCTTCGTGGTGTAGAACGGCACAAATGCGTTGCTCGGATTCAGCAGCCCAATCCCGTTGTCTTCCACCATCAGCGCCACTTTGCGATCGAACTGCTCCCACCGCATCGTCACCTTCGGCTTACCGTCTTCACCAACCTTGTGAGATTGCGCCTGCTCCAGCGCGGCATCCACGGCGTTGCGCACCAGGTTGATCAGCATCTGCTCGATCAGGTCGGGATCCATCATCAGCACCAGCTCCGCGCCGGGCGAAATATCGACCTTTACGCGGGTCTCGAGCGCTGCCACGCGCTCGAACAGCGGCCGTAGCTCGATCGGCTGCAGTGTCGGCGCGGGCATCTGCGCCAGCCTGCGGTAAGACTGCAAGAAGCGATGCAGAGCCGCCGTGCGCGACTCAATGATGTTCAGCCCACGCTGGAAATCTGCGTTTTGCGCCTCCGGCAATTCTTCCAAGGGCAAGCGCGACGCCAGGCTCCCCGCAATCGAGATGATGGGCGCCAGCGAATTATTCAGCTCGTGACCGAGTACGCGAATCAGCTTCTGCCAGGCGCTGCGCTCTTCCTCGCGCAAGGCGCGGCTCACATCCGACAGCACAATCAGCGTGTGCGGCACGCCGTTCTGCCGGAAGGAACGTTTGCGCACCATCCAGCGGGCGTTGGGTGCCGAATAAGGTAGCGCGACCAGCGTCTCATTTGGCGCCTCGAAGCATGCGTTCAGTTCCAGCTCGCTGGCGGTCTTGCCTAGCAGGCGCGCTGCCGGCTGCTGCAATAACCGCTCACCGGCGGCGTTCATCAGCCGCAGCACGTGATCGGGATCGAAGGTAAACAGCGGCGTATCGATCTCCTCGACCACCCGCCGCAGCAGCGCGGTCGCCTCAATCGTCTGCACGCGCTGTTCGGTCAGGATGTCAGCGAGGGAATTGATCTCCAGCGCCAGCTCGCCCATGGAGTCATTGGGTGCGGCCCCGCGCGCGCGAAAGGAATAATCCTCCTCGCGTAGCGCGCCCACCACGTTCGCCAGGGTTTGCAGCGGGCGGACGATCTGGTCAAGCAATGCCAGCGTCAGCACCAGCCAGAGAAACAGCTCCAATCCCGTGAGAGAAATCTTGGTGTCCCGGCTCCAGTCGTGTGTCCAGATGAGGATTGTGCCGAAGGTGACGCCCGGCAGCGCCGCCAGAATAGCAAACAGGGCGATTCGTTTCTCGTAGAGAAGTCTGAAACGGCGTCGGCGCGAGGGTGGATGATAGCGCCCAGAATCGTCACTGTGCGACAGTTTGGGACTCGACGAGACTGGAGAGCTCGAGTCGCCGCCTGAACTAGAGTCCATAGCGTTCCATCCGGCGATACAGCGCGCCGCGGCTCAGCCCCAGCGCCTCCGCCGCCTGGCTCACATTGCCATGGAAGCGCTGCAGCGCTTTGCGAACCAGAATGCCCTCGACCTCTTCGATGCTGAGCTCTTCCAGGTTCAAACCCTGCGACCGCTGCTGCACACTCAGCCCCAGGTCGGAGACTTGAATCTCTCCGGTTTGGCACATCAGCACCGCGCGCTCCAGCGTGTGCTCCAGCTCGCGCACATTGCCGGGCCATGCGTACTGCATCATGGCCTGCAGAGCGGTCGCAGCAAACCCGCTGACCGCAACCCGATAGCGCGTGGCATAGCGCTTGAGGAAGTACGCCGCAAGCAGCGGGATATCTTCACGCCGATCGCGCAACGGCGGTATGGGAATCTCCACTGTGTTGAGGCGGAACAGCAGGTCTTCGCGGAACAGGCCGGCGGCAATGGCATCCTGCAAGTTCGAGTTCGTCGCCGAGATCACGCGCACATTGATGTGCTTGGTCCGCGACGATCCCACGCGTTCGATTTCGCCGGTCTCCAGCACGCGCAGCAGCTTGGCTTGCTGGCGCATAGGAACGTTGCCGATCTCGTCGAGGAAGATGGTGCCATTGTCGGCCAGCTCAAAGCGTCCGATGCGGTCCATGCGCGCGTCGGTGAACGCGCCCTTCACGTGACCGAACAGCTCGCTTTCGAATGTGCCCTCCGGAAGCGCGCCGGTATTGACCGCGACCAGCGGCATCGACGCCCGCGACGACAACGCATGCAGCGTTTGCGCCACAATCTCTTTGCCGGTGCCGTGTTCGCCGGTCACCAGTACATTAGCGTCGGAGGGACCGATGCGTGCGATCGTCTGCAGCACGGGCTGCATTGACGGCGCTGCGGCAATGAAGTCGGGCCGGCCTTCGGCGCGTAGCAGCCGGGCTTCGGCTTCCAGATGCTGCGTCCGCTGCAAAGCGCGATGCAACTCCACCTGCGTGCGCAGGATTGCCAGCAAGCGCTCGTTCTCCCACGGCTTCTGGATGAAGTCACGCGCCCCGCGTCGCATGGCCTCGACCGCGAGTCCCACATTGCCCCACGCCGTCATGACGATGACGGGGATATTGCTGTCGAGCGCGACGATCTCTGAGAGCAGATCGAGGCCTTCTTGGCCGGAGGTTGTGTCGCGCGTGTAATTCAGGTCGATCAGGATCGCATCGTAGAATTCGCTGGCCAGCGACTCGCGAACCGCCGCGGGAGATTTTGCCGTATCCACCGCGAAGCCGGCCGGGCGCAGCAGCAACTCCAGCGCTTCCAGGATGTGCGGCTGGTCGTCAGCCGCAAGCACGCGTCCGGTGCGCTGCCGATCGCGAGCTTCCGTGGCAGCATCGCGCGTGTTGGCCTGGCTTTGTGTCCGCGGCAAAATCTTCTCCCTCAGCGTGCGGTGCCGTCCACCGCGTTTTGAATTTGAATGCGATTCTCTTCCAGCGTGGTACCGGTCGCACGCTGCAATTCAAGCTTCGACTTCTGATACGCCGTGCCGGCATTCACCAGGTCCAACTCGGCCACCGCCAGATCGCGCTGCGCGGCCAGCGTCTGGAAATTCGATCCCGCGCCCAGCGTCTGCTCCTTCTGCATGATGGTAAATGTCTTCTCGGCCAGATCGCGTGCTTTCCTGGCGGCCTCCACTCTCGCCCGGCCCTGTTCAAGCGCATATTCGGCGTTGCGCACTTCGATGCGGATTTGCTTCTTAAGTTGCTGCTCGCGCAATTCGGACTGCCGGTACTCCAGCTCCGAACGATACTGGTCGGCCTTGGCCACGCGATTGCGAATCGGTATGTTCAGGGCGAGTCCCACCAGGTAGTCGGGCGACGAACCGTTCCAGGCATCCTGAAAAGCGCCATACCAGTTGGTGGGCACCAGCGGCGGATTGGGCTCGGTAAAGAACGGGTTAAGGTCCCCAGCCAATCCGCTACTGCCGTAAAAGCCTACCAGCGTCAGGGTGGGCAGCAGAGCGTTGGCTGCGGCTTTGCGGGTGATTTCGCGGTTGTTCAGATCGATGTCCGACTCCGCCAACTCCGGCCGGTCCAGCAACGACTGCGCGATCAGTTCCTGCGTCGGCTTCTCGGGAATGATCTCGATGGTATCCAGATGGTCAGTCGGGATCACCGGCATGGCTTCCAGCGTAGGATCGTCCAGGTTTCTAGTGAGGGCGTTCTTGATCAGCGACTCTTGCAGCTGCAGGTTGGTTTTGGCGACAGTCAAGTCCTGGTCGCGCTTGGAAACCTCGGTCTCGGCGCGCATCACATCCATCTCCGGAATGGCCTCCAGCTGCAGCTGCTTCTTGGCGCTGTCGAAGCTCTGCTGCGCGAAGGCAAAGGATTGTTCCGTCACCTTCTCTGCCTGGTAGGCGCTGACCAGGTCCCAGTAAATGTTAGCCACCTGGGTTACGGTCGCGATTACCTGCATCTTGAAGGCAATGTCGGAAATCTTCTTGTTGTTCCTGGCAATACGCAGGTAGCGCAGATTGGGACCGGTTCCAAAGCCCGCCAGCAATTGCTGCTGAATTGTCAACCGATAGTACGAGTTCAAGATCGGATTCAAACTGTTGAAGATACTGTTCGTGGTCTGCCGGTTGTTGTCTACCTCCAGGCTGAAGCTGGTCCCGGTAGGGAACGCCTGACTGTAGTTGAGATTCACCAGGCCGGTATTGGTCTGAAGCTCCGGTACACCGTAAATCTGGACATTGGAAAGAGGCAGCGTCTGGTGCTCAAGGCTGGTCGTGCCGCTGATAATTGGATCGTAAGACGATACGTTGGTTCCAATACCGAGCGTCGACTGCACCAGTCCTGAAGCGCCCGCGCCCGCGCCGCCCGCGCCGCCCGTCGTGCCGCCGGCTCCAGCCCCGCTGGGAGCGCCGGTTCCAAAGCCGCCGACGCCTCCGCCCGGAGTGCCCTGCACCACGCCGGTATTGACTCCACGAAAGAAACCGCCGGCCTTGGTGCGCAGGATATCGGTGTCGGCAATCGGCAGGTTGTAGCGCGCAATCGCCAGATCAAGATTGTTCTCCAGCGCCAGATCGATGGCATCCTGCAGCGAGATGTAGAGCTTGCCATCGCGAATAAGTTGTTGCAGCCGGTTTGAATTCGCCAGGTCCGGCTTAGCTACCGTGCTTGGAGCGTAAGCCTTGATCGGGTTGTTCGAATGCGGCATCGCCAGGTTCGACGGCGTCCGAATGGAGAGCGCCCCCGGCGGGGACGTAGTGGCGGAAACCGGCGCCTGCTGCGGCACCGGCGCATTCGGTGTTTCCTGCTGCGCTTGCGCGCACGCCAGCAGAGCACACATCACAACAACAATCATCTTCGACGCTGGCCGGCGCTCCCTCATGGGCGGACCGCCTCCCCGTTCTGCGTCAGCGCTGGATTGCCGGTATCGCTCACCAGCCAGCCGTCGCGCATCTGGATGGTACGCGATCCATAGGACGCATTCACCTCTGAGTGCGTTACCTGCACGATGGTTGTGCCTTCGCGATTCAGCCTGGTGAATAGCTCCATAATCTCTTTGGCCTGGCTGGAGTGCAGATTGCCCGTAGGCTCGTCAGCCAACAACAGCGCCGGCCTGTGAATCACCGCGCGCGCCACGCCCACCAGTTGCTGCTGTCCTCCGGAAAGCTGGTTGGGATAAAGGTCTTTCTTGGCGACAATCTGAAAATTGTCCAGCGTTTCAGCCACCATGCCCTGCCTCTGGCCGCGCGGGATGTCTTTGTACGACAGCGGCAGGTCGATGTTCTCCTGTACCGTCAAATCGTCCAGCAAGTGATAGCTCTGAAACACCATGCCGATCTTGCGCTTGGCCAACTCGGCGCGGTCTTTGCGCTTCATCAGATGGACAGGCTGCTCGCCGAACCAATACTCTCCCGCCCACTGATCGTCGAGCAGCGCCAGCACATTCAACAGCGACGACTTCCCTGCCCCTGACGGTCCCATGACGGTGATGAATTCGCCCTCATTGATGGTGAGGTCCACGCGGCGCAGCACCCATGTCTGCCCCGCTCCGGTCTTATAACTGCGTTCGACGTTTTTGAGTTGGATCATGATGAGTAACTAGTAATTAGTAACTAGTAACTAGTAATTAGCTTTCAAATGTCAGACAGGCGGCCTTGCCCCATCACAGCTTGTTGCATCCAAGCTATTTCTGGTGAGAGTCGCGCACGCTTTGCCAAACCCCAATGACTTAGTGAAACCCATTAGTCGCAGGCCACTAGCTACTAATTACTAATTACTTCTTCTTCACTCCCACCGCAACGCTTTCACCGGATCAATCCTCGAGGCCCGGCGCGCCGGAATATAGCTGGCGAACAGTCCGCAGGCCAACAACAACACAGACACAGCCGCAATGGTCCAGCCGTCATACGGCACAACTCCATAAAGAAAGCTGCGCAACACTCTTCCCGCCGACACGGCCGCGACCACGCCGATACCGACTCCGACCCCCAGCAGCACGACCGCTTGGCGCAGAACAAGTCCAATCACATTCGAGCGTGTCGCTCCCAGCGCCATGCGAATTCCCAGATCGCGCATGCGCTGGCTCACGTTGTAGGCAAGCAGGCCATAGATGCCGGCAATCGAGATCAGCAGCGCGGATCCGGCAAAAATCCACAACAGGCGTACGGCCAGCGTCTGGCTTCCCATCGAGGTGTCGACTACATCTTGCAGCGTTTGAACGTCCAGCACGGCAAGATCAGGATCGAACTCCCGCAAGGCGCTACGCAGGCTCGGAATGACTGCCGAGGGCGCGACATGCGTGCGCAACGCAAGGTTAGTGAACGATGCCAGAATGTACGGCGTCAGCTCGTCATTCGGAGTCAGTTGCAGATACGACACGTTGATCTCCGGCTGAACGTCATTCGACATCGCCGTCTGGTGCGTATCTTCCACCACCCCGACAATGGTCACGATTCCATGCGGTCCCTTCTCGCTGATCTTTAGCTGCTGACCCAGTGGGTTCTGTCCTCGAAAGTATTTCTTCACCAAGGCTTCATTCACTACTGCGGCGGCCGACCCCGACGGCCCGTCGCTATCGCTGAACAAGCGTCCCTGCAATAGGCGAATGCCCAACGTCGGGTAGAGACTTGGGCTCACGGCGCGTATCGCCGCATTGAGTTTGTTCGCTGGATCTTTTGGCCGGCCGATGACCTCGAACGAGCCGCTGGCCTGGAAGTTGGGTGACAGCGGAAGGGTCGTGGTCAGGGCCGCCGAGTCGACGCCGGGGAGATGAGCAAGCCGATCGAGCAACGGCGCATAGAACACTTGCGCGATGTCCTTGCCCGCATATTTGCCCGACTGGCCTACGATTCCGCCGCCCGCCTGGGGCAGAATGATTGCCGTGGTTACCACATTGTGGGGTACGAATCCCAGCGGCACATCGCGCAAAGCCAGTAAGCTGCGCAGCAGCAGCCCCGCAGAGATCAGCAACAGCAATGAGAGAGCGATCTCGCCTACCACCAGCGCATCGCGAAAATGTTTCTGCCGGCGGCTGGCACCGGCACTGTGCGTGCCATCGCGCAGAGCTTCCTGCGCCGGAGCCCGCGCCGCCTGCAACGCGGGAACCAGTCCAAACAGCACTGCCGAAATAACGGAGAAGCCGACCAGGGCCGCAGCCACGCGCGCGTCGATCTGAATGTGGTGGGACAGTGGCAGATACAGGTCGAGATAGAACTTCAAGACGCGCACGCAGCCATACGCCAAGGCCAGTCCGATTGCGGCGCCCGTAAACGCCAGCACCAGGCTCTCGGTGAGGAATTGCCGCACCAGGCGCACTCTGTCCGCTCCGATGGCGCTGCGAATGGCAATTTCGCGCCGTCTGCCCGTGGTGCGCGACAGCAGCAGACTGGCGACGTTCGCACAGGCAATCAGCCACACCGCAAGCACGGCGAGCTGCAACGCCAGCAGCGCGGGCCGTACATTACCGGTCAGGACTTCGCGATAGCGCTTTACGATGACGCGCTTCTCCAATTCGAGAGTCGGATAAGCCTTTGCGATATTGGTTTGAATACCAGTGAGCTCAGCCTGCGCCGCCCCAGGAGTCACGCCGTTCTTCAGCCTTCCAACCGCAGTCAGAGATTGCGAGTTACGAGTCTCATACTCCTTGGCCGGCACCAGCGGCACCCAGCCGACCGGACCGTCTCCGACGTTGGGAAATTCAAAGCCCGCCGGCATCACTCCGATGACGGTATAGAGTTTGTTCGCTAACTTTAGCGAGCTGCCCACGACCTGCGGGTTCTTGCCAAAAAATTTCTCCCACGCCACCGAGTTGATGAGCAACACATCGCCGTGACCGGCCTGATCGTCTTGCGGCGAAAAATTCCGACCCAGCACCGGCTCAACCTGCAGCGTAGATAGAAGGTTGGCGCTACTGGCAACCACTGGGATGAAGTCGGAGAAGCCTGGCACGTCGACGCTGCGAATGCCGACGGTGTACCAGCCGATGTCCTGGAAGGAGTGGGCCTGCGCCCGCCAATCGCGTATGTCAGGCAGTGCGGAAGCGCTGGCTGCAGCTGATTCCGGCCGCGACTCGGTCATCTGCACAATCTGGTCTGGTTTGGGGAACGGCAAAGGCCGCAGCAACACGGCGTCGATCACCGCAAACATCGCCGCATTGACGCCGATACCCAGCGCCAGCGTCAGCACCGTTACCGCAGCGAAGCCGGGGTTCTTGCGCAACTGTCGAAACGCGTATCGCAAGTCTTGGAGGAGTCCGGTCATTGTATATCTCGCAAGCAAGCGTTAGCTCGTTGGCACTTGGCATTTAGCACTTAGCATTTAGCGGTTGGCCAGCCAACCCTATCCCCGGCTAGCGATGATGCTTGACGGTTAGTTCTATCGATTGCACGCCAGCACGAATTTTCCAAGTGCTAAGTGCCAAGTGCTGCTCCTATTGCTCCTGCATCAGCCGCCGTAGCTCTTCTTCGGCCACAACTTTTCCGTCGAACAAGTGCACTTCGCGCTGAGCGTGGGCAGCAAAGCGCGGATCATGCGTCACCATGCAGATGGTCGCGCCTTCACGGTGCAGCTTCTGCAACAACTCCATCACAGCTTCGCCGTTGCGCGAGTCCAGGTTTCCGGTGGGCTCATCAGCCAGCAGGATCGACGGCGATCCAGCCAGCGCGCGCGCCACGGCAACACGTTGCTGTTGACCGCCGGAAAGTTGCGAGGGATAGTGGCGCAGCCGGTGGGCCATGCCCACGCGTTCCAGCGACTCCAGCACGCGGCGCTTGCGCTCCGCCGACGGCATGCCGTCGCGATAGGTCAGCGGCAGCTCGACATTTTCGTACACCGTGAGATCGCCGATCAGGTTGAAACTCTGGAAGATGAAGCCGATCTCTCGATTGCGAATCCGCGAACGGTCGCCGAAGTCCAGGTTCTCCACCGGAGAACCATTCAGGCGATAGTTGCCGGCTGTCGGCGTGTCCAGCAGACCGATGATGGACAGCAGCGTCGACTTCCCGCAGCCCGACGGGCCAGACATGGCAACATA
>JBEKTC010000063.1:0-15834 GCA_049516475.1 Candidatus Korobacteraceae bacterium | reverse complement strand
GGATGCGGTCTGATTGACAGCACACTTACCCCGTAGTGGGTCAGTTTGAAATTCACGCGCTTACACGTGTTGGGTGGAGCACGCCTTGACGGGCCACTCAAAAAGTCGTTGAACGCGAGTTGCGCCGTCGGCTGAAGCCGACTCGGAATCGAAAATAAAGCACTTAGACGCTAGCCTAAAGGCTAGCTCTACCCGAACAGCGCAAAATCGCGACTTTTTCAGCGGCCTGTAAAGGCGTGCTCCACCCAAGATCACTTGACCACAATTTCACACTGACCCACTACCGACTTGCTGCGGATCACGGTTATCTTACGCCAAACAGGCTAGAATAGTTACTTCGCCACCCGGCGGCGATCGCGGCCATCGGCAGGGCCGAAAGAGGCTGCGGGGAAAGCTAGTCCGGGTAGTGCTGGCCTTCAGGCCAGCGTGAAGGGGAGTATGAAAGACCGGGCTTTAGCCCCAGGGTACCCCGTCCGAGGGCGCTAATCGGAAGGCCCTCGATTTCAGGTATGTACCTCAGGGCCTAAAGGCCGCATTTCTGGCTGACGCCTGACGCGGCGCTGAAGCGCCGCACTACCCGCCCCAGCTGTTTTCGGCGGCCTGTAAAGGCACGCGGTTTCAAATCAGGATGTCAACAGAGAACTCATGTTTGAAGTTACCGTAGAAGACACATTTTCCGCCGGCCATTACCTGCGCAACTATCGCGGCAAGTGCGAGAAGCCGCACGGACACAACTACCGCGTCCGCGTGACCTTGAGCGGCACGGAGCTGGACCAGGCCGGCCTGTTGCTGGACTTTAAGGACCTGAAAGACGTGCTGCGTCCGGTGATGAACTATCTTGACCACGAGATGATCAACGAGCTGGAGCCGTTTACCACGGTGAATCCATCGGCCGAGAACCTGGCCAAGTACTTCTTCGATGAGACTAACGCCGGGCTGAAGCAGAGCACCAATGGCAGAGTGCGAGTGAAGGACGTCACCATCTGGGAGACCGACACGACGACCGCGCGATACAGCGAGTAAGACCCGCTCTTCGCTGTTCGCTGTTCGCCATTTGCTCTTCGCCAGAGTGATCGGAAATGTTCTCTGGCGAAAGGCGAAAAGCGAAAAGCGAATCGCGGCACCCCATGCAGATCATCGAGATTTACAAGTCGTTGCAGGGTGAGTCGTCCTACGCCGGTCTGCCGTGCATTTTCGTGAGGCTGGCGGGATGCAACCTGCGCTGCGTCTGGTGTGACAGCGAGTACACCTTCACGGGCGGAAAGCGCATGACGCTGGACGACATCGAACAGGAAGTGCAACGCCTGTCGCCCGGCGGAGGTCTGGTAGAGATCACGGGCGGCGAGCCGCTGCTACAGGAGCGCGAGGCGGTCCCGTTGATGGATCGCCTGCTTGGCGCCGGTTACACGGTCCTGTTGGAGACCAGCGGCGAGCGGCCATTGGAGCGGGTTCCACCGCAGGTGGTTAAGATTGTGGATGTGAAGTGTCCCGACTCCGGTGAGGGGGGCACATTTCGCATGGAGAACCTGAAGTGGCTTGGCCCGAGCGACGAAGTGAAGTTTGTGATCGCCAGCCGGTGGGATTACGAATTTGCCCGCTCGTTCGCCGCCGAGCATGAGCTGAACGCGCGAGTCAGTTCCGTCATATTTTCGCCGGCCTTCCGCAAGAACGCCACTGGAAGCCGTGACGTGTCGCACTGTCTGGTCGATCCGCGGGAGCTTGCGGAATGGATGCTGGCGGACGGGCTGAAGGCTCGCCTAGGACTACAGATCCATAAGTTCATTTGGGAACCGTCGTTAAAGGGAGTGTGAGAAAAGGGCCCCGCCCTGGCCAAACGAAGGCTAGAACGGGGCACCCGGGCGAAAACAGATTCACCACGGAAGCACGGAACTCACAGAAAAAGACAAATAATAGAAAGACATTTCCGTGCACTCCGTGCTTCTGTGGTGAAACGATCTTTAGTGTTGGCCAAATGCCAAGTGCACAGACACACATCGTCGTCTCGCTTAGCGGAGGAATGGACTCCTCCGTTTGCGCCGCGCTGGCCGTTCACAACTACGGCGCCGACGCGGTGGCCGCCCTGCACATCAGCTACGGCCAACGTACGGAGGCGCGCGAGCAGGCAGCGTTTCTGGGCATCTGCGAGCGCCTGGGAATTCACCGGCGTCTCATTGTGCGCACGCCCTTCTTTCGTCTGATTGGCGGCTCGGCGCTTACCGACGATCAGATCGCCGTTCCCGAAGCAGGCCCCGACATTGGAGCGCACATTCCGGTAACCTACGTGCCCTTTCGCAATGCGCATTTTCTTTCCGCGGCCGTAAGCTGGGCCGAGGTGCTGGGCGCCGAACTCATCTATATTGGGGCGGTACAGCAGGACAGTTCGGGTTATCCCGATTGCCGTCCGGAGTTCTACCAGGCCTTCAACGAGGCGGTCCGAACCGGAACCAAGGAAGGCCGCATCCGGATTGAGACCCCGCTCATAGCTCTGCGAAAACGTGAGATTGTGACGCGTGGCCTTGAATTGGGCGCACCCTTCGATTTAACGTGGTCTTGCTACAGCCGGGACGATCAGGCTTGTGGCAGTTGCGACAGTTGCATCTTACGGCTACGGGCCTTTGCAGCGGCAGGCGCGATCGATCCCATTTCTTATCTGTCGCAGGCTGCAGTTCAGGACTTTTCATGAAGATAAATTTCAAGATCAACGCGAGAGACGGTTGCAGCAGGACAGGCAATAATCATTCCGTCTCCGCGCTGGAGGAACCATGAAGAAATACAGCAATCTTGCCGGAGTACTACTGGTAATCGGGATGAGTGCAGTCTCTCTGTGGGCACAAATCACCGGAACTGTCACTGGCACTGCCACAGATCAAGCTGGCAAGCCAATCGTTGGAGCTACGGTAGAGCTCTACAATCCTCGGAGCGGAACAAAGTACACGCTGAAGACGAATTCGAAGGGCCAATACTACTCGGTTGGCATCTCCCTGGGGACTTACACAGTCACCTTGGTGCAAAACGGCAATCCGATTGACGAGCACGGCAACGCCGTGATCGAAGCCAGCGGTGAGCGTACCGTCGATTTTGACCTGGCGAAGGATAGCGCGGGAACGGGCGAGCAACGCCAGAAGGCCGAGTCGTCCCTGAAGAACAATGAAAAACTAAAAACGCTGAACGCCTCGCTTAAGCAGGCGAAGGAATTGGAAGGAGCCGGCAACTACGACCAGGCTGTGACCTTGCTACAGCAGGCCACGCAAGTCGATCCCAGCCAGGACCTGGTATGGGGTTATCTTGGGGATGCGCAGCGCGGCGCCGGGGATCACGCCACTGACCCGGCAGCCAAGACGAAGGATTATCAAGACGCCGTCGAGTCTTATCAGAAAGCGCTCGCCATCAAACCCACTTCTGGAGCGTACATGGCTCAGCTTGCCGACGCCTACGCCAAGTCGGGACAAACTGATAAGGCCGTCCAGCAGTACGCGGCGGCAGCCGCGGCCGACCCGCCGAATGCAGGCGCCTATTACTACAATGAGGGAGCGGTCCTCACCAACACTGGTAAGGTCGACGATGCCATTGCCGCTTTCGACAAGGCAATCGGGATCGATCCCAAACGAGCTGGCGCATATTACTGGAAGGGCGTCGATCTAATTGGCAAGGCGACCACCGACAAAACCGGAAAGATGGTTGTTCCTCCGGGAACAGCAGACGCTTTCAACAAGTATCTGGAGCTGGAACCAACTGGCAAATATGCGGATGCCGCCAAACAGATGCTGTCCTCCATCGGCGCTTCGGTTGAGACCAGCTACGGCAAATCGAAGCCCAGCAAGAAATAGGGTAGAGCAGCGCTTCAGACCGGGCGCCGCGTTCGTGGCGATCAAATAATTTTGGGGCTGCAGTGGTCATTGAAAATGATCACCGCAGCCCCAGCTTTTTAGGAACTGGACTTGACGCCGGCCTGAAGATCGGCTCAACCCAAACTTACATCACACCTGAAAATGCGGCGCCCGTTGTGATTGGCTACCACACGCCGTTGTGATTGGCATCCGCACAGCGCGCCGGAGGCGCGACACAAGTTAGCCCAGCCGTTCACGGCTGGGTCAGGGCATCATAAGAACACCCGAGTGCCGTAGGCACGACACTTCTTTCATCCCAATACGAATCGGCTGTCGTATTCGATTCCGTATTTCTGCAACAGGGTGATGAACTCTTGCTCGAACGTCCACTTCTTGTGATGCTCCTCCTGATTGGAAATGTAGGCCAGAACATTTTCCCTTTGCGATGCTCCGACCGCAAAAGCGCCCTATCCCTGCTGCCAGGCGAAGGGAGCTTTCTCTTCGTTTAACCAATGTGAACTGTTGCCCTTAAGCTGTTGCAGAGCTTGCGCCAGTTGCATCGTGGGCGGCAGATCGAGCAGCAGATGCACGTGGTTTGCGGTGCCCCCGACGGCAACCAGGGAATCTGCCTGGCCTTGGCAATTCCTGTGAGATATCGCCAAAGATGGTGCGGTTCGGGTATCAGGTTCCTCCGCTCCTTGGTGCTGAACACGCAATGCACCAGCATGGACGAGTATGTGTGCGACATAGGCCGAGCGTACGAGGAACGGGCCGCAGGGTGCGGCGACGGACGACACATGGGGGCGGTTGCGTGTCGTGCCTACGGCACTCGGGAGAAAAAATTGCCGTTGACCCAGCCGTAAACGGCTGGGCTAACCTGTGTCGCGCCTCCGGCGCATGTCGTGAATGTAGCTCGGCCCTTGCGCCTTTCGCGATGGATTGTGCCTTGCGTCGGCAAACCGGCAAGCCTGGCCCGCGGCTTCCGCCGGAGCTACGCATGGATATAACCCGGTTGCCGTGTGATCTGCGGCTGCACGCCGTTGCCACTCGCATGCGCTCGCTGCCCGCCGCAGTTTCGCTCTCCCGCAGACTCCAGTAGAATTCGCTCGGGTAATCCAGGCATGGGAAGTACTGTTGTCACAAAACTGCCGTCCTTCGCCGACGCCCGGCGTCTGGTCGAAGAATATGCCTCGACTCTTTCCCCGACCGAGCCGGAGATGATGCCGCTGCTGGACGCTGCCGGTCTGGTGCTGGCAGAGGACTTGCGCGCGGACCGCGACTTCCCGCCGTTTCCCCGCTCCACGCGCGACGGATTCGCCGTACGCAGTGACGATGTAGCTGTTGTGTCATGCCGGTTGCGCTGCATCGGAGAGATCAGGGCTGGTGCGCCGGTAGAAGACAGCGCGATTGCCGTCAGAGCAGGCGAAGCTGTCGAGATCATGACCGGCGCGCCCGTACCTGAGGGAGCCGACGCCGTCGTGATGGTGGAACACACGGAGCGAAATGGTGATGCTGTCGTGGTCCAGCGGACAGTAGCCGCAGGGGAAAATGTGGTCGCGATGGGAGCGGAAGCGCGCCGTGCAACGACCCTGGTAGCGCGCGGCACACGCGTGAACCACGCTCTCGTCGCGATCGCTGCGGCCATTGGCCGGCCCGAGATTGCCGTATATCGCCGGCCGCGGGTCGCGATTCTGGCAACCGGCGACGAACTCGTCGACATCAATTTGCCACCTGCACCGAACGAGATTCGCAACTCCAATAGCTACTCGCTGGCGGCACAGGTGCAAGCGGTAGGCGGCGAGCCCATGATTCTGCCCGTGGCCCGCGACGAGCCTGACGAATTGGCGCTGCTGTTACGCAAAGGTCTGGAAGCCGACCTCCTGCTCATCACCGGCGGCGTCTCCATGGGTAAGTACGATCTGGTCGAGCAGGTGCTAGCCTCCTTCCAGGCCCGCATTTTTTTCACTGGCGCGCAAATCCAGCCAGGAAGGCCGGTGGTGTTCGGCGAGGTGAAATCGGGCGAGCGAAGCACTCCATTCTTCGGACTGCCCGGCAACCCGGTGTCAACCATGGTAACGTTCCAACTGTTCGCCCGGCCGGTGCTGGACTCTCTGTCAGGAGCGAAGCCGCAGCCGCTGCCATTCGCGCAAGCTACTCTGAAATCCGATTTCACCAGCCGGACCGGACTTACGCGATTTCTCCCGGCAAGGCTAGAAGGCGGCAACGAAAAGCCGGAGGTCGAGTTGGTACAGTGGCAAGGGTCAGGTGATCTGATGGCAGTGTCGCGCGCGAACTGCTACATCGTGGTGCCGCCGGATCGGGAGCGGTTTGCGGCGGGCGAGGCGATTACGATACTGATGCCGTGATTTGAAGGGGCACGGCTTCACAGGCCTAAAAAGTTAAAAGCAGATCCCTCGTCGGCCTGAAGGCCTCCTCGTGATGACAAATCTAAAGGAGTTGTGACGGCGCACCCTTCGGCAAGCTCAGGGCAGGCTCTAAAGGCGTGCCCCTTCAGAGCGAGGGCGACACCAATCGGGGAATCGAACAGCCTATAACGGGCTGCCGGATTTTTCTTACGCATGGCGAAGTCAGATAAAAAGCCGAAGAAACTATCGCATTACGACGCCGCTGGACGGGCCTCGATGGTCGACGTCTCCGACAAACAGCCTACGGTGCGCGAGGCTAAGGCGAGCGCTTTTGTCGCGATGAGCCGAGAGGTGATTCGGGCGCTGCCGCAAAATCCCAAGGGCGATCCGTTGGAAGTGGCTCGGGTCGCCGGAATTATGGCTGCCAAGCGCACGGCGGAACTCATCCCCATGTGCCATCCGATTCCGTTGAGCAAGATTGAAGTCGAAGCCGAAGTGCGAAGCGATGGAGTGGCCATTCGCACCTTGGTCCGCACGACGGCTGCAACCGGAGTCGAGATGGAAGCCTTAGTCGCAGCCTCGGTCGCCGCTCTCACCGTGTATGACATGTGCAAAGCGCTGGATAAGGGGATCGAGATCCACGAAGTTGTTCTGCAAAGCAAGTCGGGCGGCAAGAGTGGCGATTATCGGCGCAGGCAGTAGCCAGGAGCCAGTAGTCAGCAGCCATTAGCCATCTCATACATGGTTATGACTTGTTACAGGGAACGACTTGAGAGGCTGCTGAAAAAGTCGATCTGACGCCTAGCTCGGGTAGTGCGGGCCTTTAGGCCCGCGTTATCGCCGGTCAAGACGATTCGGCTTTAGCCGCTGAGGTACTTAGTTCGAACCCGCTAGAACAGCGCGCTTTCAGGATTTCCCGGTATGTACCGGAGAGCCTAAAGGCTCCTTGAACGGTTACCACCCGACGCGGCGCTGAAGCGCCGCACTACCCGAACCAGCCCGTTCCTCGAGTTTTTCAGCAGCCTGTGAAGTCGTGCCCTGGTGCAAAGCTTTCGGAAGCGGAGTTTTTCAGCGGCCCGTTGGGTCGTGCCGCAAGAAACACGTTGCAGCTCCACTAGTTGGTTAATCGGCGGCGGGTTTAATGGTATACTCGGTCGCGGCTTTCCCCCAGCCGGCCACCCGCACGCCGGGGAATGAAAAGAATAATCAAGCTTGTTTTGCACGGGCTGTTTCTGGTGTTGGCGCTGCCGGCGGCGGCGCTGGCCGGATTTGGCCGGTTCCCGATGACGTTTACCATCGGAGCCCATGCAGTCTCGATGGTCCCGGGAGTGGTTGGAGACTATCTTCGCATTGCATATTACAAACTGACGCTGAAGCAGTGTTCGTTGTACAGCCGCGTGTCGTTCGGATCGTTTTTCGCGCACTCCGATGCCACGCTGGGGCGCGGAGTTTACATTGGCTCCTACTGCATTCTGGGCAGTTGCTCGATTGGCGACCGGACCCAGATTGCGTCGCTAGTGCAAGTTTTAAGTGGAAGGCAGCAGCATAGCCGGGATTCCCAAGGGCGGATGACCGGTTCCGGAGAGGGAAAGTTCGAGCCGATTGATGTCGGTTCGGATTGCTGGATTGGGGCTTCTTCCATCATAATGGCTGATATTGGGTCTGGTACCACCATCGGGGCCGGTTCGGTTGTTGTCCGGCCAGTGGCTGCGCAAGTCGTCGCCGTAGGCAATCCCGCCCGAGTGGTTAAGGAACTATCTGTAGAGTTGCGAGCTGATGGGGTGACCAAGTGAATCTATCCGCAATCCAAAAGATGAATGCACCTGCCACGGTGGACGATTACGCCTATCCGGAAACCGAGGCGCTGGAGGTAGCGGAACCGGCAGTTGGCACCCGCCCATCTAAGCCGCAGTCGCAGTCCGCACCCGGCCGAAAAAAACGGGGCGCGGAGTTCTACAAGCCTTTTCACTACCTTCTGCTGGTCTATCTGTTCTTTTATTGCAGCCGTATTCCGGAGATGGTCCCGGCTATGCACGCCGGTTTGCTGCTGCAGCCGCTTCTGCTGATCGGCATGATCATGACGGGTACCACCAAGACGATCTATCAATCGCCGGTGGGCAGAGCGATGATGTGGTTCACCGGGTGGATGCTACTTTGCATACCGTTCGCCACCTGGAAAGGGGGCGCCTTCGATCAATTTACCGTCGCGTTGCAGGCGCTGGTTCTCATCTTCTTCATGACGGCTTTCATCCGCAGCATCGATGACTGCTATCGTGTGATGTTCGTAATTGCGTTGGCCATGACCGTGGTCGGGATTCTATCGCTGGTGATTGGCGGAGGCAGAGAGGGCAGCAACCGCCTGGGACTGGGCAGCGGCAACGACACCCTGTCGGATTCCAATTTTCTGGCCCTGTTCCTGATCGTCGGATTCCCGCTGATCTGGTTTTCCGCGTCGGTCAAAAAGGGCCTGTTGAGAGTGGTCATGATCCTGGCGATGATTCCGGTGCTGGCAGGCGCGGCCGAGACGGGTTCAAGATCGGGATTGCTGGCCATGGGTGCGGGCATTATCTTCTTCCTGATTTTTGCCACGATGAAGCAGAGAATTACCATCGTGGGGGGCGGCCTCATATTCCTAATCCTTGCCGGCGCCCTGCTGCCGCCGAATATCCTGGGACGTTTCACCACGGTTTTCCGGGCCAATACATCTGCAGCGGAAGAAGCCGCGGAATCGGCCGAGACCAGAAAGATGCTGCTGGGTAAAAGTCTGGATATGACGATCCACCATCCGATATTGGGTGTGGGACCGGGACAGTTCATGGTGGCCGAAGCCAAGGAGGCGGAGAAGGCCGGTCACCGAGGCGTGTGGCATTACACCCACAACTCCTACACCGAGCTGTCCAGCGAATGCGGTATTCCCGGCCTTATTTTTTACATAGTCGCGTTCTGGCGCGCCTATCGTGGGCTCACGCCCATTCGTAACCGCTATCCCCGGGCCAGCACCCGGCGCGCCGCTATGTTCGTGCAGATGGCAGTCCTGATGGCCGCCATCGGCGCATTCTTCCTCAGTATTGCGTATGGCGGACTCCTATATGCCATCCTGGGGCTTTCTGCGGCGCTGCAGTTGGCGGTCGCCAGAGAGCGCAAAGAGAAGATGAAAGAGCAGGCACTCGTAGCTGCTGCTGCATGACGGAGACGCCGGCGTACAACGGGAGTTGTGCCGTCGGCTAAAAGCCGACTCGAAATCAAGAAATAGAGCGCTTAGACGCTAGCCTAAAGGCTGGCTCTACCTGAACAACGCTAAGCTTCCTTAATGTCTGAGAATTCTTCGAACCGGCTGGAGATTGCCCGCACTTGGGGCCGTCTCTGCCGGTATCGCTCATTGGCGCTATTTCGTTTGCCCTCCCGTATTCGAGGCACCGCCGATCTCGGACGAATCGATCGACTCGGCAAGGAAACGGCTGCGGCCCTCGAACGCGATCCCGCCTGCGCCGCGAAATACGCGGATTACGATTTCTGGATTCCTTTTAACGTGGACCGCATCGGCGCACTGGCGCTGCATCGCTCCCCGCCTTTGCGTATTCTGGATATTGGCTGCGGTCCGGGATACTTTCTGGCGGCGGCATTGGCTTGCGGTCATGACTGCCACGGAATCGACGCTCCGGCGACTGTCATGTCGGATGTGGAAGTGCGGGTCTACAGCGAGATGCTGGCGTCGTTGGCTTGCGACCGGCGCGTCGCGCCCTTGCTGATCGAGCGCTTTGTGCCCATGGCGATCCCGCTCCGCGATCTCGACTTAATCACCGCGTTCTGGATATGCTTCAATCGTCATGATCAGCCCGACGAATGGGGGCCTGCGGAGTGGCAGTTCTTCGTGAAGGATGCGCTTTCGCATCTGCGCGACGGTGGCATACTGCATCTGGAGCTGAACGCCAACCTGGCGCGATATCAGTCGCTCCAGTGGTACGACCAGGAAACATTGCAATTCCTCCGTTCGGTGGGAACGGTCGATCGTAACGTGGTTCGCGTCACCAAGGGAAAGCCTCAGGAATGGGGAACACTTCCGAAGCCGGCGTAGCTGTCACGGGCGAGCGCATCAGCGTTTGCCTGTTGTCTGACACTGTGGGACTCGACGCCGGCACCGAACGGCAAGTCATCGAGACCGCGAAGCGCCTTCACAAAGACAGGTTCGACGTTCATGTGTGCTGCCTTGAGGACAGTCCTCAACTCCGCAGTCTGGAGGGCGTCTGCCACATCGCGGTTTTTCCTACCGCCAGCGTGAACTCCTGGAGCGGCATCGTTCAGGCGCGCCGCTTCCGGCAATATCTGCGGCATAATCGCATCCAGATCGCCCACGCCTACATGAACAAGACTGCGGTCTTCGCGGTGCTGACCTCGGTCGCTTCCAATCGCATCGTGATTACCAGCCGCCTGAATACCGGCTACTGGTACACGCCGCGTTTTCGCAGGATGTTTGCTGTCCTCAACCTTCGCACCGACGCCATCATGGCCAATTCGCTGGAAGCCAAACGCATCGCCGTCGAGAACGAGCGTCTTGATCCCGACCGCGTGCGCGTGGTCTACCAGGGCGTGGACATGACGAAGTTCAGCCGGGGATTGGGAGATCCTCGGGCGTGTGACCGGCTGGGCATTCCGCGCGACGCTCGCGTGGTTGGCATAGTGGCGAATCTCCGGAAGGTAAAAGATCACGCGCTGTTTCTGCGCTCGGCGAAGATCGTGGCCGGCCAGGTTGACGATGCCGTGTTTCTGCTTGCGGGCCGCGGAGAGTTGTACCAGGAGCTTTGCGACCTGGCCTCCGAGCTCGGCATACGCGACCGCGTCTTCTTCACTCAGGGCGAAGGCAACATCATGGATTGCCTGGCACGGATGTCTATCGGGTGTCTCACTTCCTTCAGCGAAGGATTTTCCAACGCGATCATGGAATACATGGCGGCGGCGCTGCCGGCCATAGCTATCGATGTGGGCGGAAACCGCGATGCCATCCTCGACGGCGAAACCGGTTATCTGGTCGCTGATCGCTCGCCGGAGGCATTCGCCAAGCCGCTGATTGAGCTGCTGCGCAATGAAGAGCTGCGCGCCGACATGGGAGCCACAGGCTATCAGCGCTGCGTCGACTACTTCGAAGTGGGAAAGACCATCGGCCAACTGGAAGAATTCTACGAGTCGATGGTCAGGGCAAGGAAGTAGTCACTCGCCGTCTCGTTGCAGCGGGCACGGCTTGATGTCGCATTCCCCACTTGACTTTCGCTGTCCATTTATTCTACATTACAAAACAAATGAAACGCGGGGAGCTTCTGGGATCTCTGGAGCACATAATTCTGCTGGCGCTGGCGCGGCTGGATGGAGGCGCCCATGGAATGATCGTGCGTCGCGAAATTGAAAAACGTACTGGTCGCAGCATCTCTATCGGTGCGGCGTATGCTACTTTGGAGCGGCTCGAAGCAAAAGGATACGTCAGCTCATTCACCGGCGAACCGACCGCGGAGCGCGGAGGCCGTGCGAAACGGTTGTTTCGCATCGAGGCTGCCGGCAAGAGGGCGCTGCAAGTATCCGAACAAACCATTCGCAGCATGACTGGATTAAGAAGCCGCTGGGAGAACCTATGAGGCACGAGTCGCCGCCGGTCCTGGTTTGCTGGCTTCTCGAATCTGTCGTACCGGCAAGGTATCGAGAGGCCATGCTCGGCGACCTCATCGAGGAATACAATCTTCGCGCCGAATCGGCCTCGCCACCCATTGCAGCTCGCTGGATTTGGAGTCAAGCCTGTCGGTCCGTCGCGTCTATAGCCTGGTCCTGGTTGCGCAGCGGAAATTGGCTCATCAGTATGAGCATCGCTGCGGGCGTTTACATCGTCGTGGGGACGCTGAAACTTGCAGTGGACTTATCGATCTCGAGGTTGGTTGCCCCACAGCAAGCGACGCAGGTCGTCCTTGCGCCGGTTGTGTTTCTCTCGGCAGCCGCAATCGGTGGTTGCGTGGCTGCGCGCGTTCGCCGCGGCGCAATGATCTTCCTCGCATTGATGGTAATGATCACAGTTGCCGTCTCGATTGAACGAAAGGTTTGCACAATACCAGTTCCGTGGTGGTATGAGCTTGGGTTTCTTACTCTGGGACCTCTGGCAGTGCTGATTACTCCGGCCCTGACTGGGTTGCTGGTACCACGAGCTGCACAACCGGGGAAGTAAGCCAGGGACTCGATTCGAGGGATTTCATTGCGGACTAAGTAATTACCGCGAAAGGATAGCCATGAAAGCCAACTTCTGGAAATCGAAATACTGGACCGCTTGTGCCATCGGTTTGCTCTGCTTTGCCGCTGGATTGCTTGTGGCCAGCCGCCTCTCGCACCTACAGCAAGCGAGCGCCGACAGCAATCGCGTCTTCGAGCTTCGCGTTTATCATGCCGTGCCGGGCAAACTGCCGGCCCTTGAGTCGCGATTTCGCGACACGACGTCCAAGATACTGGCCCGGCACAATTTGAACGCCGTGGGTTACTGGGTGACCGACGGCGCTTCCGCTTCGGACAACGAGTTCATCTGGGTCGCGGCTTACTCCAGCCCAGAAGAAGGGAAAAAGAATTGGGCTGCGATGTGGGCCGACCCAGAGTTCCAAAAGGTTTTAAGCGCCGAGCAGGCCGAAAAGACGGTAGAAAAAATTGATGTGACGTACATGCGTCCGACGGACTTTTCACAGGTGAAATAGTTTCGGGAAGAACCAAGCTATTCTGATCGCAGCGTGATCGACGGGTCGACCTGTGCCGCACTCCGAGCAGCAGCGCGATCACGCCAACCTACGTGACCACGTCGAGCCGTGATATGCCGAGCAGCAGCGTTGCGATAGCCCGGGTCGCGCGGCGAAGGACGCAATCAATCCGATGACTACGCCGATTGCGGTGAGAGCCGTTCCCTGGCGAAGCACCTAGGCGAGGCGCTAGACCTCCGCATTCAAAAGCCGCGCGATGGCCGAGGCCCGGCGCTTCCAGTCGGCCGATTCGATCTCCAGCTGCTTCTTCCCCGCGCGAGTCAGGCGGTAGTATTTTGCGCGGCGCGAATTCTCGGTTTGTTGCCACTCTGCATCGAGCCATCCGGCGCGTTCCAGTCGCTGCAAGGCTGTCAGAAGCGATCCTGGATTTACCTTGAATACGCCGCGTGAAATCTGTTCGACGCGCCGCGTAATGCCGAAGCCGTGCATGGGCTCGAGACTCAGCGTCTTCAGGATGAGCATGTCGAGCGTGCCCTGGATGACGTCGGTGTTGCTCTCGTCTTTGGATGGTCCCGGCAAAGTCATTGCCAGACCATAAGACCGTATCATAATGATTGTCAAGATGTGGAGATCATAATGAGGTGAGGGTCGCTTGCTGGGCAATGCTGGTTGAAGTTGGGACCCTGTGCAGGCGTCACGTCGAGTGCCAAATCGGGAATAATGATGGAAGTAGGTACACAATTATCGAGCGGGTAAGTTTTACATGGTCAAGTATGTAAAAACGTCACGACGGCGCGCAAGCCTGATGCAGCAAGAACTTCCGGAAAGGCGAACAAAAAACGTCTGAATGTGATATCTGTAATTGTCGATAGGTGGAACGAAAATCGGAGGAATCCAATGCCGTCCAAGCCGCGAAAGCCCAAACCGTTCCGCGCGGCCTCGGCGGTGAAAGCTGCCGCGCGCCAGGCCATTGGCACTCCGCCGCCGACGCGCGCCCAGCCAACCGAGCGCAAGCCGAAAGCGGAGAAACACAAGCCAACTCTCGGCAAGCTGCTCGACGACGCAGAGCGCTGAACGCGCATCTGTCCTCAGGGACCGGCGAAACGTAAACGGGCTTCGATTGTGCTGTTCCGCCTGCACGTGAATAATTGAACGGCAAGAAAAATAAAGAGGAGAGTGTAATGCAGGGAAACCGTTCTTGGATATCCATCCTGGTAGCTCTAATCACTGTCACCGCAGTGATGGTCGCGCAAGACAAGAAACCGCTCAGCCCTCCGGGGCAAGCCTCGCTGAAGTTCGCCGATGGGCATACCGTCACCATCGACTACAGCCGTCCTTCCATGCGCAACCGGAAGATCTTCGGCGGCCTCGTTCCCTATGACCAGGTCTGGCGCACGGGCGCGAACGCGGCCACCAGTCTCAAGACCGACGTCGATCTCACCATCGGTGGAACCACCGTTCCTGCGGGAAGCTACACCATCTACGCTCTGCCGGGCATGAGCAGTTGGCAGCTCATCGTCAACAAGCAAACTGGGCAATGGGGCACCGAGTACGACAAGGGCCAGGACCTTGCGCGCATACCGATGAAAGTCACGCAGCGCCCGTCGGGGATGGAGACCTTCACCATATCCTTCGACAAGAACGGTGGCAACGCCGGCGTGCTCAAGCTGGAATGGGAGAACACCATCGCCAGTGTCGACGTGCAAGAAAAGAAATAGCGGCCGGGGGCCAGCGCTCAAGAGCGACGCCGGAAATACGGCTCCGGGAGAAAAACTGCGCTTCGGAGGACCGGGGATCGGGGGCGTGATATGCTTGCCCGATTCTGGGAGCCAACATGGAAGTCCTGGTTTAGAAAGGCTCAGCCCATGCAGCGCAAAAGCAAGCTCACGATTGCGATAGCCGCGGCAGCGCTTGCCGTCCTCATCGTCACGGTGGTTTACGCCCAAGACAAGTACTCGCTGAAATCGCCGAGCGGAATCGCGTTCTCCGACTTCAGGGGATACGAGGACTGGGCGATGGTCTCTTCCGCCCGCACCGACGAAGTCCTCAAGGTGATCGTCGCCAATCCGACCATGATCAAGGCGTACAAGGCCGGCGTTCCGGGCAATGGCCAGCTTTTCCCCGATGGCTCCATGATCGTGAAGCTCCAGTGGACGCAGAAGAAAGATGCGGAAGCACAATTCCCGGTGGATGTCCCGGCTGTCTTTAGCCAGGCTTTCGTCATGGAGAAGGACAGTAAGAGATTTCCGAAAAGCGGGGGCTGGGGCTACGCCGTATTCAACTACGACGCCGCATCGGACAAGTTCTCCGCCGATGCCAAAAGCCCTTCAGACTGCGGATTCGCGTGCCATACGGTCGTGAAGTCGAAGGACTACATCTTCCATCCGTACGAGAAGCGTTGAACCGCGTGTGCCCCCCGCTCGTGTCAGGGCACCGCTTCTAGGAGACTGGTTCCCGCGGGGCTGCCTTCCCGAGTTTTCAGCAGCCTGCCAGGAGTCCTACAGGGCGGGCAACTCCCTATGACACCAGTAGCAGCACAAGTCAGTATTCATGTTTACTTTGCGACACTGTGGACAGCGGCAGAGTTCGCCAACCTTCGGCCTGCCCTGCGAGTGCGATGGCCCCGGGTTTTCGTGCGAGAGATCGGGTGAAGCATCCGAGTTTTCTTTGACGTCCAGCTCTTGCGTGGCATCCGGCGGTACATCATGAACTTTGTGGCGAATGGGAAGACCGCAAATCTGGCAGGTACGATGGGCATCCGCCTGCTTGAACGAATGTGGATTGTCCGACCCACGCCGAGCCAGTCGCACGTGTAGCACGTTTGCTTCTCTTTCGCTCATGGTAGGCAAGACTAGGGCAAAACGAGAGTGCAAGCAATTGCCCAAAGGCCTGACTCACTGTGCACCTTGGTGGTCTTCCATGCGG